>JBCCFD010000021.1:0-35168 GCA_039029915.1 Chloroflexota bacterium
AAATTCCTTTACCAAAGACAAAAACCTTTCAGGCTGTTCACGATGTAAGAAATGGCCTGCCCCTTCAATAATTTCGTAGCGGTAGGGCCCTGTGAACGCGTGTGGTGTGATTGCCATGGTGTCTGCATTGAGCGCCCCGTCAGCGTCTCCAATAATAGTGAGCGTTGGCACAGATGTTTTGCCATTGGCAAACTTTTGGATATCTGAGTCACGAAACCCTTTTGAAAAAGACCAATAGTAACCCAAAATAGCTTCTAGCACGCCCGGTTTGGTGAGTGCTTCTTTCATGGGGGCTGTTTCAGAGGCCGGAAAATCCCAGGTGGGTGACCAGCGGCGGTAAATTTCGTCAACAAAGGCATAGTTATCACGTCGAAATTTGCGCATTGTGGGGCCTCGAAATTGAAAGGTGATGAAGTGACGTGCTGCCCACATGCCGGATAGTGAAGGTCTTAGCGACCTTGGATGTGGAATGGCAACGGTGACCATTTTGCTAATTTTTTCAGGAGCGATGTTAGCGGCCGTATAGGCTGCCATCGCCCCCCAATCGTGCCCAATCACAATGGCTGGCCCATCGCTAAATTGATCAATAAACCCCAGCAAATCTTGACCTAGGTCGATGGGCGTGTAACTTTGATCGGCCGGGATACCCGTTGGATAATACCCCCGCGTAAATGGTGCAATGACGCGATAGCCTATCTGGGATAGCTCTTCTAGCGTATCGTTCCACGTTACGGCCGTGTCTGGAAAGCCATGAACACAGACGACGAGCGGCCCTTTACCGGCCTCCAAATAGGTGAATTCAATGCCGTTAATTTCTACTGTGTTTTTAATAGTCATATTTTTTAGTGTTTGGCTGAAAGCGATAGGCTTACAGCTCTAATTTTCGTCATTACCCAATTACCAGATTACCTAATCTCCCGATCCCCCAATCTCCAATTGCCCAATCCCTAATTACCTCTAGCCCCAATTCGTTGGATTGCCTGATAGATTGCCTCTGTGCCAAACGCAAGCGCCTCAACAGGGATACGCTCGTTGGCGGCGTGGATGATTTGGGAGAAGTTGAAATCATTGGGAAGCTGCATTGGTAAAAAGCCGTATGTTTGAATGCCAAGACGCGCGAAGTGACGAGCGTCTGTAACGGCCGTTAACAGCATGGGCACGGGTGTTCCGTCCGGATCAGCTTCTCGCAAAATTTGAGCCAGCGTTTCATATTCACCCATATTTAGGTTTGATGGCCCTGGATCAAAGTTTTTAACCTCTATTTCAATATCATTTCCCAGTAGCTCATGGAGTTCCTTCTTGGCATCATCTGGCGTAAAGCCCGGTAAAAGCCGACAGTCCAAATTGAGCAGAATCTCGCTGGGGATGACATTAATCTTCTCGCCCCCATTTACGATGGTTGGGCTTACCGTGTTGTATAGCAATGCGCTAAGGGGCTTGCCCAAATCGCCCATTAAATTCATGATTCGGGGCGCAAGGTAAGGGTTTGTTAATTGACCAAACAACAGTTTAGGCACAGTTGGCAGACCCGCAGCGATAGCATCAAACATCATCTTTGCTTCTTTAGTCACATGAAGCGGCAGCTTCTTTGTATCAAGCGTGTTTAAAATGAGACCAAGTTTAGCCATGGCGCCGCCCTGTATGGGCATGGAGCCATGCCCGCCCGGCCCCGCAATTTTTATCTGAGTCCAACAAACCTGCTTTTCAGCAACCATAATCGGGTAAAAACGCTTGCCAGCAATTTCCATGCTAAAGCCGCCAAACTCACCAATGGCAAATTCAACCCCGTCAAATAGTTCTGGGTGCTCATCAACTAAAAATTTTGCTCCAAAATTGGCGCTTGCTTCCTCATCACTCAAAATGGTTAAGAGGACATCACCCGGCAAAGAGGCATTTTCCTTTTTCGCTTTGAGGACGGCTGCCACCATCATGGCCACACCTCCCTTCATGTCGAGTGCGCCTCGACCCCAGACGTAGCCATCGATAATTTCAGCGGCAAATGGATCAACCTCCCAATCTTGATTGGCGGTTGTGACCACATCGACGTGTCCTTGTAAAAGCAAGGGAGGGGCTTCGCCACGCCCTTCTAGTCGGGCAATGAGATTGGGACGCTGGTCATCTTTGGCAACGATCATAGTTTCGATGCCTGCATCTTGCATAAGGGTGTTGATATATTGCACGCAGGCTAACTCATGCCCGGGTGGGTTTGTGGTGTTAAAACGAATCAGATTTTGGAGTAGTTCAACTGGTTTTTTGTAAATTTCGGATGTCATTTAATAGTTTTTGTTTCCAAATAAATCACAAAAAGAAATGTAAGGGAGATTTCGGTCAATGTGACTTACTTAATAATCGTTGTTTTTTACATGGATACGTCAAGCAGCAGACCAAGCTGAACGACGGCGGCGTGTAGATCGTCTCGATGTTCAAGCTTTACTGTGGCGGCGAGGTTGCCAAGGCTTTCCCCGATGTAATCTCGCGTTTTAGGATTGGTGCGCAAGGTCTGCATGATTTCAGCATCTCGAACGCGAAGGACGGCCACTGTCTCAAGCCTGCCTTCGATGCCGTTTTCGCTCCAGCGGTTGACGGCTCGCCTAACCCCAGCCGGTAACGGCCGTCCACTAGCTGTTTCTAAAAATTGGAGGACCCGATCGGGCGTGATGCCTTGCTTTTGGGCGTTGGTTAAAGCGTCAGGCGTCAGGCGATACAGAAAAGTGTCCTTAGACGTGACTGGTAATGGATCGCTAATGCGTGCCGCTTGAAAACGATGATACCGATCGGCGTTTTGAGACACTTTAATCAACCCTTCTGGCTGAATCGTGAGCGGCTGGCGCGTGCTGTCTTTGGGGGCTGCCGTTTCTGAGACCCATTCAATGAGGCGGTCAGTGGCGCTAAAGCAGGGTCCTTGGGGGGTATTGGCCGTGAGCGTTAAGCCAAGCCAGCGAAGAGGTCCCTGTAATAGGAAGGCAATAAGTCGTCCCTCGACGAGGTCCCAGTTATCAAAACCTGAAATATATTGCTGTGTTGCTTTGTCTCGGATGTACCAAGTGTCAAAATTACCGTCTGGCCGTTGGAAATCTGGCATTTTGAGCTTCATATTTTGAACAAGCTCTTCCACTTTAAACCATTTGATGTTGCGAGGCAGTGCTTCAAGCAGCCCATTGCGAGCTAAGATAGGGTCGTTTTCCCAATTGTCCCCTTCACACTGAATCTCAGGGGTATGGCGAAGCTCATTCCATAAACTGCGGCTCCATGCATCTGCGATTTCACGCAGCTGTTGTTCACGGCTTTGCTGGAGCCAATTCACGGCCGTTTTTGTGGTTCGCAAGCCGTTTGGGGTCTGGCGCACCATTTCCATTTCCAGGGCGAGGTTGATTAGAAGCGAGCGTCGCTCTGGGTCTTTGTCGATTAAGTATTTGTCTAGCTCTGGGCTAGTTTCTTTATCTAACCCAATTTTTTGAGCCATAATAAGAATAGAGGTGAGGTCATCGACTGTATCAACTCGTTCTGATGGTACGCTGTTGGGTGGCTCAACGGCCGTTAATGTTTTGGCAGACGCCTGTTTCCCGGCTTCAGGCGAGGTAGACAACGCCTCCTGCTCCTGCCCCAGTGGGTCAAGCGGCACATATTCGGGTTCGGGAATATTGCGAATGGCTGGTTTCGGCTTGGGAAAGTCGGGCATTGGCCCTTTGCCGAAGGTTGGCTCATCTTCTTCGGTTCCAATTGGCTCAAAGCTACGCTGTTTTTGGGCGGTGGCCGTTTCGCCTCCGGATTCATCAAATTCAGGAGGCGGCCCTTCGTCTTCATCCGCATATTCAAGCTCGTCGATAACGGCCGTTTCTGACACAACGGCCGTTTCTGACACAACGGTCGGTTCTTCAGCTACGGGAGTCATTTCAGCTACATCAGGATGGGTCTTGACGCTTTTTGGAGTTTCGACGCTCTTTTGAACCTGTTCATCTATTTCAAATTGAGTAAACAGTTCATTAGGCAGATAGTAAAATTCAATTAGCCCTTCGGCCGTGTCATCAAAGCCGCGGAATAGCATGCCTCGATACCATAAGGCTTCAGCAGGATTTTGCGGATCAAACCAGGGCTCTTCCCGCTCTAATTTTCCGGGACCCATCATGCGAACATCGCCATGGTCTCGAGCAAAAGTGGCCACTGGTACCCGCCCCCCATTTTCGATAAGCGCGTTTAAAGCCTCAGCTTCTTCCGGAGGAGAGTGATCTCGCTCTATTTTCATATTGAGATTTTCGAGCGTTATCGCTAATTCATTAACGGAGCTCGGTTTATCAGAGCCGGTTAAATCGAGTTCCCACCATTCACCAATGACGCGAAGGAGGATGAGTTCATGGTCTGCAAGCGCTTGTTTTAGAGTACGCATAGGTTCTTTAGAAATCGTTGCTAGCCTGTTGCTAACTTCTGATTGAATTGAATGCCGTTACTTTACCTAATTATAGGAAAGTTTCAACGATTGACCTTGGTAGAGCAGAATTATCTGGTGTGCTGTGAATCCGTTTTGTATGGTTAAAGTCGGACTTGAAGGGCTTTTGGGATTGAGGTGATGGTTACTGCTTTGACATTGTCTTCAGGATAGGCAAAGACTTCTCCATCTATGTGGATGGGCATGGGGTCTGTGGAGCGAATAATGATTTTTTTACTTTGCCGCATCGTGACCTCTTTGACATTGACGTGACGGCCGTTAATCGCAGACGGCAATAACGTTAAGGCACGTAACCGGCTGGCTTCAGCAACGAGGCAGCTATCAACAAGGTCATCATCATGTTTTGCAAAGGGTGTCAGCATAAAACCACCTCCCCCACGGGCACCAACGCCTAAAGCCAGAAAAAGAGTAGACTGTTGAACGGTCTCACCGTCAAAGGTGATGTCCAGGGGAATCATTCGAAACTCTTGGAAGAGTGTTTTTAGCGTGGCGAACAAATAGAGGAAAAAGCCGCCCGGCCAATTGATTGACTCTGTTTGGATGACAATCTGGGCGTCAAAGCCGATACCTAAGTTGTTGTCGGCATATTGAAAACGGCCGTTTTCATCTTCAATCTTGGCAAGATCAACCTTTTTTGTTTGACCATTAAGCAATCTTTCGGCAGCTAAGCTTAAACGGGTTGGTATGCCTAACCCAAACGCTAAATCATTGCCAGACCCAACGGGCAAGATGCCTAGAAGGCTTGTCAAGTTTTCCACTTGACATAAACCATTTACAACTTCATGTACCGTACCATCTCCACCTGCCGCTGCCACAATATCAGCACCCGCTTCGGCTGCTTCTTTGGCAAACCGCTGAGCATCTCCTGCTCTTTGAGTAATCTGCAGATAAAAACCGTGCCGCTGGCAAAGACTTTCTAATTCAGCTTGTTTAGATTGGGCCTTCCCACGATTTGCCCATGGGTTAAAAATGACAATTATTTTCATACGATTGCTGTTTATGAACGATTGATTATTGGTCAGTTAGTTTAACATAATCTTGAATAATTGACCTTCTTTTGATGACGTTTGGAGGCGAAAAATATAGGTAGGGGTGACCTTTCCTTGCTTTACATGACTATGTAAACGTGCTATACTTCCGCATATATTACGTAAAGTTAATTTTGTTTTACTATTACAACAAGCACACTTTATCTCTCGACTAAGTAGAGAACAAAAAGGTCTTTAATCTGTATTTTTTCAAAATAAATTTTTGTTCTCACCAAAGCGGTTTTCAATGAGCAATAAAGTATCTGAGCTGTTTGTTGAAGATCGCTTGAATGTAAGAACATTTGTAAATGCAGCCATTATCATCTTTAGAGGCCCAAACTGTTGAGAAGGTCGCTCGCAAAATTACTCAGTGGGGCCTCCAACTTCCAACCTTATTTTTGCTTGAAGCCGGGCAACCTCTTTCCTTCATTGGAGGACAGATGTTGTGGGTTCTACAACCAGCCGCTTCGTTGTTTTTTCCCACAAACCAAATTGGACACTGGGCTGAACTGCTAGAAAAACCCGCCGCCCTTCAATTGCTTCAACAAAAATTAGACACAGACGAATCTTGATATGAGTCTTCAAATTGTAATTGCGATTTTACTCTTGTTAACGATGCTTCTCTTTTTGGCGAGTCGTCAGATTCGGCTGGGGCGAAGTAATTTTCGGTTACGGCCGTTGCCAGCCTATGAGAAGCTCAGCGGGCAGGTCGGGCGAGCTGTGGAAAGTGGTCAAAAGCTGCACATAAGCTTAGGCCAAGCTGGTGTAACGGGTGCCGAAACCGCGACCAGTATCGCGGCCACCCAATTTTTGAGCGCATTGGCCAAGGACAGCTGCGCCAATAACACGCCGCCCATTGTGACCGTGGGCAATGGCACGCTGCTGCCGCTAGCTGAGAATCAGATTCGCAACGCCTATGATGCCGCGGATCGCCTTTATCAATACCAACCTAATCACGCCCAGTTTATTGCGCAAACCGAAGACAATTTTGCCTTTGCAGCGGGCGTCACGTCTGAGCTGATGCAGAATAAGGTGCTGAGCCACGTGCTGGCCGGTCGGTATGGTGCAGAGATTGGCATTATTGGTGAAGCGGCTAATCGTCAAAACATTCAACAAATCATTGCGACGGATGACCCAACAGCTCTGGCAATTGGAACGGCCGTTTCTGAAAACGTCATTATCGGCGAAGAACTTTTTGCCGCTGGAGCATACATTAAGAAAGAACCGTCCCAAATTGCTTCACTGCAAGTTCAAGACTTATTGCGCTGGGTGATTGCAATAACCATCGTCGGCGTTACGATTTTTCAATTTGTTACACAATAAGGAGAATGCCAGCCAGCATATTGGCGAATAGGACATGCTCACAAAAAGATTACCAACCGTGATTGCGATTTCAATGGGCCTTTTAACTCTAATTGGGCTGTTGTTTTCTGCTCCCGCCATTAATCGGATCACGCTGACGTGGGGGGCTATCTTAGCCGCGATCGCCCTGCTGTTTGGTGTTTTTAATCTATTTATTGTGCATATTCGTCGCTTGCTAAACGAGCGGAACCTTTACAGCGGTGTTCTAATTATTAGTATGCTGCTTGTGTTTATTGGCGCATTGGCTGATGAACTCGGGATGGATCTTGTTGGGGGAAGCACTGTCAACTATCTTTTCCAAAATGTGCAACTCCCGCTTGAGTCCGCCTTGGCCTCTTTGCTCGCTTTTTTTCTGCTATTTGCAATTGTCAATTTACTGAGGAGGCGGCGCTCTCTGAAAACGGTTCTGTTTTTACTAACCGTCATTTTTGCATTAATTGGCAGTGTGTTGCCCCGCCTATCAATCATTCCTGAATCGGCTTCGTCGTTAATCGCGACAATCTCAACGGTGATTGATACGGTTGTGGTTGCATCTGGGGTTCGGGGTCTGATATTAGGGATTGCTTTAGGAACAGTAATGCTTTCGATTCGATTGCTGTTGGGAATGGAGCGGCCGTATAACAAATGAGCCAGGAAATTATTTGCCCCACTTGCCAGTTTAGGAACCCTCAAGGCAGTAAGTTTTGTAGCAACTGTGGTGATAAACTTCCCCAGAGTTCACAAATTGTCTGCCCTCATTGCGACGCCATTAACGAAAGTGACCGCATTTTTTGTGATAAGTGTGGACGCCGGTTAGTGGAGGATGATTTGTCGCTCAGTGAAGACGAGGCTGCTAAAGAGGAAGAAGAATCAGCTTCTGGTCCACAAGCTTTCTCATTGCCCACCCGTAAGCCCGGCGAAACCGGGGAACTCAATCCAGGGTTATTGCCTGAATGGCTTCGCACCGGCGAACATTCACTCGAAGATGAAGAAGATGAGTCTGGTGTCAGTGGCGACCCATCCGAGCGTCCGAAAATTTCGACAGACGAATTAACTCACATCGAAGAGATAAAATCTGATAATGCCTTGACGGATGATTTACCAGATTGGTTGCTCGATCAAATTGATTCGGAACCAATCATTCCTCAATCTGCTGGTATTACAACTGAGCTTTATCTTGATCTCGTAAACAACCCCGATTTGCCAGAAATTGAAGACGAAGTTACCAAGATTGAAGATGAATTTGGTGGTGAAGGGGCAAACTTGCCAGATTGGCTGCAAGAGCCGACCGACACAAACGAAGCTGTTGAAGATGCCGCAGAATCTGATGAACCCGTTGGCTTGGAATCTGATGTGGATGTGTTAGCTGGTTTAACCGATATTCTCAAAGAGCAAACGAATGAACTTATCCCACCTGATGAATCTGGGATTGGTTTAACAGATTGGTTGTCTGATCCAGCGGATAAAAATGATGATCAGGTTCAGGATGATGACGAGATTGGTGGATCGGGCGGTGGTTTGACCGATTGGCTTAATGATTCGGCGGCCGTCCAAGACGAGACAGGTGAACTTTCAGACAATGCAGGCAGCGGCCTGACTGACATTTTAAATGATCCCGATCCATTTTTAGACAGCGAGATTTCTGGTCTTGCACCCACAGGTGATGAGAACACGGCCGATCAGCCCCAGACTCAATCGGGTGAGGGGGCAGGCTTAACGGATTGGCTTACAAACCTTGAAGAGCTGGGAGACCCTAACGGCAATGAAGATTGGTTAGATGACTTTTCGGCTCAGGATGCCGGTGCATCTGATTGGCTTGAAGGGTTGGATAAACTCACTGAATCTCAAATGAATTTAGAGGCTTCGGCCGACGATGATTTTGAAGAAGATTGGCTAGCAAATTTGGCTGAATCTCAAAGCCCAGCCCAAGATATATCTGAAAAAGATAGTTCGCTTTCAGTGACTGATTGGCTCTCTGATCCCGATGGTATCGAAAAGTTTGAAGAACAAATTATGAGCGACAAGCCTGCTGAGGATGAAACGGCCGTTTCTGATGCAGTGGGTGCCTTGTTCAATGATGATTTTGCTTCTGGTGATGCCCAAGACGATCAGGATTTTCTTAGCGAACACGGCAATATTCCCGATTGGCTTTCAGATGATACGGGTGATAGCCAAGAGGATGAGACTGCCCAGTCTGAACTTGATTGGATGTTTGAAACAGGCGGTGTCGACCTCCCTGAAGGCAGTGCGGACGAGCCTGCCGAAGCGTCTCTAGATGATCTGTTTGGCGACCTTGCTCAAACGGGGGGTGATGAATTTGAGGCCGATTTATTTGGTGAATCTGCTGACACAGGGGCCGATGAGTTCGAGGCTGATCTGTTTGGTGAATCTGCTCAAACGGGGGGTGATGAGTTTGAGGCCGATTTATTTGGTGAGCCTGATCAAGAAGCCCCAGCTGATAATTCCTTTGATTGGTTATCCGATATGCAGGATATTCAAGATGGGTCGCTTGAGGTGCCTGATGCCCCCGATGAATCTGAGCAGCCTGACGAAGAGCCTGAGGTTGCTGCCGCTCCGAGCATTGAAGAAGATGATGAGCCACAACAGCCTGACCCTCTTGAAGAAATAGATAAGTGGGATTTTGGCAGTGACGAAGATGCAAAAGATCCGATCCCTGAATCTTTGCCAGATTGGATGAATGAACTTGGTCCACCAGTTGGCAATGAGCCATCGGAAGGGTTTGAATCAGAGGTTAGCGAAGAGATTGAAAGCGAGTTGCCGGAATGGCTGACACAGATGCGCCCTGGCGATGAAGGCCTCATTGGCAGCTCTCTCCCATCTGCCTTAAACCCTGATCTAGTTGATGACAACGCCCTTGACCTATCTGATTTACCAATGGAGCTTGAAAAAGCGGATTTGCCAGATTGGTTGGGAAATGATGAGGGCGGCTTACCAGAAATTCTAGAAAATGAGAGTGATGACATTCCAGAATGGCTAGTTGATTCTGATACGTCAACGTCGAGAGGAGATCAACGATCAGATTGGGATTCTTCCTTATTAGATAAACTCCCTCCGCCGCAAGCTGAGCCTGACTTAGTTGAGGCGACGATTCCTGACTGGCTGGAAAAGTTTAAGCCCGAGGAATTAAAAACGGGCGAGGTGCTTCTTGAATCGACCAGCGGACTGGCCGCGGTCAAAGAAGAGGTTGAAGCAGGTGCAATTGCGGGCTTAAGCGGCATCATCAAAATTGAAAATCCAATTTTGCCAACAAAACCTTCTACGACCCCTTCAGCCCTCAAAATTTCAGCCGATCAAACGAAGCAAATTGAGCTTTTACGCCAGCTTTTACAAGAAGATGAAGTGAGTGCAGCGGGTGAACTACCTGAAACGGCCGTTTCCTTACCCAACTTCTGGAATTTGATCATTATTTTGCTAATTGCTGTGGCTGTTGCGTTAGTTTGGGTGTCACCTGCACTGTTCCCGTTAACTCTTTCTACACCTGAACTGGTCGGAAACGAAGCTTATCGCCAGTTGGAAAACACCTCTGGGCAAACTGTGCTCATGGCATTCGAACACACCCCAGCCATGAATGGTGAATTAAATTATCAAAACGAGGCAATTTTAGGGCTTCTTGATGAGCAGGGGAACGAAATAATCGCCATTACCCAACACCCAACAACGGTTGGGCTGCTTTCTGATTATGAGCAGATCAATGACGATAATTTGATTTATATTCCCGGTGAGGCTGTTGGTTTACGCTTGCTGGGAGATTGTCTGGGCGGCAATGACTTAGCTTGCCGCTCGTTCCCTGCATTGGCGCAGATTAGTCAAGCTGAAATTAACACAATAGTCTTAGTTACGTCTGAACGAGACTCCCTTATCAATTGGATTGAACAAATTGGTACAGTGGCTGGGGAAAGGTCAATTTTATTGAGTACCACCACAGCCTTAGAGCCAATTGCTAGACCTTACGAATTGACCGGGCAAATCGACGGCATTATGACCCATCAGGTCGTTGCCGCTCAGGATGTATCTGAAAGAACGACGGAAATCCGATTGCGGCAGCAGGCCAATGCCGGTGCGGCCGCTCAGATGGTGGCAATTATTTTGCTGATCGTAGTGCTGTTTGCCTACGGCATTCGCCGTCAACCGCAGAGCGGAGGGGCGTCGTGACTGAGTTGATTGGCTTGATTGTTGGTTTAGTACTGACACTGTTTATTTTTAGCTATCTAATTGGTGACAACCCACTTTATAAATTTGCGGTGCATATTCTGGTTGGCGTTAGCGCCGCCTATTCTGGGCTTGTGATTTTTCAACAGGTGCTTGTGCCCATATTTAGAGAAATTCAATCAGACAGCGGCGATTTAAACGGTTTAGTTTGGTATGTACCGCTTTTTTTCTCCTTTTTACTTCTATTTCAGGTGCTGCCCCAAATTGCTTGGCTAAGCAAGATTACGGTTGCCCTGATGATTGGTATTGGCTCAGCAGTTGCTTTAATTGGCGCGATTCGCGGGACGCTTTGGCCTCAAATTGTGATTTCTGATTATGAAACTGAAATATTTGTGGGACAATCGATTGTTGCGGCCCTTTTAACGGCCGTTACGCTCCTCTCTTTTCAATTTACCCAAAGGCAATCTAAGAATGAAGCCACGCCGGCTACCCCATCAGTGGCTAGGCGTCTGACCAGTCAGGCTGGCAATCTTATTTTGACCATCACTTTTGGCTATCTTTTTGCAGCAACCCTTAATACGAGCTTGCTCATTTTTTCCGAACGCGTTGGTTTTATCATTTCATCTTTGGGGCAATTAATCGGCGGTGGTAGTTAACCTTATGAATGAAGATCCGCAGGCGTTTGTTTCAGAAAAATCATACCTCGTTGCTGATTGCGGCCAAACGTTAACAAAGTTAGCTTTGTTTGAGGTTGTATCTGGAAGCTACCGATTGATTGCGCACACCTCGACGATGACAACGGCTGGAGAACCCTGGCTGGATGTGCGTATTGGCATCCAAAATGGCCTTCGCCATCTGGCAAAGATTACGGGGCGACGATTTTTAGATGATCGAGGTGAATTGATACGGCCGTTTCAAGCGAATGGCTCTGGTGTTGATTACTTTACGACCATTATTAGCTGTGCGCCGCGGTTGCGAACTATTTTAACGGGTCTTTTTAATCATGTTAGCCTGAATCAGGCGCATCACGTGATGCAAACGAATTACACAGAAGTTATTGATGTATTCAGCTTAAGCGATACACGATCAAAAGGCGCCCAAATTGCCATCATCGTCCAGAATCGCCCTGATCTTATTTTAATTACGGGCGGTACGAATGATGGGGCGCGGGGCCGATTGTTAGAACTTGTAGATACGATAGCAATTGGGGTTGAGGAAACGGATTCAGATTGGCGACCAACCGTGATTTTTGCTGGAAATGAAGGGGTTCACGAAGATGTTGAAACCCGCTTTGATTCAGCCAATGAGCTAAAGCTCACTTCAAACCTGCAGCCCCAATTAGAAACAGAAAATCTTGATGATGCGATCGAATTGGTTAGTGAAACCTACCGCGTCTTGAAAATCAATCAGCTGCCCGGTATTCGAGAAGTGAACGATTGGAGTCCATCACCGGCCACTTCGACGGCGAATGCCTTAACGAACATTGTTAACTTTATTGCTAAATCTAAAGAACAGCGCCTCATGGCTGTAGATTTGGGGAGCGGTAGTTTGTCATTGGTGTACGCTTCGCCTACCGATAAGCAAACTTCAGTTAATTCTGATCTAGGCTTAGGACGGCCGTTAACCCAGCTGCTCGACACGGTGTCTATGCAGGATATCAATCGCTGGCTCCCATCATCGATTGACGAACAAGAAATAATTGACTTTGTTTATCAGAAAGCACTTCATCCTCAAACGGTCGCCATCTTAGAAAAAGAGATTTTATTAGAACAGGCCCTTTCTAGAGAGCTGATTCGCAAAGGCCTACAGTCGTCCTTAGCAGCTTGGGGAACACATGGAGAAGGCGCATCACCACAGGTTGATGCATTAATCGTTCGAGGGTCTGCCTTTTCGCACGCACCCCGATATGGTCCCATTATTTTAACGCTGCTGGATGCGATTCAGCCGACCGGTATTTTCTCAATTTCAGTTGATAAATACGATATTTTGCCCGCCTTGGGTAAGCTTGCCTCAATTGATCCATTGGTTGTTGTGCAATCTCTCGAAAATGGTGTTCTACCGCTTTTGGCCTGGGTTATTGCTCCTGTTGGCGTAGGTAAGCCTGGTCAGAAAGTTGTTACCATCACGGTTGAGTCAGGCACGCCTAAGTTGCCAGATGTTGAGGTTGAATATGGGGCCGTTGAGCTGCTGCCCTTGCCACAGGGGGCCCCGGCAAAAGTAACGATTAAGCCAACTCGACGATTTGATATCGGTGCTGGGCCAGGCCGTAGCCATACGCTGACGGTGTATGGAGGATTGCTCGGTCTGGTGATTGATGCCCGTGGACGTCCGTTAATTCGTCCACAAAAAGCCAACGAACAGCATAGTCAAATGCGTCAATGGTTAAGGGATGTAGGCGGTTGATGGATCATTTTACTCGTTCAACAATCATTCAATCAGAAGCACGCATTAGGCGGCAGCGGCTCTTGCCACGCGGTGGTGATATTGTGGTAGCCATCGGTCAGGAAGTTTCGCCGCTTCAGGTGTTAGCCAGATCGCCTTTGAGCATGTTGTTTCGAATTGTGTTCGCCGCAAAAAATTTAAACGTACCTGTTGAAGAGTTTAACAACTATCTAGCGGTTAAAGAGGGAGATAAGGTTGAAGCCGGTACGGTGCTAGCCCAAAAGAAGCGGTTGCTTGGCCAACAGACCCTTGAAAGCCCGATTGATGGTGAAGTGACTCAAATTTATAACGGCCGTATTATCTTGAAACAAACGGCCGACTTCATTGAGTTACGGGCCATGGTGCAAGGGCGAATTGTCAATTATATTGATGATCGAGGGGTGACCCTTGAAGTGATTGGTACCCAAATTCAGGCGATGTGGTCGACTGGAACTGTGGCCCTCAGCCCGATGAAAATTATGGGTGACACACCCAACAAAATATTCTCCTCGTCAGATATTACGGGCAACATCAGTAATCATATTTTAGTGATTGGGCAATTAGACTCAGTTGAACCCATTCAAGCAGCCATTACCGAAGGGGTTAAGGGCTTCATTATTGGGACGATGCCCGCCCATTTAGTCGATGCGTGTCGAGCCTTAGATACGACCATTTTGTTAACCGATGGATTTGGTGAACACGGCATGGCCGAAACTATTTTTACCAAATTACAGGAGCTATCGGGGCAAGAGACAACGATATTCAGTCGTGATGGCCTCAATAATCGCCAGAGGGCAGAAATTATTATTCCAAAGTCTGGCACTCCTAGCTTAACAGACCCACCCTACAATAAGCCGATTCAGGTTGGTCAAGCCGTTCGCATTTTAAGACAGCCCTATCTTGGCAATATAGGGGTTATTGAACATATTTACAACCAATTTCACTCAACACCATCTGGTGTACGCGTACGTGGGGCAGATGTTCGTTTGCAAAATGGACAAAAAGTTTTTATTCCCACCTCAAATTTAGATGCAATTATTTAGGGATATTTCCCTGTTTGGAGGATTTTATGGCAGACGATTTTATGCTTGATGAAGAGGAAGAGACCACTGGTTCATCAAATCGACGCAACTTTTTAATCATTGTAGGGATATTGGGTGCTATCTTTATTGCGGCGATGATTTGCAATTTTACGCTGCTAAATCGCGGGAATAATTCCCAATTTGCAGCTGAGTCAACTGCGATTGCTAATCAAAATGCCACTATTGCGGCTCAAAATGCTGCATCGGAAGCGACTTGGACAGCTGAGGCGGTACAGGCAGCGATTGATGCGACGAATGAGGCGCAGCCTCAACCGACAGAAACACCAGAGCTTGAGCCAACCAACACGGAGGCCGCGCCAGAAGAGACAGCAACCCCAACTGAAACGGCCGTTGTTAAAGCAAATGAAACAGCAACCCCAAACTTATCTGGCACAAGCGAGTTTGATGGGAATGGTGGTGATAACGGGGAAGATGGCGAGGATGGTGACGAAGAAGAAGCCACCCCAGATGCTATCATTGGTAGTGGGGGCTCTGGTTCAGACAGTACCGCAACCCCTGTTTCATCAACAACAAACAATGATCCTGATGCACTGCCTGATACAGGGTTCAACACTTGGGGAACCATTCTTGTTGGCCTAATTTTAGTCGGCGTTTTGGTCGGTGCGAGAAGAATCCGCCAAGCCTAATCACTGCACCTAAGTGAAATGAAGGGCTGGCATTGAATGGCACAACGGCCACAAACTTCGTTTCCTTGAGGTTCCAAAGCCTATACCTAATAAGGTATTCAATTTAGAAACTTCGGAACCCTTAACCTCTAAGCTGCCTCATTTTAGACAAATCAATAGAGCGATAACGAAATAGTACTACTATCTCGTTATCGCTCTATTTTTAATTTAAGACATGCTATAATTATTTTGTTTATTGTGTCCATTTCAATAAGATTGCTTGCATAAATCATGATCTCATATCAAACCGCGAACGAAAAAGAAGTTACAATTCTTATTGTTGAAGATGATAAAGATCTTCGAAGTGGCATTCAAGATGTTGTAGAAACAACAGAATTCATTGACAATGATACACATTATAATATCAATGTGCTCTGCGCCTCTGATGGACAAGCTGGGATTGATTTACTGGATACGACAATACCGGATCTGATCATTTCAGATGTCATGATGCCCAAGATAACGGGCTTTCAATTTTTAGAATACACTCAATCTCGCGAAGATTTACTCCACATTCCATTTATTTTTTTAACCGCAAAGGATGATGCACACACCCAACACCAAGGGATGCTAAATGGTGCCTCTCTTTATTTGACTAAACCGTTTGATTTTAAAATATTGATTGAGCACATTCGCTCTCAATTAAAAAGAAGTTTTGCCTTACAAGGTGCCCAAGAACAGATTCATAAGTCGTTCAAAAAGCAAATCCTTAAAGTTTTGAACCATGAATTTAGAACGCCGCTAACTTATGTAACCTCATACTCAGAGATGCTTACCTATCAAGCTGAGGAGCTCCAAACCATTGAAGGGTATCAAGAGCATTTGCGAGGGATTCAAGTTGGATGTGTTCGGCTTTCAAAACTTATTGATGATTTTATTGTGGTGATGGACCTCAATTCTGGGGAAGCAAAGGAAGCCTTTGCCAGCCAAACTGATATTATTTCCGATCATAGTTCGATTGTTATCCAAGCCCTTGATCATTTTGAAGTTGAAATTGAACAGCAGAATGTGGAAATTGAGCTCAATATCCCTAAAGGATTGCCAACGATTGTTGGTGTTCGCCAGCAAATTGTAAATATTTTTATTCGTCTGTTGGATAATGCGCTGAAATTTACACAGGACATCAAAAATCGTCCGAAGATTCAAATAAACGCCCATCAACCTGACAACGAGCTACATTTTATTGTTGCTGATAATGGCCAGGGAATGCCGTTAAACATTGTCGATAATATTTTTGATTTGTTTTACCAATATAATCGGGATATTCAGGAGCAGCAAGGGGCTGGGGTTGGGCTAAATATTGTTTCTCAATTGATGAAGCTTCATAACGGCCGTATTGAGCTGCATACTCAGGAAGATGTTGGCAGCACGTTTACATTAATTTTCCCCGTTAACGATCGGATTTCTTCTCATAACTTATCTGACTGGGATAAATGCCAGGCGACCATCTTGGTCGTAGAAGATGATCCCAACCTTTTAGATGGTCTTCAAGATTTACTTGAAACCATTGAGGGTAAATATAGGCTTAACGTTTTAAAAGCAACCAATGGACTTGAAGGATTAGAACAGCTAAAGTTGCAGCTTCCAGACCTCATAATTTCTGACATCATGATGCCCAAAATGTCGGGATATGAATTTTTACAACAGGTACGCAAGAAACCTGAGTGGCTACATATTCCCGTTATTTTTCTAACAGCCAAAGGAAAGCTACCTGATAAAGATAAAGCGTATATCATGGGGGTGGATGAATATATCACCAAGCCATATGATAGTTCGCTATTATTAAGCTATGTGGAATCTCAGTTGGATAAGCGATTTGCCCTGCAAAAAATTGTTGAGCAAGATATTGACTCCCTCAAAAAATCAATCCTTAACTTGATAACGCCAAACCTTCGCCAGCCTATCTCATTTGTTAATCAATATGTGGAGCAATTAAAGGATTCCGTCGAAACCGTCGAAACCGAAGAGGAATTTGTTAAATCGCTTCAGGGGATTCAAACCGGTAGCGAATGGTTAAATCGCTTAATCGATGATTTTATGTCTCTTGCTGAATTGAAAACCGATGAGGCAAAAGATACCTATAAATTACAATCTCAAAAAATCCCGAACTTTGGTATTGTCATTTCTGACTTCTTTCGGATGAATTCAGCAAAATTTGAATCTGAGGGCATACAAATTGTTCTAGAAGCAATTGACACACAAGTCCCCGCTATTTATGGAAATATCGGGCAGATTTTAAATAGCTTTAATCGGTTGATTGAAGTTGGCGTAAAGCAATGTGAACAATTCGACCCACCATTAAAGATTGTCTTATCAGTTGAGGAACAAAGCCCGAATGTGGTCATAAATTTGCTTTTTAATGCAGCTTTGCCTCAGGATGTGGCAAATACGATGCAGCGGATTTTAGACATAAAAAATGATAATGTTGACCTATTCCGATCTTTTGAATTCGCGCCAGATTTGAGCATAGCCCAAGGTTATATTGCCCTGCATGGCGGGCACATCAATCTCAAAAAGACCTTCGAGGAAAAGTTTGCTTTCTCCATTTCTTTGCCTATTACTAATAAATAATATATGAGCTAAATGTTTTACCTGAACAACTCCTATTCTCATCCTTTTAAATCCTGTCGCATTGATTTACAATAATCATAATTCCAGTAGTAATCATCTTCTGGGTTTGTTTACTAAACTGCAGCTTTCATCAAACAAATTCGTGAAGTTTGGCAGGTTGCTAAGTACAGCCAAATATATTTTGATGGGTACCGCTCGATTTGAGCTAAACTGCAAAGCAAACAAAAATTCATCATATCTATCGAATTTTTTTTGCATTTAGTAGTCCGCCAAACCTTTTTTGATGAGGGAAAATAGCTACGATTACTTGAAGGTGCGCCAAACTTACCCGTCAATATGGTTTGACACACCTTTAGGCTCTGTTTACATTTGAAGCAATAAAAAAAAGGTTTCAATATCTCTAAATGTCAATAGACCTCAACCATTTCCCAAGATAAATATTTAAGGAGAATCATTAATGGCTTCCATATTAGAAAAAACTCAAACGCTTATTCAAGCTAATCTTCATGCGATGGTGGATAAAGCACTTGAGAAAAATTCGGTTGCTGTCATGAAGCAGTATATTCGTGATGCTGAAAAGAATTTGGATGAATTAGAAAAGGCGACGGCAACGGTAGGTGGCGAAGTCAAAACGATGGAGCGTAAATACAAAGAGTATAAGAAAAAAGCTGATCAAATTGATCGCAATATTGATACGCTCTTGATGCAAGGTAAAACAGATTTGGCACGGGCAGCCCAAACTGAACTCAACACCAACCGCCGTTTACAAGAACAGTATCATGAACAGTGGGTTCGCCAACAAAAAGAGTTTGAAGCGCTGAAAAATGCCCGTTTGAAATTACAGGCTAAGTTAAGAACTATCCGTGAAGAACAGCGTGAACTTGAAGCATTGATGCGTTTGGCTAAATCTAAGGAAACGACAGTTAAAGCAATTAAGAGCTTGGATGATTTGACCGGCGCTGGCGATGCCGACATTGCTCGTCTTGGTGAATCAATTCGCTCTCGTTTAGATCGCGCTACGGCCGAAAGTGAAATGTACGCTGATCGTCTGGATAATCAAATGGATGATGTGTTGGGTAAATCTGAAATTGATTTGCAGTTAGAAGAGCGCAAACGACGTTTAGGTCTTTCCGAACCAGCCCCATCGATGGATCTTGGCGAAGAAAGCGAATCAGTTGAAGCCTCTGATATTTAGGCAGCCAGTGAATGATCGTAGGGTAGAGGTGCGCCTTTACCCTACTGAGGCGATATGAATTCGTCACAAGCAGATGATTTTGTCAAGCGGGGAGTTGAAGCACTAAAGGCTGGCGATAAAGACGAGGCAAGGCGTCTTCTTCTTCAAGTTGTTGAAAACGATGAAGGTCATGAACTGGCGTGGTTGTGGCTGAGTGCGGCTGTTAGAGATAAAGAAGACAAGATTGTTTGCTTAGAAAATGTTTTAACGCTTAACCCGCAAAACAAAAAAGCTCTAAAGGGATTGGCGAAACTCAAAGGGGCCTCCTCTACAAATTCAAGACAAATTGTAAGACGCGAGTTAACGCCACTGTCGGGTGCGCAAGCGATTCTTTTCCCTGAGCGACAGGTGATGGAGTGGGAATGGAAAGACCCCACAACGGCCGTTTCTCAGGCAAAGACCGTCGGGTATCGCGCCAAAACGGCGTATGATGATGTGTGGAGCCGAAACGCTGAAATTTGTCCCTACTGCGCCACAGAAACCGTCGCTGAGGATAAACGGTGTCCGCTGTGTAAACGGCCGTTATTCATAAAGCAGTTTCGATATGCCAAGACAACCCCTAACGTCACCCTCTATTGGGTGCTGCTTCTCGGTTTAGCAAATATTAACCTGATTCAGGTGATCTTTGATTTTATTTACTGGGCCGATATCGTGGGTGTTCTCATTAACATCTTGCTGGTTGGCTTATTTTTAACTGTTGCGATTGGCAGCATGCTGCGCCAATTTTGGGCCTTTATTACCTCTCAGATTCTTTTGATTATTGTGCTGTTTTTAGCTGGCGTGGAGGCGTTTTTCTCATTTCGGCTTGTATCAAATCGATTTCCTCCCTTTGACCCCGCGATTACTCGGTTTATTGAGAGCTTAGGCAGCGGCTTTGATAGTTTTTTAAATCAGTTTGAAATTGGGGGCGCCGTTATTGCGCTGATCTTGGCAATTTTCTTTTTGGCGCCTGATTTTGAAAAAATTAATTTACGTCTCATCGCTCAATCAAAAGACGGCTTACCAAACGGGGCGGATTATCATTTGAAAGCTAAGCGTTCAGTGGAATTAGGACAGTGGGCAACGGCCGTTAAACATTGGCAGCGTGCCGCCGCTAAGGAACCTCATCGCCTTTTATTTTTGCAGAATTTGGCGAACGCCTATCTGCACCTCAATTTCTTTCAACGAAGCTTAGACGTGTTACAATCAGCAAAGCAACTAACGACAAATCAATCGAAAAAAGAAGTGATTCAAAAACAGATAGACAATGCGACCGCCAAACAGGTGGCCTATGCACAAAAAATGGAGCATAAATAGCAATCGCATGGCAGAAGGAAAAGAAGCATTAGAAAAACAGGTTCAAAGAGCCATCTTTCAAGAATCAATTTTCCGAACAGAGAGCGCATTAGCTATTGCTTTCTTTATTATCATGACTGTTCTGTCCGCTTTAGGATTTTTGCCCTCCTTTTTAGACTTTTTCCCAGCGTGGGGGTGGTTGGGCTTAGGGGCAATCGTCGAGGCAGCCCTCGTCTATAGCAGTATTACCGATCCCGATTTTGGGGCAGAAGTAGCCGCCAAGCTGCTCCAAACAAACTTCGAACCGGGAAGAATAAGAGACAAAAAAATTAACGAAGGGATTCGCCAAGCGCTTGATTATCGCAGCCGAATTGAGAAAGCCATTCGCGAGCGGTCCGACTCAATGCTGAAGGATGAATTAAGCCAAACGGCCAGTCAGATCGATGATTGGCTGGAAAATATGTACGATTTAGCCAATCGAATCGATCGGTATCAGCGAGATCAGAAAATATTAGAGCGAGATCGGCAGCGCAATAACTCGCGTATTAGACAGCTCAGACAGCAGTTGCAGTCAGAGCGGAATGAGGCTGTTAAGTCGCAAGTCGCCTCTACCTTAGAAAGTATGGAGCGTCAGCAGGAAACGATTCGCTCGTTAGATGACACAATTAAGCGGGCGCGGCTGCAGTTTGAAAACTCACTGGTTCATTTGGGCACTATTTACTCACAAACGGTTCTTTTTGATGCCAAAGATATTGATAGCGGTCGAGCACGTCGACTCCGGCAAGAGATCGCCGATGAAGTGATTGAACTTAATGATGTGCTGACGGCTATGGATGAAGTTTACGCTGAAGGATAGGCAATCTCAAGGTTGCAAAATTGGGTTCGGTCTGTTAATATTCTTGGCTGCAAAATTTCAAGATTGATATGGAGTAATCAGCTATGAAAGTGCTGTTAAAAGAAGATGTAGATAATTTAGGTTACGCGGGCGAGGTGCACAATGTAAGTGCAGGCTTCGGCCGTAATTTCTTGATTCCAAAAGGGTTTGCCGTTGTTGCATCTGACGGTGTAATGAAGCAAGCTGAAGTATGGCGTCGCAAAGCAGAAGCCCGTCGTGAACAAATTCGTTCTGAGCATGAAGCTTTGGCTGCTCGCATTACCGGCTTGGTGCTCTCATTTGAAGCTCGCGCTGGGGACAACGGCCGTTTATTTGGGTCCATTACCACCTCGCAAATTGCTGACGAAATGAATGAGTCACTGGGTACCGATATCGATCGGCGTAAAGTGGGGATTGAACCACTTCGTCAATTGGGTGAACATAAAGTTGTGGTGCGTTTGAGCGGTGAATTCCAACCCGAAATGACCGTTAATATCACCAGCGAAGATGCAGAAGACGAACTGCCAGAAGAGTTGACGACCCCAGTTGAAATGAATGCTGGTGAAGAAGATGCCACTTCTGAAGAAGAGGCTGCTTCTGAAGAAGAGTAAATCACTCTAAATGAATGAACTAGGGCACATTCTGAGGGAAGCCCGCGAGGCAAGAGGGCTTTCTCTTGCTGAGGTTGAATCAGAAACCCGCATTAATTCACGGTTTTTAGCCGCCCTAGAAGAGGGTGAATATCAAGCCTTGCCCACCCCCGTCCACGTACGGGGGTTTTTGCGTAATTACTCGCGATTTTTAGGGCTTGATCCACAACCGCTGTTAGATCGATATGCGATTAATCAAGAGCGGTATGATGAACCATCCCAAGCCTTTCAACTGCCTGAACCAGACCTAGTAGCCCATAAACCGTTAGATTTACCCCAAGGCCAACCCTTCTTTGATCCAGTTAATGTTGAAGTATCAACTCAAAGCCGCACGCCCGGTGGCGGTGGTGGGGAATCAGCAGTGCGCCTGGTGATTATTGTGGCGTTAATTGCCATGATTTATCTAATTATTAGTCAATTTCTGCCGCGACTCCTCAATAATCCCGCTGACAATCAAGCGGTTACGGAATCGTTTAACGAGCTTGTCACAGATTTGGTGAATATTAATGGTGATGAGGCAGATACGGCCGTTGCTGACGCCACACCGGAAGTTGAACTACAGCCAAGCAGTGTTTTAACTTCAACCAGCCGAAATATTGCGCCCACGTCTGTGCCTACGCGTCCCAGTTTGCCAGCCACAATGGAGATTATCAATCTTCAGGTTGATATTACCGAACGCACCTTTATGGAAGTGACGGTTGATGGAGACACCGTGTTCAGCGGTATCGCCCAAAGAGACGATAGTTTTGAATGGGTCGCAGACGAAGAGGTCATAATCCTCACGGGTAACGCCATTGGGGTCAATGTCACAATTAACGATGTAAATATTGGCCGACTTGGTGAGCGCGGCCAGAATAGCGAAGATGTTTGGCGCACCACGAATTAATGCCCTGTCGAGCATCATACGATGAGAAAGGTAATAAGCAGAACCTCAGGTCTGTCTCTATTTGCTATTTGGCATTCTTTGTTTAACGGAACAGTAATTACCAGCCATGAGTAAACAAAAGAAGAAAAAACAATTTTATCTACTCAGCCTTGGCTGTAGTAAAAATACGGTTGATTCCGAAAGTATGGCTGCTCTGCTGCAGAATTCTGGGTTCAATGGTGTAACAGATCCGAATGATGCCTCAGTGTTATTAGTGAATACTTGTGGTTTTATTGAGGGTGCGCGTCAAGAATCTATCAATGCCTTACGCGAGCTTGCCGATATCAAAGGTAAAAATCAGTTACTGATTGCCGCAGGCTGTATGGCTCAGCGATACGGTAATGAAGTGGTGGAGTGGGCACCCGGTGTTGATGGCGTGATTGGCACTCGTCGCTGGATGGACATTGTGCCATTCATTCGTAAACTCCGCCGCCGCAAGCACCCCAAACCGCTTTATCATTTACCCGAAGAAGCGACGACGGTCGGCAAAGATGAACGCGGCGTTTTGAGAACGGCCGTTCAGGGAGCCAGCGCGTATCTTAAAATTTCAGATGGGTGTAGACGGCCGTGTGCTTTTTGTGCCATCCCTCAGATTAAAGGAACGCATGTTAGCCGTCCTGTAGCTTCAATTGTGGCTGAGGCCGTGGCGCTGCAGGCTGCTGGTGTCAAAGAATTGATTATTATTGCTCAAGATAGTACCGACTATGGGCATGATATTGGTCTTAAAAACGGTCTAAGCCATCTTCTCAAAGAAATTGCTAATGCCGCTCCCGACATTCCGTGGATTCGGCTCATGTATGCTTATCCAGGATATGTGACCGATGAATTGATTGAAACGATGGCTACCACACCACAGATTGTTAGCTATCTTGATATTCCTTTGCAGCACGGGCACCGTGAGACCTTAAGAAGAATGCGCCGCCCATCTAATGTGGATTGGGTGTACCGCACCATTGAAAAATTACGCAATGCAATGCCTGACATCACGATACGCACCACGTTCATTGTGGGGTACCCTGGCGAGACAGATGAAGAGTTTAACGGCCTGAAGCAGATGGTGAGCGATTTGCGATTTGATCGGGTGGGGGCCTTCACCTACTCTTACGAAGCGTCAACACCGTCTGCGACCGCTTCATGGCAGGTTGAAGAGGCGGTCAAGCAGGCCCGCTTAGAAGAGCTAATGCAGCTACAACAGCCTATTTCGCTTGCAAAGAATCAGGCGCAGGTTGGTAAAACGCTGCCTGTCCTCTTTGAAGGACACGGTGATAATGTGTCGATTGGGCGCACGTATCGAGATGCTCCCGAAATTGATGGCTTAGTCATTGTGCCGGGAGAATTGCCGCTGGGAGAAATGGTACCTATTCGTATTGATGGGGCGATGACATACGATCTAACCGGTGCCCCAGAGATAAGTATCCCACAAACGATCACACTGCCTTTATCTGCCGTTAATTAACCGTTTTGCTCCGAGTTAAGTGTTCCGAAGTTTCTAAATTGAAAAACAAGTTAGATAAAAGCTTCAGAACCTCGAGGAAACGAAGTTTATAGCCATCGTTTTATTCAAAGCAGGAACTTCGGAACACTTAAGTAATTTTCAACAAATATCTTGAATATAAATTGGTTAATGAAAATTACTTACAGGAGAACAAAAACTTTTACGAAGCTGTTTTATTTCAAGATACTTTTTGCTCTCCACATAATAGAGTGAGCGGGCTTTGTTGGTTAAATTTGCTTACTAAGCTTCAGATGTGCATCACTTATCGGTTTTAGGCACATTTCTTCGGCCTGTACTATTTTCTAAATGTCAAATAAGTACGTAAATCATCTTACCTTCCCTTCCCGTAAAAATGATACAATTTAGCCATGATTCAAACGCAGTCTCAATGGGCAACGCTTCTATTTTTGGTCATCTTTTTAGGTGGCGGCTGGATTGCCTTGTCTAGAGAGGAAGTGTCAGAATCCGCTAGTGCGATTATTCTTACAGAAGCCCCAATTGTCGGATATTTGGCACCTGATTTCACATTACAAACGCCTTTAGGTGAAACGATTGTGCTGAGTGATATTACGGCCGGAGCACAGGGGCAACCTATTGTGCTTAACTTTTGGGCTAGCTGGTGTGGGCCTTGCCGTATTGAAATGCCTGATTTACAACAAACGAGTATGAAATATAATGGCCGTGTTGCTGTTCTTGGCATCAATCAAGGGGAAAATAATCAAGCGATCACCCAATTTGGCACCGAATTTAATGTGACTTACCCGCTTTTAAACGATCAAAATCAAGAGGTGAATAGCACTTACCAGATCAACAGCTTACCCACGACGATTTTTATTGATGCCAATGGGATTGTACGAGAGGTGCAAATTGGCATCATTACCAAAGCGGTTTTAGAAGATCGTATTGAGCAGCTAATTGCGGAGGCAGAGTAGGGTGTATCCAGCGATTAACATTGCTGGCTTTGCCCTTCCTACGGCTGGGTTGCTCTACATTTTTGGAGCCTATTTTACGCTCAGTGTCATTGAGAAAACGGCCGTTTGGGTCAATCATGATTCTGAGGAGATCTATGCCTTAGGAACAGTCACCCTTGTCGCAGGTGTTGTTGGAGCGCGGCTTGTCTTTGTCTCTGAGTATTGGGCTGCTTTTAGTACCAATATGGTGTCGATTGTGTGGCCATTAAATACAGGATACAACAGCTGGGCTGGGCTATTGATTGGACTAGTGGCTGGGTTCTTTTATGCTCGGGGAAAACAGATGCCACCAGCAAAGACGCTTGATGCAATCGTACCGGGGCTTGTTTTTGGGCTCATGATTATTAGCCTAAAGGATTTTTTAGCTGGTCCGGGATATGGCGTGATCTCTACGGTACCGTGGGCTATATCTCAATTCGGCATTAGTCGGCACCCAGTACAAATTTATGAATTGATTGCTGGCGTTGTTTCGTTAGGAATTTGGTGGCGCATGTCTCGCAGTGAAAGACGGGATGGCCTGCTGTTTTTAATCACAACGGGCGTTTATAGCGCCAGCCGTCTTTACTTAGATGCCCTTAGAGATAATGCCTGGTTAACGACCAATGGACTTCACGTCTGGCAAATTATTAGCTTTATTATTTTAGTTTTATGCGTCTTCTATCTTCGCTACTATCTACCAGCCCCCACACCAAAAACCAATAACCAATAACTCATTTCCAGCAGTTAGAACAAGTTCGATTTTGGTTCATACCCCCTCTTCTACCCTAGGACAACCGTTGGGTATATCTGGCTATCAAATCATGATTTAATACAGATATGCTCAGAAATGTCAAAGCCGCCTTTAGCCCTCCCTTAAATAGTGATGAGAATGCGCGAATTGCGAACCTTGTTCGAGCGTTGATTATCAGTAATTTAATCGTCACGGTTAGCCTTACATTTATCCTGTCCTTTGTTTCAGATAATAATAGTCTTTGGGCAGGGCATCTATTTATTGGGTTTTATATAATTTTATATTTTTTTGAGCGAAGGGGACATTATAAAGTGGTTGCCAACGCCATGATCTTTGTCAACTGGATACTAGTAAGCGTTATTTTCATGATTGGCGGTGCTGAGCAGACCCTTTTTTCAACCTATTTTCCGCTCACGTTTATGGCTTTTTTAATTTTAGGCCAACGGCAAGGATTTCAGATTGGCGCAGGGAGCCTTATTGTTGGGGTGATTGGTTTTTTTATGAAGCAGACTGGTACGCTGCCAAGCCAAATCATCGTTTTGCCACCTGAATCTATTGGCATTGTTCAAGCGGCAGTATTTTTTTCGACCGTTTTGTTATTTGCTTGGTTAACGAAAAGCATCATGGATGTTTTGGAGAAAACGCGGGAGCAAAGTCAGGAACTGTCGCTTAAAAATGATGCGCTCATTCAAATTCAAAATCGATTAGAGGATGAGGTTGAGAAACAAACTTCAGAATTGAGAGCAGCCAAGGAGCTTGCCGAACAGGCCAGCCAATCAAAAAGCGAGTTTTTGGCCAATATGAGCCACGAAATCAGAACGCCGCTGAATGCCGTGATTGGCATGACGAGCTTGCTATTAGAAACAAAATTAACATCTGAACAAAATGAATTTGTTGATACGATCCGAAGTGGGGGAACAAGCCTGCTGAGTGTGATCAATGATATTTTAGACTTTTCAAAAATTGAAGCGGGGAAGATGGAAATTGAGGAACAGCCTTTTTATTTGCGTGCCTGCATAAAAGAAGCGCTTGAAATTGTTGCCCCTAAAATCTCATTAAAAGGTTTGGAACTGCTTTATACGGTTGACTATGATGTACCAAATACGATTGTGGGCGATATTACCCGATTACGGCAAGTGTTGGTTAATTTATTGGGGAATGCGTATAAATTTACAGAACAAGGGGAAATCTTAGTTCATGTTTCTGTCGCAGAAGAGAAAAACGGCCGTTTTCAGATCAAATTTTCCGTAAAAGATACTGGGATTGGCATTCCTGAACATCGTCTCCCAACCTTATTTAATTCTTTCTCTCAGGTAGACGCTTCAATCACGCGGCGGTTTGGTGGAACCGGTTTGGGTTTAGCCATCAGCAATCAACTCGTGCAGATAATGGGTGGATGGATGTTTGTCGAAAGTGAGGTTGGCGTTGGAACGACGTTTCACTTCACCATAGATGTGGCTAAGCTTCCTTCAAAGCCTCGAGAGCACTTCCAACCCGATCACGATTTTATGCAAAACAAGCATATTCTGGTGGTTGATGATAACCAATCTAATTTGGATATATTGCAAAGCAAACTCCAATTCTGGGGCATTGACGTGTCGATTATGCAATCAACGACTCAGGCGATTGAATGGTTGGGAACCCATGAAGTTGATATGATCCTGACCGCATTGAGAATGCCTGGTATGGATGGGATTTCATTTGCTCAACAGTTAAACACACAATGGCCTGAAAAAAACCATCAGATTATGCTAATGTCCTCCTTGGGAAGACAGCCAAAACTGGAAGACGGCCGTGAATTTGCTGTCTATCTTAAAAAACCAGTTCGCCCGTCTAAACTGTTTCAAGCCATCAAACACGTTGTTTCAGGGGATGAACTGAACAAATCAGCTAAGGTGAAGCAAACTGGTGCTTTTTTAGATCCAACGATGGGCATCAGAATCCCCCTCAAAATATTGTTAGCAGAAGACAATAAGGTGAATCAAATGGTTGCTAAACGAATGCTGCAGCGCATTGGTTTTCGGGCCGATGTGGCGGGAAATGGCGTGGAAGCGCTTGAAGCTTTAGAGCGACAATACTATGATGTTGTCTTGATGGATGTACAAATGCCTGAAATGGATGGGGTGACGGCAACCAAAGAGATTCGTAGTCGCTTTAGAAAATCCAAACAGCCGCGTATTATCGCGATGACGGCCAATGCCTTGAAGGGGGATAAAGAATATTTCCTGGATCAGGGAATGGATGATTATATTAGCAAACCCGTGGTTCTAGAACGATTAGTTGAAGTCCTGCAAGCGTGTCAAATGCTTCAAGAAAATTAGACAATTACCTAACTCATACCTGCTATAATTAAATACTCTACGCAATAAACCTCTGCGTATTAGCTAGCAGATTACCTAGCTGACTAACTAACCTAATGTGCAGGTTTGTTGATGATTTACTCTGGGACATAGCGCGCTATGTCCCTATGGTAATTGTCAAACTGAAAATTTCAAATTTGCGCACAGGGTTAACTGACAAACTGACAAATCATTTTCAAAGGAGAATGTTCATATGCGTGATCCCATGCAGTTTAATCGATATTATCGGTATGAAGAGTTAACCGCCTATCTCAGAGAGTGGGCAGATAAACATGCCCATATTTGCCAGCTTCATACGCTTGGCTCAAGCTACGAAGGGCGTGATATTTGGATCATGGTGCTGACGAACTTTGAGACAGGCCCTGATTTAGAAAAGCCAGCTTATTGGGTGGATGCAAATATTCACTCGACAGAAACATCTGGGTCTACAGCCGCTCTTTATCTGATTAATAAATTGCTTAATGGGTATGGTTGGGATGAAAAAGTAACGCGAGCGCTTGACACCAGAGCCTTTTATATTGTGCCTCGACTTAATCCGGATGGTGCCGAGTGGGCTTTGGCTGATATTCCGAAGTATGTTCGTAGCAGCACAAAGGCATATCCGCGCATGGATACGCTAGATGGATTACACCGAGAAGATATCGATAAAGACGGCCGTATTTTACAAATGCGCCTTAAAGACCCCAACGGAGTTTGGAAAAAGCATCCGGACGATCCTCGCGTCATGGTTCGGCGTGAACCCGACGAAGCGCCCGGCGGTGATTTTTACCGCATTATGCCTGAGGGGTGGGTTCAAAACTACGACGGTGCCACAATAAATTTCGCACCGTCCGTCCAGGGGTTAGATCTGAATCGCCAATTTCCCGTCATGTGGTCCCCAGACCAAAGCGGGGCTGGCGATTATGCGGGCAGTGAACCGGAGCCGGCTGCCGCCATGCGGTGGGTTGCTGAACATCCAAATATCACTGGCTCTATCAGCTTCCACACCTTCAGCGGTGTTAATTTACGATCCCCCGTCAAAGGGCCCGATGATTCCTTACCGACGCAGGATGTGCGGACGTACAAAATGCTGGGCAAAAAAGGGAAGGAGATCACCGGTTACCCAGCCATCTCGATATTCCACGATTTTAAATATGATCCCAAAAGCCACATCAGAGGCACCTTTCACGATTGGATGTATGAGTACGTTGGCGTATATGGCTGGACGACGGAAATATGGTGCCTGCAGCGGGAAGCGGGTTGCGACACTTCAAAGTTTTTAGAATGGTTCCGCGAGCATCCGCTTGAGGATGATTTCAAAGTCATGAAGTGGAATGATGAGGTGCTAGACGGCAAGGGGTATATCGATTGGTATGAGTTTGACCATCCACAACTTGGTAAGGTGGAGCTAGGTGGGTGGCACTTTTTTGAAACGTGGCGTAATCCGCCGTACAAACTGCTTGAAAAAGAGATTGCCCCACTGGCTGATTTTGCCATTTATTCCTGCTTGGTTTCTCCTAAGCTGGACTGGTATTCGGTTGATGTGACCTCAACAGGAAACGTACATCACATTCAGGCGGTGGTGGAAAACACCGGTTGGTTACCCACGAATGTAAGCCAAAAAGCGCTGGAGATGAAGGTCGTTCAGCCGCTTGAGCTACAAATCAAATTGCCGGAAGGGGCTCGATTAATCAGTGGGAATGAAAAGACCTTCTTAGGACAGCTTGGTGGTCGTGATGCCAAACCGGCCATGAATTTATTCGGGGGTGATACCACGACCGATCGGGGCAAAGCGGTTTGGGTTGTTGAGGCTGAAAAAGGGGCTGTTTTAGAATTAACGGCCGTTCATCAGCGAGCGGGCACAATCCGACGAAGGGTTGAACTGTAATTGAGTCATTGGGTAATGGGGTAATTAGACATAGAAATTGCCCCATTACCTAATAACGAATCACCCATTATGGCGTTAGCCTCAATACCTTCCTCGCATTCTCTGAATAGATTTTCTTCAAAACATCATCTGGTAGTTGGATACCGTAGATGCGCCAGCGACCTTGTCCAGGGGGTTCGAAACGGCCGTAATTAAAATACTCGTCATCTGTTTCCAAAAAGCGATAATAGGTTCGGTAAACATCTAAATTTGGGCTAGCATCGGTCCCAAAAAGAATGCGATCCGCATATTTAATAAAAAAGCGGCGGGCACTGTAAGGCTGCCGCCCCACCTCGCCTAGGCGGGCACTAAAATCAATGTAAAGATTTGGTGCCTCATCTAACAACTGAGAAACCCAGCCTAAATTCTCTGCATAATTGGCCATGTGGGCCCCGATAAATGTTGTGCGGGGGTGCCGTTTTACCAGAGTGGCAAACTGCTCAATCAGCGTCTCAAAGCTGGGGAAGTTAGGATCAAGGAAATGCCACTCGGGATGACTAGCTAACTCCTCCCAACGCTCGTTCTCAGGCGTTAGGGGGGCAAAAAAGGCAACCGGATCAGCAGTATGAATCACGACGGGAATATTGAGGTCAGCGGCCGTTTCCCAAAGCGGAATAAGGCGCGTATCATCCACAGGGACGAGCCGCCCTTTTTCATCGGTGACTTCTAGTCCAAACGGTTTCCAGATTTTCAAGCCTTGTGCGCCCCAGCTTACCTGTCGAACCAATCGCTGCCCTGCCCACTCTCCAAAAGCACGCCCTTTTTCTTCCCATTTAGACCAATTTACGCCGCCAAAGACGAGGTAGCGTTCTGGAACGGCCGTTTTGAACTTATCTAAACGGTGAATCAACACATCTTCACCCCAGCCGCCGTCCAGATCGACATAGGTGGTTATGCCCGCTTCGTCCATCACATCTGTTAAGGCAGAGACCGGCTTTTCATGCCACGTCCAGCCCAAAATGCCCAAATGGTTGTGAGCATCGATCGCGGGGAACTTGGGCTTTTCAACAGCCGTTTCTTTGGTAACGAGTGTGGGTTTAGGGCGAAAATCTCGTAAGTTCATAGTAGCAAGATAGTATACTTGAAAGCTTAAGGTTTTGGGAAACGGCCGTGTTGGCGGGGTGAGGCGTCATCGATAAGCAGTAGGTGAGTCGTCAGGGGGGACGTTTGGCGAAACGGCCGTTTCCTCTAAAATCAGTTCACGTAAAACAAAACTGCCTGTATCTACGTAAAAGCTCATAGCTGGAAAGCTGACTCGCTAAAATGCTAAAAGCGACTAAGGGCTTGCCCGTTTATAACTTTGGACTTTGGTAAACAGGCAAGCCATGCGGGTTCGCTTTTGTGTCAGAATTTATTTGTGAGCGAACCCTAAGGAGGAATATGAGTTCAGAAGCAGTGACCTTGCCACCTTCCATTGGATTTGGAAGCAAACTCATATCAATTTTTATTCGACCACGCACCGTTTTTAACCAAATAGCTAATCACAAGAGCAACGTTTGGATCATCGTTGGGTTGTTAGGATTGATTCTGATCACACTGCCCATTATTGTTTCTGGTCCGCTGACAAGAGCTCTGCTCATTGCCGAATTTGAAGAAAATTCAATTGATATCGAATTCCCCGAAGATCAGCCCGATCCCACTCAATTTATTGCCAACCCTATTACGACAACAGTTATACCGGCCGTTGGCGTAGTATTTACGGTTTTATTTGGCTGGTTGCTGTGGGGTGGGGCCTTGCATCTAATTAGTTCATTGACCGGTGGGCGAAATACTTTTTTGCAGATGTTGAGGTTAGTAATTTGGTCTTGGATGCCTTATGGATTGCGAGCAATTATTCAAACGATCTACATCGCTGCGACCAATACGCTTATCGAAAATCCCGGTCTGTCTGGATTGATAGATGATGGCGTTTCCCCAGATAACCCTTTTGCCGTACCAGAACCTTCAACTGTTGCTTTCCAAACCTTCTTAGGTGACATTGACATCTTCCTATTTTGGCGGCTGACCTTGCTCATTTTAGGTATTGGCATGATTGCTCAACTGCCTCGCCGCAAAGCGATGATAGCTGCTCTTCTCGTTTGGGCGGTGTTTGCGCTTATCCGCATTGGGGCAGCGGTAGGGGCTAGCGGTTTGGCGCGCGGCTTCGCTGGGTGATTATGTAAACGGCATGAATGATAATCACCCCCCTTTCATCAAAGTGAATACCCTTTCCCGACAGTACACAATGGGAAGTGAAACGGTCCACGCCTTAGCCGGTGTTGATTTGGAGATCTATCAAGGGGAATTCATTGGCATTATTGGTCCATCAGGGTCTGGTAAGTCAACATTACTTTATTTGTTGGGCGGTTTGGATCATCCAACAGGCGGGCACATTTGGTTTGGTGAAGAAGATATTGCCAATATGGACGATGATGTCCTCGCCAAATTTCGCCAGCGGATGATAGGTTTTGTATTCCAAAGCTTTAACCTGATCCCCACCATGACGGCTGTTCAGAATGTTTCTTTTCCCTTGATTTTTGCAGGTGTAGGGCAGGGTGAACGGTACGAACGTGCCAAGACGCTTCTGGAAATGGTGGGGTTGGGGGACCGATTGGATCATAAACCGACGGAGCTGTCCGGTGGGCAGCAGCAGCGCGTTTCAATTGCTCGTTCTCTCATCAACAATCCGTCTGTCATATTAGCAGATGAGCCAACTGGTAACTTAGATAGTAAATCGGGTGGGGATGTCATCGATATTTTGAAGCGATTAAACCGTGAAGAGAAACGGACCATTATTATGGTGACTCACGATCAATCTTTACTGGATGTGACATCCCGCCATATTCAGATTCGTGATGGAAAAATTTTGGAGGAATCTTTTGGTGAATAAGTTTGTTTCCAAAGATTTAAAGACAAATCAATTAATACGAGGCGGATTGCCGATGGCGATAGCAATAATTCTAGGGCTTATGGTGTTGGGCATTTTGCCTAAAACGGCCGTTTCGGCTCAAGCCCCCGCATTTGCACCGCCTCAAAATATCACGGCTCAAATTACGCCCACCGCTACGTCAACCCCGCTACCGCCGATTGTTATTACGGCCATCGAGCCGGGCCAAATGAATAGCGAAGAAGGGGGGACACTAACCGTTTTTGGTGGCGGATTTACAGAATTTTCAGTTATTCGAGTGGTGGGCATTGGGGTCATTCCCACCACATTTTTAAACAATGAGGTGCTTGTGGGGCAGGTGCCTCCTAACGTGCCGCCCGGTCAATACAACATTCAGGTTGGGCTGGGCAATCAAGACGGGCCAAATGCTGTTGTGGACGGTGTTTTGACGATCTTTGGCCCCACTGCCACACCCGTTCCGTCAGCTACCCCTGACAACACGTTTGTGTTTGGTCAGCCGCAGCTAGCGATTGAAACAGTGGTTATTGAACCGTCAGTGCCCCAGCCGGGTGAGCCATTTAATGTCACGATGGTATTAGCGAATTTAGGCAACTGGACGGCCGTTGACATTGAACTCGCGCTCCAATCAACCGATATTGCGGTGCCGGCTCAAGGCAGTAATGTGCGCATCATTCCCCGTATTCAATATGAAAGCGCCATGACGTTAACATTGCCCATGGTGCTTGGTGAAAATGCGCTAAGCGGGCCGCAGAGCTTGAATTTTAATTTGACTTACTTTGATATAAACGGCCGTTCATACGACACACCGCAGAGTGTGGGGCTCAATGTCAGCACCGCTACCGCCACGCCAACGCCTGCACCAAGTCAGCCGCGCCTTGTTTTAACCACCTATCAGGTTGAACCCGAAGCTGAACTTAAACCGGGGGATATCTTTGAACTTGTTCTCAACATTACCAACGTAGGCAGTGCTGACAGTAGCAACGTGGTGGTCACGCTGGGTGGCGCAAATGGGGAGGCGTTGACGCCGTTTGCTCTCTTAAACTCGGGCAATATCCGTTTTGTGGACGGTGTTGAGTCAGGTGCCACAGTGGAGCTTCGGCAAACGCTTTTGGTGGCCGGTACGGCCGCTTCTGGCATTTTTAATTTACCGATCGAGTTCCAATATGATGGCGAAGATGGTAATCCCCAAGTTGAGAATCAAGTCATTAATCTGCTAGTGGAAAAACCGCCTCAGTTCCAAGTCAACTACTATCGACCTGTCAATCGCGGGTTTGTTGGTGAGCCGCTCGATTTACCGATTGAGGTGGTTAACATTGGCCGCTCTTTGATCAACGTCAGCACCATTGCGGTGACGAGCCCTGAAATGCAAATGGAGAACAACACCGTTTTTATTGGTCCGCTTGATGGCGGCACCTCGGGGTCACTGGATGCGCTGGCCTTCCCTGAAAGTGGGGGAACGCTTGATGTCCTTGTCACCGTCAACTACCTCGATGATTTTAATCAGGCTCAGATTTATGAAGAGACCCTGACTGTTGAAGTCGACGCGCCAGAAGCGCCAGAAATCTCGGAAGATGGTGAAGTGATTGAGTTTGGTGAACTCCCTAGCCCAGAAGATGAGGTGGTCGAAGAACGGCCGTTTTTCCTTCGCCTGCTGATGGGTTTATTAGGGCTTGGTAGCTAGTTATAAAAATGTCAATTCTTGAACTTACTCGTCTTATCCGCAGTAATCTGCTCCGCATGAAATTCCGCGTGTTAATGACCTCTGCTGGGGTATTTATTGGTACGACTGCGGTGGTATTGTTGCTGTCTTTGGGGGCGGGCCTTCAGCGGTCAGTCATTGACAGCTTTGGAAACATTGGGGATTTAACCACGCTAACGGTATCTTCGCGTAGCGACATATTTGGAGGGCAACCCGGTCTAGCTGCTTCAGATGATCCCGTTTTAAACGATGCGGCGATTCGTGATTTTGCCAATATTCCCGGCGTCACGGCCGCCTCCCCCCAGTTACGATTACAAGCCAATGCCGAGCTTAAGTTGAATCGGGCGACCGCATTTTCCAATATTGTAGGCATTGATACATCACAAGTGCGAACGTTTGATTTTGAAATGGAGAGTGGG
>JBCCFD010000022.1:0-35147 GCA_039029915.1 Chloroflexota bacterium
GACAAAAAGACAGTAAATAACAAAGCCCCATATACAAATTGTTCGTAAAACTTCCATTTCCTATTTCCCTGACGGGATTTTACCTACTTCCTGATATTTGACCGTGAATTTCCAGATTTTAGATATTTATTACCTACACAACTAGGTCTCACTAGCACCTTTTTTATCATTTAACACGGTTATTAGAGAGCAAAAAGCATCTTGAAATCAAACAGCTTCGTCTAAGATTTTGTTCTCCTGAAAGTAATTTTCATAACCCAATTTTGTAATCAAGATATTTGTTGAAATTTACTTAACTGTTCCGAAGGTTCTAAATTAAAAGCCTTCCTATGCTGGTTTGGATTCGAAATGAATGAACTACCCCGCCGTAAACGGACGGGGCATCGAAGCCCAAAAGGAATTTTTCTCACCACAAGTGGGGGGTATTCAACCCCTGCAGGGTAATAAAAATTATAAATGTCGGCTATACTTAGGAAAATTTCACAAACTATCTTGAAATACAACAGAGCGGAAATGTGACATTTACTCATTAGAATCAAATTACCACTATTTCTTTTTCAAGAAGCATTTTGGTTTTCACCTAGGCAAATAGAGAGTAATCATGGTACGTTTCACAAAAAAGGCTTTCTTTTACTACAGAAAAAAGCATGGATACAAAATCACTCAAAACGCTAGAGTTTGATAAAGTACTACAAATATTGGCCGGATTTACGAGCTTTAGCGCTGGCGAAGCGCTAGCACTAAGTTTGCATCCCACAACAGATTTATGGGAAGCAAATCAGTGGCAAAGCGAAACACAAGAAGCGATGGTTTTACTAGACACAAACACAAGTGTAACCATTGGTGGTGCTAGAGATGTTCGGCAAGCGATTGATAATGCGGAGCATGGCTTCACTTTAACGGCCGATTCTTTGCTAGAAATCAGGAATACCATCATTGCGGCTCGCAATCTCAAGCGCCAGCTTATCAAAGCGCATGATAACTTCCCCAAGCTGGCAGCCGTTGCCGAACTTGTTGAAGAGTGTCCCGGGATTGTCTCTTCAATTAGCCAAACGATTGACGATCGGGGAGAAGTGCTTGATAGCGCCAGCCCCAAGCTTGGTAAGATTCGCCAACAACAGCGAGTCACCCATGCCAAAATTCAAGATAAACTGCAGCGACTTCTCAACAGCAGTCAAAATCAGCATCTACAGGAACCGCTTGTTTCAACGCGAGGTGGGCGATACGTTGTTCCATTGAGAGCTGATGCCAAGGGACGCATCAAAGGGATTGTTCACGATCAAAGCGGCAGTGGGGCCACGCTTTGGATCGAACCAATGGCTACTGTTGACCTCAACAATGAGTACAGGGGATTAAAGCTAGAGGAAGATGACGAAATCGGCCGTATTCTAGCGGCTTTATCAGAAAAGATCGCTGATCAAGGGGATAGTATCAAACGCGTTGTGGAGCGGATGGCCGAACTTGATTTAATTTTCGCCAAAGGGAGATACGCCGCGCAAATTGATGGCGTCACACCAACGTTTGTAGAATGGCGGGAATTTGAACAGCCTAAGCCACCAAAGCACGCCAACGAATTGGCAAAGTGGACACCACCTCCCCCAAATCTCCATCCTGGGTCAACGATTTGGATCAAAGGAGCGAGACATCCATTACTCTCACCTGATGAAGTGATCCCAACGGACCTGACCGTCAACGAGGATATTTTTACAATTCTAATTACTGGCCCAAATACGGGGGGTAAAACCGTCAGCTTAAAATCGATGGGCCTCATGGTTTTGATGGCTCAATCTGGTCTTCACCTACCTGCAATCGAAGCCCGCATGACGCTATTTGATGATGTCTTTGCCGATATTGGAGATGAACAGTCCATTGAACAAAGCTTATCCACGTTCTCTGGGCATATGACGAATATTATTCGCATCTTGGATTCAGTAGATGACCGCTCATTGATCTTATTTGATGAGCTCGGCTCTGGAACGGACCCTACAGAAGGGGCGGCACTGGCCCAAGCCGTTATCAACTATTTGCGCGACAAAGGAGCGACCAGCTTTGTAGCGACGCATTATCCTGAGCTTAAAGTGTATGCCAGCCAAACGAAAGGGGCGACGAACGCATCGCTCTTGTTTGATGTAGATACGCTCTCCCCAACCTATGAAATGAGTATCGGTATTCCTGGCCGTTCTAATGCATTTGCTATTGCCCGTCGACTCGGCCTCGATAACTCAATCCTAGATGATGCCATGAAAATGGTGGGCAACGACAGCCATGAAGCGGAAGATCTCCTTGACTCAATCTATTCGCTTAGGGAAAAGATTGCGGCTGAAGAGGCAACGACTCGCTTGGCGATGAAAGAGGCGGAGCAAAACCGTGATGCGCTTGTCCAACGGCTAGAAGAGATTGAAGATGAGCGAGCTGAAATATTGGAGCGCACTGAAAACGACCTGCGTGAAGAGATTGAAGCGGTCAAAACTGAACTTAAGCAAATTCGTCGTCAAATTCGGGATGCGGACTCTCTCAATAAGTTGAAGAAAGCGAACAAACAGCTTGAAGCAGTTGAAATGCCACAAACGGCCGTTCCTATCAAAAAACCAACCAAACCGAAACAGCAAAAAGGGCGGCAGCTTAAACCAGGTGACACCGTTAAAATCAAAACTCTCAACACCACGGGTGAAGTCATCTCTATCAACCGCGCCAAGAAAGAGGCCCAGCTGGCCGTCGGCCGCTTGCAAATGAGGGCAAAATTAGCCGATTTAGAATTCAAAGGCCGCCCGGTTGAGGAGCGTGAACGAGAATATATCAACACGACGAGCAAGTCTGTAGGGATGGAATTAGACATACGAGGCAAGCGAGTCGAAGATGGCCTGCAGGAGCTTGAAGCGTACATTGACTCCGCTTTCTTATCCAATATGCCTTGGGTGCGCGTTATTCACGGCAAGGGCACCGGCAAGCTCAGAAAGGCCGTCCGCTCAGCTTTAGGAAAAAACAGACATGTCAAATCGTGGGAAGAAGGCAAAAAGGGTGAAGGGGACGCCGGTGTGACCGTGGCGAAACTAATTGAAAATTAAGAGAAGCTAGGGCTAGCACTTTGCTACCAGAGTTTTTAAGTATTCCTTATCTGGTAGAAGTTTAATTGTCTTTTGTGACGGAATACTAGAGAAAAGCAAGCCACAAATTCAAAACCACCGATTCAAAACAAGGTATGTTTTCAATTGCCGCCCTCCAATTCTAACTCTAGAATTAGAAGCAGCCCGTGACCTGTTAGCCGCTTTCTTAAAACCCTCTCACATTAATAGTAATCTAACAAAGCTGTTTACAATGCAACACATTATGGAAGAAGAAAACGACATTATGCACAGTCAAGCCATGATCCTCTTTGAACGAGCTTATCGCAACCACATGCGGGGCCAGTTGGGGGACGCTATTGAGCTCTATAAGCGATCTATCGCGATTCACCCAACCGCCGAGGCATATACGTTCCTAGGTTGGACATACAGCATGATGGATCGGCTTGATGAAGCAATTGATATGTGTCACAAGGCGATTGAAATCGATCCAACATTCGGCAATCCTTATAATGATATCGGTGCTTATCTGATTGAATTAGGGGAGTATGATGAAGCCGCTGAATGGCTCGATAAGGCGACGCGAGCAACGCGATACCAGTCTCCTCAACTGCCGCACCTCAATTTAGGGCGCGTTCATGAAGCAAACGGCCGTTTTCGGTCAGCGTTACAAAGCTATGAAGATGCGCTTGAAATTGATCCCCTCTTTTTACCCGGCTATTGGGCCAAAACCGCCCTGCTAGGCAAAATGAATTAGAAACCTGTCAATCACACATGTAGGAACTGTCGCTATGCAAAAAAGAATATTTGGAAATACGGAACAAGCTGTTTCAGAGGTTGGTTTAGGCTGCTGGCAATTTGGGGGAGACTGGGGTGCCATCAGTGATGAAAAGGCGTTCGAAATATTAGAAACGGCCGTTTCAAACGGCATCACCTTTATTGATACAGCAGACGTTTACGGAGCAGGTCGTTCCGAACAGCTCATCGGCCAATTTTTCAAATCGCGCGCCGATGATGTCTTCATTGCCACCAAAGTCGGTCGCTTTAACTACCCCGGACCGTATACCCAAGACCTTCTGAGACAACATGTAACCGACTCTCTCAAACGTTTGGATACCAACCAACTTGATCTTGTCCAACTGCACTGTATTCCTAAAGAGGTCATGGCTTCCGGCGAAATCTTTGACTGGCTAAGGCTTTTGAAGCAAGAAGGGCTCATTCGCCACTTTGGGGCTAGCGTGGAAACGATGGATGAGGCGTTGTTAATACTTGATCAACCTGAGCTAACCTCACTTCAAATCATCTTCAATATCTTTCGTCAAAAACCAATTCATACACTTTTTGATAGAGCAAAAGCGGCTGATGTAGGCGTGATTGTACGTCTTCCCTTAGCCAGCGGACTACTTGCCGGTAAATTTACCGCAGAAACCACATTTGATGAGTCAGACCATCGCCACTACAACAAAGATGGTGAAGCGTTTAATGTGGGCGAAACCTTCGCGGGCTTACCCTTTGAAAAAGGGGTTGAGCTGGCAGATCAGCTTAAGCCACTTGTACCTGAAGGGATGACTATGGCACAGTTTTCTCAACGGTGGATTTTAGACCATGAAGCAGTCAGCACGGTTATCACAGGTGCATCAAAAACACAGCAGGCAATTGACAATGCCAAATCGTCGTCTTTACCTTCGCTTTCCAGCGAGTTGCATCAACAAATCACGGAAATTTATAAAACGGCCGTTCACGACCATATTCGAGGCGCGTACTAACCACCAGCTTGTTTTGCATCTTTATCCCATCAAACTCATCATGTGCTCTTGAGAATCAGAACCTATCTTTGCATAGGTTCTTTTTTTATTTTAAGAGCTTGTTCACCATGATGAACGTGAAAACCGGACAAGTCTCTACGAGATTGAAGATTTATCTTGGGGCAAGGGTATAAATGCTTGATCAATTATTTGACAAAGAGAATTGATAAACTGTCGGTCCGTTTGAATTGGCTTGAGGGTGATTTTTGTGGCCGGAATAGTTTTTAAATGATCGTCAATCATCAAATTTAGGGGAAAGGGTTCAGCAATTAATACCAAATCATTGCTGTAAAATCGAAGCTCGATTTTTTCTTCATCAGATTTTTTTACAAATGGAATCGTTTTGGTTTTGAGTGCTCTCTGAATAAGCCAAGCAACATCATGAAATTCAAGCTCAAAAACCTTCACCATTGTATTAGCAAAACGCTCATGCACCCATCGGCCGACAAACCACACAATGATGACACTTATACTGATAAAGGTTAGCTTTTGACCAATAGGGAGTTCTTGTTGTAACCAGTAAAAAAAACTAGACCCAAGAAAAATTAAAATGATGTGCTGAATCCAAACTTGGGAAACTTGCCAGCGGTTGCTACTCATAAAGCTCTTTAACTTAAGAATTTGTAATCCTTTCAACCATAGATGCAATAGCTCCTTTCGGTCAAGACACACAAGGAATTATCTCTACGTTCTCTCATTTGAGGATTTATGGCCACTTAGACGAAAGAGACTTATAACTGGGGTTACGCAGTCACTGAACGTTGTAGGCTGAAGCCTACAGCTAGCAAAGAAAACCTACTCAAGCAGGTTGAGAGGACCATTATCTAATTAAAATTTGCTTCTGTTTTGACGAAAGTCTTCTTGAAAAATGTAAAGTTCAGGCTGCTTTGAGCAGACTTCTTCGATAAGCGTAGCATTCATTCTATGGTGCAAAAGTGCGTAACATCAATTATAACCAACTGATGAAACAGGTCGGCTTATCTTTTTTAGGTATCTATCGGTTCCAATTAGGAAAAGATGTGATTTAGAAATTTTTCTCTACCAACATTCAAGGGCTTTTAGTTTAATTAGCAATGCAAAAAAACAGCCGTCGGCAGCTCATGCACAAAAAAAGACCTAGCAAAACTAGGTCTTCATAATAGTAACAATGAAGCTATCCAATCAAACAGTTATGCGCGCATTCTGCGCACCTCATTGAGCACCTCATCAATACCGCGCTGGTTGCCAAACGCCTGTAGGCTTGATTTCAAGCCATCGAGTGCGCCAACAAGCGAGTGCATCGGCCCAGCACCAGCCCCAAGGGCCGCCCCTGTAAACAGCATATCAACAATACGGGGTACGCCAATTTGTAAATATTCAAACAGCCCTTGGTCAGTAAAAATAGCTACGATAAACCCCAGCATAAACCCAATATAAATCGACATGCGCCGTTTATAGCCAACGTAAACGGGGTTCTTGTTGAACCCTTTAAAAATCTCACTGATGCTAGCCAACTTAGCTTCAGCTTGATTAAACAGTTCGATATCGTCTAATGATGACGCTTCATTAACCGCCTGCCAAGCCGCGTTCAATTTGTCTTCTAGCTCTTGGAAGCCTTCTTTTGACACATTAGCAATGGTGGCCACATTCTCAACTTCACCTTCAAAATAATCGAATAAGGTTTCAACTGAGCGCTCAATCGCGAGGGCAAGCGCCAGTAGTGGAGCCAAGGCAATACTTAGCTCCCCAATTGGGCCTGTTTCTTCAATAATTTTTGATTCAAACAGCCAGCCAATCCCATTGCCATTAAAAACAACCACGCCCAATGAAACCAAAATCACACCTGTTAAAACAGCACTAAAAATATTGGTGGAATTTTTGCCGATCATGTGCACCAAATTGCGGACTCGTTCACCCAAAGTTGGCTTCTTTGTAGGCTGTTGGGGCATCGCTGCGCTATTTGGATCAAGCTCTGGCATGCTCCGAGTAGCAGGCTCAAAACTTTTGCTGCCTGCCTCAGGTGTATCCATACTCATTGCAGTTTCTTCCTCTGCAGATGTTTGAATATATTTTTTGGACATATCCATCTTTCCATAGTAATACTTTGACATGTTTCCTCCTTGAGAAACCCTGCTTTCACAACCCTTTTTGAGCTAGAAATCGGGAAATTTATCCGAAAGGCTATATGTTTCACTTAAAAATTCAATGATTATTGGTCTTTAGAGTATGGGAAGATTTTGCTAACAATAATTGGTCAATAATGATTTTAAAAATTCCCATTTGGGTACTTAGAACAATCAAAACTATATCTTAATATCGCCTGTTGGCGAATCCAACACAGTCAAGATATTGGGCAATATATTTCTACAACTCCCCCACAGTTTCTCCACAATTTATCCAGAATCAGCATCTACACTTCAGATATCAAACAAAAACAAATCAACTGAGATGTTGAACGATATACGAAGGAGACACAAAATGAGCGACTTAGTCGTTATCACTTATAATCAAGAATCAAAAGCTACAGATGCGCTAGCAAAAATTGCAACTTTAAAACAAGAAAACGTCCAAAAAGCGTTGGTACATATTGAAGATGCAGCTGTCGCGGTTAAAAATGCCAAAGGCAAAGTTAAGATCAAACAAACTTTGGAGTCGGCCGTTAAAGGTGGACGCGTAGCTAGCGGCGGACTCTGGGGCTTATTGATTGGATTCCTCTTTGGTGGACCTATCTTTGGGGCATTGCTAGGCATGGGACTATACGCGCTCCTTGGCAACAAGATTGATATTGGCATCGACAATAAATTTATTGATGACGTGAGCAATGATCTTGCACCAGGAGATTCAGCCCTCTTCTTGCTCGTCAACAATACGCCAGCTGAAGTAGTGAGCGAGTCGCTGTCTGAATTTGGTGGCAATCTTTATCACACTTCTTTGAGTGACGAAGCTGAACAAGCGTTTCACAAAGCATTAGAACAAGAGGAGATTAAAACGGCCGTTATTGCCCACCACGAAGCCTAATTACCCCGTTTCAATAATCACTAGAATGATTTTCTTGAGAAAGGCATTTTAGAAACCTTGGAAAAAAATTACTAGCTAAACTCAAAACCTCATAAAAACAAGGAATCACCGAGGAAAGCTTTCTCGGTGATTTTGCTATCCAAAGCGTTTGAAAAATAATCGAACCTTGTTTAATTACCCATCTTGGCTGTCCTCTTATGACACAATTCCCTAAGCATTCTCAACTTGGTGCACCACTTCTTTGGACTGCCCGGCGTTTTCGTTCTTAGGTTCATCAGCTACAACCCCATTTTTAATATCAAAAAGCAAGGAATTCTCGGTTGGGGCCAGCGCCGTAAAGCGATAATTGTACTGGGCAGGCGGATAATTTTGGCGCATGAGGCGGGTGCTATCCGTCTCATTTGTCGCGATAAGATGGAATCTGCGGTCTTGTTTTTGAGCTGACAAAACCAGCCATTCTAAAGTTTGGTAATCAGGATTGTCATGTCTGCCATTGGCGCACACGACATAGGTGTCGGCGGTGATTTTTTCAAACAATTCGGCCGTGACGTTTCGGGCGCTACCGTGGTGGGGCAGCTTAAATAGATCAACGTGTAGCGTACCGTCCGCATTTAGCATTTGAGCTTCTTCTAAACCAATCAACAAATGGTCTCCTCGCCCGTCGCCGGTTAGAAGAATCGTTTTACCTTCCCCCTCAACCAACAGCATAATGCTGCTTAAATTGGGCACACTCTTATCTAAACCCGAGCCACCTTTGCTTTCTCCCTTTTCTTTTTGTTTTTCAATCCACTTCAACCACTTTTTTTGGAGGGCGCTTAAGGTTTTGCGGGTTGGGCCAACCACACTGATTTTCAAATTTGCAAGCGAGATGGGGTTATCAGCATTGTCTACACAAATTAGCCGACCTGCTTCAGACTGTGGGAACTCTTCATTGATCGGAATATCTAAGCTAGAAGCAAAAAGGGTGATGTGGCTTCCTTGCCTAATGCTGCGGTGTTGAAAAGCGGCCGTGGGCATTTCATCATTGGCACCACTGCGGGCCATCCCTTCATCAAAACCTCTTGCTACTTCATCCGTTAACGTTTCCGAAAAGGAATTATGCCACAACTTTTTAATTGGAATAACGCCGTTAATATTCAGCGGACTGGGGGCATCCATATCGCGCATTAAATCTAAAAGACCATTGGCGTGATCATCGTCTACGTGACTCAAAACAACGAGGTCTAGCTCACCACCTTTTGATCGGATATCAACAAGTTCACTGCGTAAATGTTCTTGATAAGTATTTCCCGGTCCTCCATCAATCAGTGTGTATTTTGGATTATCTTCTGAACCATATTCTAGAATGAGGCAATCCCCTTGAAAGGCCTGCACGATTCGTATTTGGAACATCTCAATCCTCCTTTTATTGTGCAGTCAGAATAGATAATCCGCGTGACAGGAGCGTGATTTATCTTATTACCCTCCTTATATTTTTTCTCTATAATTAAATTTGTGATCAGATATAAACACAGAATAGGCTTGTTGTTCTGAACAAGTCGGAAAAGGCACATTATCAAATAGCTTGATAATAAAAAATCTCGCCAATTGGAACAGGCTAGTATAGCTTTTCGAAAGTGTGCAACTTGTTATTATGTTAACAAATCGAAAAACTGTTGAGTATTGCTAATCTCATAACTCAAAGCGAATTTATGGAGAGCAATACTAGATTATTGGAAACAAGGAAACGGGAAATGTCAGCATCTAAAATCACTCAAGGCTACCATATTTTAGACAATGTCAACTTGACTCACCCAGAGTCAATGAATGACGAGTTTGGTTATGCCGTGGCTGCGGATGGCACAACAGTTATTGTTGGGGCCTATAATCAAGATATCAACACAAAGAAAAACAGCGCCCAAATCTCTCACAGTGACATATTAAGAAATGGTGGTGGTGCATATCTTTTCCAAAAGGGGGTTGATGGGTCTTGGGAAAGTATCCTTCAGCTTCAATCTCCAAATCCACAGCCCGCTGGGTACTTTGGCCGCTCGGTCACCATCGATGGGAAAGCGCTCGCTGTTGGCATGCCCAACTACGATAGCAAGAAAGGGAAAAATGTGGGGGCCATCTATATTTTTGAGCAAAAAAATAATGTGTGGCAAGCTGAGCCAGTGGCTGAGTTTGTAGGTGAAATTGCAGAGGCTCGATTTGGGTATCGGGTCGCCATAAGTGGGGATACGCTAGCAATTGGTGCCCCTTCGCACGACGAGGGAGAGGTTGATAAGGTGGGTGCCGTTTATGTCTGTGAGAAAAGAAACGGCCGTTGGCGTAAACCGATTCGACTAAAACAACCTACAGGACTGATTGCAAGAAATCAACTTGGCCGCAGTCTTGATATCGATGAAGACGTGATTGTGGTTGGTGCCCCTGGGCGGTATCGAGCCACCATTGGCCAAGCATTTGTGTACACTCGGGACGAGTTTGGGCAATGGGGAGACCCTTACACTATTAAACAACCTGATTTTATCGTCAATCAGACATTTGGACGGGATGTTGCCGTCAATGGCAATCGTTTACTGATTGGGGCCACGGATGATGAAGATGGGGCTGCGTTACTTTACGAAAGAGCCCAATCCGGCTGGAAGGACCCAATCAGACTCCCCAGCCCAGAAAATAAAGGAAACAGCTTTAGTCGCCGCTTGGCTTTAGGTAAAAAAACGGCCGTTGTTGGCGCATCAAACGATCATGCCAAAGTGGGGAAAGAAGCGGGGCGCGTTTACCTTTACGAGTTTAAAAATGGCGAATGGCAGAGCCCTATTGTTTTAGAGTCACCAGATTTAGCGCACAACGAAGCCAAAGGTTTTTTTGGTGGCTCTTTAGCGATTACTGAAACGGCCGTTGTGGTTGGCGCGCCGTGGCAAGACCCTGATGGAAAACAAACCGCCGGACGGGTCTTTATTTGCGAGAAAAACGATCGAGGGTCGTGGCCAATCGATGATGCAAAAATCAGCAGCGAAAATCGACCGTACTTTTTTGACACGGCGAACGCCTGGGTCAATCGATTGCAAAATGTGCTCGACTGCATTGAAACCACCCAAACGATTGCTGAAGATATGGTAGATGAACTGCGCCAGAACGCCCAATCGGTCCAAGATTGGTATGAGCTCACCCAAATCAACGCCCTCAACGTACTGCTCAAAAATCTATATGCGTTTGGCGATGTTCAAATAAAATTGAGTTTTCGGGCCTTAACTATCAAAAACAACAGACAATCTAAGCGGGTGGTTCACACTGACAAACTGCGTCAGATTTTAAATCATCTATCAACTGATTTGGAGATTATTCAGCGCGCCTTAGATCAGCGACGACGCATAGACGGCCGTTCCACTAGCCAAGGCCACGCGCTGCTCACCGCAGATGTGGTCACGGCTCAAGCCATGAAACCAGCCCGCGGTAGCTTGCTCCAAAATCGATATGTGCGCATCATCACTTATTTAAGTGAAGTTATGGGCATTCGGATATTACCCTATGATCCAGACGTTATCTTGATTGGGATTCCTTTTGCTAGCGTTGCGGGTATCAATCTCAACTCTGACCAAGGCAATATTCACCAAATCAACTGGGATTTTCTGGCCTTACCCCATGAGGTAGCTCACTATTTATACCGCTACTTTTCTGATGACCAGCCTTCTTTAGAGCATCAAATTCATGAAAAGTTAGAAGAGCGTTTTGGGCATGACGAAGTGCCTCCTTGGATAGAAAATTGGCTCGAAGAGATTTTTGCCGACGTTTACGGTTGTTTGCTGGCCGGCCCTATCTCCGTGTTTGGCCTACAAGATATTCTGTCTGATGCGACTGAGTCAGAAATTTTGGCAGACAATGCACATCATCCGATTCCGGCTTTACGGCCGTTTATTGGCAGCAACATTTTGCGACGAATTAGCGCAGATGATACATGGTTTGATCAAGGTGCCCACTCCGCCTATAGCAAACTCGTTTATTTACAAACACCAGAGCGGCTTGATGAAAATTGGCGACTTTATCTTGACCACCGCTTTGGTGAAGAGATCGGAGAATCAATTGACGAAACCGTCTTCAAGATCAGCAACAGCCCGTCTGAGCATGACCATCACCACCACGGGCTTAGCCAAGATGCCGTTCTCGACACGCACGGTGACGATCCATTTATTGAATTAAAGCTAGACGAGGTGTTAGAAGCAATCAAACCGGTTGTTGATGTCATTTTAGAGCTATTGTCAGAAAATCTCTTCCTAATTGGCGGTGAGTTCCCTTGGAGTGAGGATGCTGACACGCTAGACGGGTTGAACAACACCTTGCGCAAAGGAATTCCAATGCCGGTTGAACCATTTGGCAAAATTCCAGATCCATCTCTTTATGAATGGAGCGGCGGGATTCGGCGAGCGGAAAAAACACTGGAAAATACGCTTAACCTTTGGGCAAACAAAGGGCCCGAAGGGGAAATCAACCCTGACTAAAAACTGTCTAAGTGACTGTCTAAAAAAGCGTTTGTTTATACAACATACGAACTGTCTGTAAGGAAGAAACATGACCAATATTTCAAATTTAGCCGATAGGGAAAAGTTAGCTCAACCGTGGAAAGATCGCTGGACAGTTTTATGGTGGGCGATCGAAAATCTGTATACCAATATTCAACAAGTTACCGAATTAAAAGCGCTACAACTCGATCAAACTGTAAGCAAGCAGCTCAAAGATGAATTAGCATCGGTCGATTCAGCAGTTATAAAAACCCATCGAGAAAAATTAAACAAATTGATTGATAAAGCTGTTGATCAACATACTGTAGCGACTCATCATTTTTCAAAACCAGACGAAGCCTTTCAAGCTGAACAGCTAGACCTCATCGAAAAACTTCAGCAGCTTTTAAGTGATTACTCTCGTTCTGTGTACGACGCATTAGAGTTGAATTTAATCTTGACAGACAAGGTTCGATCAAATAAATACTCGATGAATTATACTTTTGGCTTTTTCTTTGAGCAGATTGCCACCGACTTAACAATCTTGCAAAAAACCCTTTTTCAAAGATTTAGCTCAGAACGATATGTTGGATTTTCTGAATTTATTCTTTATCTCGGTGATCAACTGGCAAACCATGCGTTAAAACCTGCCGAAACGCATCATTTTATTTCTAAATCTGGGGCGGTAATTTGTCATCTTGAAAAACAGCTCAACATTCGCCTTATTCCTTATGCAAATGTTGTATTCATTGGTATCCCTCCTCATATTTTACCTACCGCTTTTGGTAATAATTTTAAAATGTCGACTGACTTTCTTGCCATTGCACATGAGATTGGTCATTTTATTTATTGGCAAGGACACGAAGGGAAAGATGGGGAACCGTTATATCAAGTTGTCCCTCAGAGGATAAAAAACTTGCCATCATTTACGGAAAACGATTGGCGTTTGCGTTGGGTGGAAGAAATTTTTGCGGATGTCTATGCTTGCTTAGTCGCCGGTCCGGTTATGGCATTGGAATTTCAGCGACTCTTATCAGATAATTTACCGGAACATTTCAAAATGGATCGTGAAAAACACCCGATCGATGAATTACGGCCGTTTATACTCAACAATATTCTCCGAAAAATTAAAGATAGCCAAGGCAACCCCCTGTACTTAAACGTACCAGATATACTCGACCAAGCATGGCAAGAAAGCAATCCAAATACCGATCCCCTCACGGCTCAATATACTATTTCTGGAATGCAAAAAAGTCAATCTGGTGCAGAAATAATTACGGCCGTTTTGCCAATCATAGAAGAAATCTTAACCATATTTGCGCCACTGTCCCCCTCATCCCCCAATGAACCATGGACCACAGAGATCAAAAAAGACACCCCAGTCGACTCCCTATACGAAGATTTCAAATCTCGTCAATTCGAAGTCCTAATGAGTGAATACAACCACGATAATGATTTCGACCCACACAATCATGATAGTAAGTATTTCAAAGCCATAAAAAACGCTAACCACATAAACAAAAGAGTTAGTGAGCAGTACCTTGAAAGCGTTCTATTCCTTAGCTGGTCTGTTGAGGGGCCTGAGGGGGAAATTAATCCCGATTAACTGTTCCGAAGTTTCTAATTTGAAAAACCCGTTAGATGAAAGCTTCGGAACCTCGAGGAAACGAAGTTTATGGCTGTCGTTCTATTCAAAGTAGGAACTTCGTTTCATTTAACTGTGGATTCTATCAATCGAGTCTTGAATTGTTATCAATAACGGGTGTTGAATACTTTGGGAGATTTGCAAAGCCTGCTGCCACTGTTTTAAAGCCTTCTTCGTATCATCAACCTGTTCATAAATCTGTGCTAAACGGTGCAAAGCGTAGACTAGGGTAAATTGGTCTTGAGTATCGCCGAGGACAGTCACACTATTCTGGCCAAATAGCAATGCTTCCTCAAAAGCACCTTGATTTCTATAGATGAGGCTAATCTCGTTTAATGCAATGCCCTCAAACTGTTTATCCCCCATGTGTTCAAACAAATTTAAACTTTCAGTAGCATACTGATGAGCCAATTCTAAATTTCCTAGCTTACGCTCAATTCCCGCCAAAGCATATAATGCGGATGCTTCTTCCCCTTTATTTTGAATCTGCTGGCTTAAATCAAGTGCCTGATGAATATAATTTATCGCCTTCAGCATCGTTGAATCCTGTTTCATTGATACTGTGGCGAGCAACCTAAGCGAGCGAATTTGACCTAAACTATCACGCGATGCTTCTTGCATATTGATGGCTAGCTCAAGCATCTCAGACACATCAGCGCCTTCCTGCCGGTATTTGATTCTCGCTTTACGGTAAAAAATAGTGGCCAGGGCGACGTTGTCTTCTAACTCCTCAGCAAGCGCCTCGCACGCTTGAAGGTATTCTCCGGCAGTAGCATAGTTTGATTTATCAATTTCGATTCGTGTCAAATGCTGAAGCGCTTTTGCCATACCTGATTGATGATGCAGGCTTTCATAAAGCTGAAACGATGCTTTAAGTTGTTCTTCCCCCTGCTCAAAAGCTTTTTGCTCAACCAAGGCCTCACCCCATTTTAGGTGAATTTCTGCAAGTGCCTCTTGATTTTTAATCGCAAGTGCTGCTGCCTTTGCCCAACCCATACCGCGCCGAATATCATCAAATCGAGCGCGTGTAAACCATGACTCCGTTAAAGCATCTGCATAAGCCAAGACTAAAAGCCAATTTTCCCAACGATGGGCAATCTCCATACCCGCCATTAGATTGCCCCACTCCAACTTCAAAATACCATAATCCGCTCGATGGCGCGAGCTAAATTCTTGGAAATAAGTTGACATCGCCGTATAAGCAATAGCTTCTTGACCTGCCTCAGCTAATTTTTCTCTTGCCGAATCAGCTAGCAATGCATGTTGCCGGTAATGTTCTTCATCTACTTCTTTAAGTAAAGAGAGGGCGGCTAATTCCATTAAGACATCTTCAGTGTCATATTCATCTCGCTTGGCAATATTTGCAACGGCCGCTCTTGAAAACGGCCGCCCTTCAAACACCCCAAGGTAACTAAAAATTTGCTGCTGTCGTTCATTTAAGGTGAGCCAGCTCAATTCAAAGGAGGCTCGAACTGCTCGATCGGCAACTTCTAACCCTAACCGATGATCTATTTTTTGCAGCCGTATAGCCATATCTGTCAGCTTTCGCCGCCGGCGCCCTCTAAGCAGTTGGCCCACAATCTCCAGCGCAAGCGGTAAATTTTGCAGAAGAGTGCATATTTTTATCGTCGCTTCTTTCTCTGCCTCAACTCTAGCCTCTCCAAGCAAGTTCTTAAGCAGACGAATGCCGTTATTTAAAGGCAGCTCATTGAGTAGAATTTCCTCAGCCGATACGGCCGTTGCCACATCTAAATTTCGGGTGGTGATAATAACAGCACAGTTTGGACTGTTTGGGAGTAACGACCGTATTCTGGCCACGCTCAACACGTCATCCAAAACAATCAAAACACGCTTTTCAGCCAGTATTCCCCGCACCGCAGCGGCCCGATTCTTGAGGTCTGCTAATCCACTAAAATCATACCCGAATAGCTGTCCCCAGCTTTCCAAAATGTCTCGTGGCTCAGTTGCCATACAGTCGGCCCACAGCACGCCATCTACAAAATGCTCCCGCAAATGATGCGCAAGCTGAGTGGCCAAAGTTGATTTACCAACGCCCCCCATGCCGACCAAGGCGATAGGACTCGAATCAATTTGTTCCAATAGTTGCGCTTCAATTTGCGTGCGTAAAGCATCTCGCCCAACAAAGTGGGGTATTTGGGTTGGGGGTTGAAATGGGGGTGGTAATTGGGGGCTGGGGACTGGGGATTGGGGATTGGGGATTGAGGACTGGAGGCTGGGGAGTTGTACTTGGTCGCTTTCGATCTGATCGTAAAGGTTGTCTGTTTCGATGGATGGCGTGACGCCCAGTTCCTCCATCAAAAGTTGCGTGCAAATGTCGTATTGCGCCAGGGCTGCAGCCCGCTGACCGTCTAAGGCGAGTAAGCGCATCAGCTGCCGATGAGCAGATTCAAGCCACGGCTCAAAGGTAAGCAGTTGACGAACGGCCGTTATGCCTTTGGCTATCTCATTCTGATCAGTGTACTGCTTACTAAGTTGGTACAGGGCATCAAGCACAATCTGCCGATATCGCTCTCGCTGAACCAGCACCCATTCTTCAAAAAGATAGGCCCCTGGCACGTCCAAATTGGTCAAAAGATCGCCATTGTATAAAGAAACGGCCGTTTCCAGCCCAGCAACGTCTTCTGCTGGTGAACGACCCTGCTGCTCAAATTGCACGACATCTATTTCTATACTTTGTGAAAAATCCAGCCCCACCGCCCGACGCTCAATCTTTAAAAATTCCCCAACGATTGGCTTCAGCCGCGACAGCTCTACGCGTAAATTCCGCCGTGCCTTTTCCTCTTCTAGCTCGCTCCACAGCAGCCCTGCCAGCGTTTCCCGCGACTGCATCTGCCCCGTAACGCCTAAATATGCCAACAGCGCCACCGCCTTGTGAGACAGAGCTGGCTGTGGGGAACGGCCGTTGATTTGAATAAACGGCCGTCCGAGGAAGGTGAGGTGGAGTGAGTTCATGATTTTTTAGCTGCAACGATAGTTCAACGATAGTTCAACCGCCGCTCGATAAGCTTTAAGCAACTTTTCGAACGGACACAACGAAGGCCTTCAGGGGCTTCACAAACGTGAGGCCAAGTCCGCAAACATCTATCAATTTTTTATATCGGAACCACATAGGAAGACGTAGAAGTAGCGCTTGTATTGGTTGTGGTTCCGGAAAAGGAACAAGAAAATGACTCGTTTGCAAAAACTTCAGCTGATCGGCCTCGCAATTTTTATCCAAGCTTTCGTTTATGCCACCCCAATCTTTAGCCTTATGTGTCAAGGTGGCACAACAGGACACTGTGGCATTTAAATTTAAAGAAAGTTAGAGCTCATTAGCACATCTTACATTTAGAGGTGAGATGTGCTTATCTTTCTAATTTTGAAGCAATTTCAGCTAAGCGACTATCAACAATATTAATTCCTCTTTGATCACCCATTTTCTTATATATTCTTCTTGATATCTCTAATAAGGGTCTAGCTTCCTCAAATTTTTCTTCAAGTAAAGCAATCCAACCCAAATTATTAAAAACTAATGCCTCAACGCCTTTATTCCCACTCCGTTTTGCAATATTGAGTGATAAGTTTAAGTAATTCCTTGCGCTATCAAAATTTCTCTCCTCACCCGCAATAAGACTCAAATTATTATAAATCAAACTTTTGCCCTGAAGATCATTTATAAATTCGTTTAACTCAAGTGCATTTTGATAGCACTTTTTTGCGGCTGAAAAGTCAAGAAGCGCAAAAGCAACATTTCCTAAAGAGTTGTAAGAGTAAGCCTCAAGCCTTCGATTGTGCGTTTCTTTAGAGGCTGATAAGGCATGCTCAAAATAAGAAGTGGCTTGACTGGGATCTTCCAAAATATCTTTTACAATTCCAAGGTTAAAATTACTGTATCCTTGTAATTCAAAAGACTCATGTTCAACCGCCATTTCCAGTGCTCCCTCTAACTCAATTATCGCCTCACTATATTTACCACGTCGCCATAGAACCTCCCCATTGAAGAGATGTAAGCGGGCTACAATAGCAGGTTCATTGGAACAAGGAGCTAATTCAAATCCTTTTTTTAAGGATTCCTCAACATCAACGAATTCGCCCAATCTAATAAGGCCACGTGCTTTTTCAGCAAAGAGGCGTGCTAATACCGTGCTTTTTCCATCAGCTATTTCTTCTAATTGCTCAAATGAGTCTATGGCTGAACTGAACATTGCGACTTGTTCTTGATAGCGGCCTCGTAGTTGGAAAAAAGTAGAAAGTGGATAAATGGCTGGGAGGATAGTTTTGAGGTTTTGGGTAGAAACGGCCGTTTGCCACCCCTTCCGCACGTTTTCAAAATCTTGGGTAATTTCAGCGGCTGGGATTTGCGGGTTCTCTCCTAGCAGAGCATCCGCCCGATCAGCAAGAAACGCTAAGTACGTTTCGCTGTGCCGTGCGGTCGTTTCTTCTAAACCGTCACCTAACTGTTCGAGCGCAAATTGGCGGAGCAGTTCATGAAGCCGAAATCGCGTTTGTCCATTTTCCTGAAAGGCCACTTGAACCAGCGACTTTTCAGCCAGCAGCTCTAAATCTAATGCAGACGCCCCCGTCACTTTTTGCGCCGCCTCTTGGGCAGAGCCGCCTCGAAATACGGCCAGCTTGGCCAAAACGGTCTGTTCATGATCAGATAGCATCTGCCAAGAGTCAACAAAAACACCCCGCATAGAGCGATGCCGTTGCGGCACATCACGCTGTCGGGAGGCCAGGGTATCGATGGAAGCATTGATTTCGTTAAAGAGCGTACTTAACGGCCGTTTACGCAAAGAAGCCGCCGCCAGCTCAATCGCCAAGGGGTTGCCGTCAACCAATGTCACAATCTTAGCGATCTCTTCAATCGTGTTCCCGTCTAGCACAAGATTGCGGGCCACTCGGCTGGCGCGATCCGCAAAGAGCTGCACCGAGGCAAACGTCTTCAGATTTTCTTTTTCTGCTAGGCTAGGTGGCTCAAGACCCTGCACCGGATAAACAAACTCCGACACAAAATTAAGCGGCTCTCTTGAAGTGACCAGCATAGACACCTGGGGTGCGCGCTTTAAAATATCGCCAACGAGATCGGCGCCAGCCAGCACGTGCTCATAATTATCAAAAATCAGCAGGAGACGATTTTGCCGCAGATATGTAAGCAGCTGTTCTTTAGGAGACATCTGGCCAGCGATTTCTAAACCCAGCGCTTGGGAAACGGCCGTAATCATCTCACCCTCTAATTGCGCGTCAAATAGGGCATCGGGCGAGCGTCTTTCCAAACCAGCTAGCTGAATCAGCCAAACCCCGTCTCTAAAATGCTCAACAAGCTCACGGCCCACCTCAATCGATAGGCTCGTCTTTCCAACGCCGCCTTCACCGAGAAGTGTCACCAGTCGATAGTTTTCATCAAGCAAATAAGTGATAAGCTGCTGCCGCTCGAATTCCCGTCCAAAATAAGGGGCGGTTCGAGCGGGTAAGTTATCACGAGGCGCATCCAATTGAGTCAATACGGCCGTTTGCTTCCCCAAATCAGCTTCAGTTGTCTTAATCTGCTCATAAACAGCTATCGTCTCTTTATGGGGTTCAACGCCTAGCTCATCCCACAGCACCTGCTGACACTTTTCAAACTGAGCCAAGGCGGCTGTCCGCTGTCCGCCGTGAGCCAGCGCCAGCATCAAATACCGATACGCTTTTTCATGCCACGGTTCGAGTTCAAGCTGTCTCTGACAGTACTGGCGCACCTTGGCGACCTGTTTTTGATTGAAATAATAGGTAATGAGCAGATCGAGGCCGTTTTGAGCCTGCTGATGATATTGTTCACGTTTCAACAGTAACCATTCATCAAATAGTTCAGCGTCTTCTAAGTTAAAGCCCGGGAGGAGTTCACCCTTGTAGAGAGAAACTGCCGTTTCCACTCGACCTATGCAGTCACTGCATGAATAAATATCTTGATGCTGATGCGATTCAGATTCATCAAATAGTCGTTCAAAATGCACGGCATCAATCCAAACATTTGGCATGGGAGAGCCTAGGTCTAATTTGACGCTTCGATTGCTAAAATCAAAGAGCTGTTCATACAGTGTGGCGTTCCCCTGCTCTATCGCTGTCTTTAAACGATAAAGATTCCCCCGTAAGTTTTTGAGGCCGTTACTCGTTGGGGCATCCGTCCAAAGCAACGTCGCCAGCGAATCACGACGATGCGCTCGGTTGTTCTCTATTGCTAAATAAGCCAACAGCGCCCGAACTTTATCACTTCGAAAGCGGGTTAACGGTTGTTCATTAATGGCGGCTTGAAAATTGCCTAGTAATGAAATTTCCAGCAAATTCTAATTCCTCATTAAACGCTTTGGAACTTGCCCATCCCTAGCCCCAATCTTATCTGAATCATGGGTTGTTGACCATCTCCCTATCACCCGCCATCAACTGGCGACGTTTTGGTGACGCTTGGTCTGTATCATACCGGCCATGAAGAGCGAACAAAAGACAGGGAAGTGGCAAAAGTCACAAAATAGGCAGGCATATCTTATGCGCCTCTGGCGAGAAGATGAAGAAGCCCCTTGGAGAATTATGCTTCAAACCATTAAGGATGGTGAACGAAAAAATTTCCCGACATTTGAGTCATTTGTCGTTCATCTAGAGCAGCTGCTGGAAAATCAAAAATAATTTTGTATTGGCATAGTCAAGCGGAGGTTAGTTATGAATCCTTTGAGCAATTTTAAGATCGGTCAAATGACACACAGCGAGTATGAAGCGTCACAAGTGAGTAACGATAGCAGCTTGAGCAACGCTCGGGGAAACGGCCGTTTATTCAAATTCGTCACGATTGGCGTTGGCCTCCTCACGCTAATGGTTATGTTGCTTGTCTAAAAAAACCAATTTGGGGGAGCAAACCTATAAAAAAATGAATTGTCTATCCAGACTAACCTTGTGAAGAGGGCTTGTGCCTGTCCGAGGCAATTAACCTGACTAGACACTTCTATATCACGGCCAAGCCGGCGTCACTGTCACGACACGACAGCAGAACATGCAAGTCTGTTTTCTTGCGGGAAGTAGTGAAATTTTAATAGAGATGGAAGCAAAAAGGAATCAGAGTCAACGCTTCCGTTGACCAAGGAAACGAAACGTTTCATTTGTAGAAAGTGACAAAGAACCTTTTTCGTTTACCTGTAAAGCATTAGAAAACTGAACTCTGGTTATCAGTGATCGAAGGAATTTGTTAGGAGAAACAATCATGGAAACAAATACAAATAGAACTTGGGTAATCATTCGCATTTTATTAGGATTCATCTTCTTTTGGGCCGCCATCGACAAGATTTTTGGACTTGGCTTTGCTACAGCCCCAGAAGAAGCATGGCTAGCGGGTGTATCACCAACCTTTGGCTACCTAAATTTTGCAACTTACGGCCCATTCGCTGGGATCATGCAAAGTATGGCTGGCAATCCCGTCGTAGACATCCTGCTAGTCGGCGGGCAGTTGCTCATTGGTTTGTCGCTAATTTTAGGGGTTGGCGTAAAAATTGCTGGCTATTCAGGCGCTTTGATGATGCTCTTGATCTATCTCTCAGCATTTCCGGGGGAATTTAACCCGCTAATTGATGAGCACATCATTTACATTGTTTTACTTATCGGTTTGGCCCAAGCCGAAGCAGGTAAAGTTTTAGGGCTTGGCAAAGTTTGGGCGGAAACCGACATTGTTCAAAAATATCCTATTCTCGAATAGATATTTTCTCTAACTCCTTTTAGTGAGGTTGATTCTTAATCTCGCTGGAATAGCCCGCTCTCTCATTCGGGCAGATTCCACCAAAAACGCCAAGCGCTAGGGGCTTGGCGTTTTTTTATGCTTGTGGCTGACCTGATTGAAGTTGGTGTTTCAAGGCATACCACATCATTTGTGGGGAAAACAGAATCGCCGGAGAACGTTTCAAATTTTGAATCTCTACAAAAGCTTCAGCAATTGCCCTTTCATGAGGTAATGCTTCCAACAGTTTGGGAAAGTACCAGCCAGCTACACGTTCTATCACCGATTGATTCTCGATATTCCCCAACCATTCTTGATCTGAGCTTGAGGCTAGTAGCCACGGCACGTCAATTATTTTAGGGTATCGTCGCTGAAACGACCATGCAAAATCATCTAATGTCGAATCCCATTTCTCAAATTGACGCAGCAATGCCTCTGCCGCCATTGCTGAAACGGACATCCCTTGCCCATAAATAGGATTCAGGCGGCAAACGGCATCCCCAACGACAATAAGGCGATCAGGCCATGCTGGCATTTTTTCAAAATGTCGCCAAACATTTGCCATCCCTCTAAATCCTCTTATGGCTGATATGGGCTGAGCTTCAGTTACAAATTGATAAAATTCTGGGCCAACGTCCTTGGCAAAAGCGTCAAAGCCAGCCTCATCGGTTGGAGGATAATCTCCCATCATCCCGTTTAGGGTCGCTATCCAACGGCCGTTTTCTTCGTGATATACAAAGCCACCCCGCTCATGATAGCCAGGCTCAGTTGGAATCATCATCATGTGCCAATCAATATTTTGGTGAGGCGACAGATGAAAACGTCTACTCGCATACCCCGTTTGAGAATCAATCACAGTTTCGTCAACGGATGAATATCCTAAACCAGTTAACCAGTGAGTTGTTTTTGAGCCATAACCAGAAGCATCTACAACGAAATCAGCAAAGACGTGGGTATTCGCTTCCGTCCCCTTCCGCGAAACGTTTACACCCTGTACCTGGCCATCATGATGAATCAAATTCAATACTCTGGTTTGCTCTTGAAATGTCACATTGGGTAACGCTTTCACACGCCGCCTCACGATATCTTCCAATAACAGGCGGCTACATGCGTATGTACAATGGCCACTCTCAAACCGATCTAGCCAAATGCCCCGGCTATAAACGTGCATTTTTTCTGTTAAATCAATGTAATTTGCACCTGCCGCGGTGAGCTCCTCGCCAATATTTGGGAAGAGCGCACTCATAATTTCAGCACCTCTTTCCAAAAGAATATGCACTTGTAAGTCTTGCGGCACGCCTGGACGGGTCTTTGGAGATTCAGGGAGTGAATCTCGTTCTAAGATGACAACTTCTTCAAAGAAATCAGACAAAACACGAGCCGTCCACAATCCAGCAAAGCTTCCACCAATAATCGCTGCTTTCTGAAAACGATACGCCATTAAGCCCTCCTTACTGCCGAGTGGCTACGGTATGCAGTTGAAAAACACGCTTGCCAACAGGCGAGGCTTTTCATTTAGTCGATGCTACTTTTATTTCGTTTTTCACTGCTTCATTTGTTTATTTGACTAATCGTTTTATATCTTAGCGGAATGTTGTACTGAGATCAATTAACACACTCTGTCTGCCAATATTTGCTTCACACTCTTGTTTGCTCTAAAGACGCCGTATACTTGAATTGACTCAAACACAGCATCGGCCAATTCAGGCTCAACGTTATCTTCAATTAAAAGCATCCCAACCACAAAGGCAGAAATCTTCTCGTTTTTATCCAACCGTTTTTTCAAGGCTTCTTCCGTAAATACCATCACGCCCATTACCATCGCTTTACGGGTAATCGACTCTTCTACCTTATTTTCATGCTTATCTAGCTGCCGCCTGATCGCGCTGCGAATAAAATCGGTTCTTGTTGAGAAGAAACCTTCATCAACGAGCAAGTCAACTTTACCCAAATCAACAACGCTCATATTAATTGTAATTTTTTCTGTTTCAGCCATTTTAATACTCCATATAGGTAGAGAACAATGTGTTCTTTGAAATAAACCTGCTTAAAATTACCCAAATAGATGTTATATACCATCCATATAGATGGTTAAAGAGTATCAAATTAAATCAAGCTTGTCAACATCCAATTACCATCCATATGGATGTCGAAATGCTTGACATTCACTTTATCATGGTCAAGGACACAACAATTACCCTTTGGAGAATCTTTTTTATGCTTTTAAAATGGCCGTTTCCTATCCTCACCTTATTTATTTTGCTGGCAGCCTGCGGGCAATCGAATACCGCAACACCCCAACCTACCACGACAGAGCCTGCTCCCATCAATACTGCAACACCGATCATTGAAGCCCCAACAGCAGAAAGCCCAACAGCAGAAAGCTTAACCACAGAGAGCGCCACCGAGGCACCGCCAGAGGTAGAAGATGCGGCACCAACGGCCGTTTCTCAGCCCGCTGAAAACCCAACCCCCTTTGCTGGCTGGCCAGAGCCAGAAAAAACCTTAAATCGCTTAAGTCGAGAATCCATCTTAGCTAACCAACAGGCAACCTATCAAGAGCTATCCCAAAATGATCCACCAGCTAGAGACGATATCCAACTGGCCCAGGATTTTCGTGGGGTCACCGTATCACAGGATAATGTGCCAGTCGTCACAGAACCGCTCCCAGTCGGCACTCAGCAAGCCTTCTTTATCAGTGATATTGGCACAAACGAACGGCGTTCGCCTGATTTTGAGCTTAAATTTGTAAGCGAGCACGCCTATTTTTGGTTTGATACGACAGAAGGTCTTGTAGAACCAGCCTCTAACGACTTAGAAACGATTGGCGCCGCCTTTGACCAAATCCATGCGGATGTCACATTTTTCTTTGGCCCTGAAGACAATCCCGGAATTGATGGTGATCCACGGATACATATTGTGAACGTATCACCATTAACCCTATGCGGCAGTAGCTCCTGCGGTGTCTTAGGCTATGTAGACAGCAGCAACTTTTTACCACAAGAAGCTTTTCCAACTTCAAATGCCAAAGAGATGTTTGTCATGAACGGCAGTATCTTTGGTGGCTCTACTTATCTTGACGTGCTGGCCCACGAGTTCCGGCACATGATTGAGGACAACTACGACACGAACGACCAAGATTGGGAGGTAGAGGGGTCGGCGATGCTGGCTGAAGATTTACTGGGGTATTCTTCAGACCCAATTTCTAGAGGCAACCTCTTCTTAAACAACCCCGACCAGCAGCTCAACCGCTGGACAGATGGCAACTCTATTCCTTATTACGGACAGGGTTATGTCCTCAATCGATATATCTTTAATCGTCTTGGAGAAGATTTATACCGTGATTTTGCCACTCACCCGCTACCGGGATTTAACGCTATTGATGCGATTGCCCAAGATAATAATTTAGGCTTTACTGGACACCAGCTTTGGCAAGATTGGTTGGCCTCACTGGCCATTCACACCCATCCTAATGTGCCCGAGCAATATTTCTTACGCGACGGACTTAATCGTGTCAGTATGAGCTCCCTTTCAACTTTCCCTTATGCAGAAGAAACGGCCGTTTCCCAATTCGCCGCCGATTATTATGAGTTAGAAGGAACGGGCACCGCTACATTAACATTTATTGGGTCTAATCACGTCAGTTTGCTGCCTGTTCAAGCCCCGTCTGGCGCGTATATGTGGTTAGCTGATCGAGCGAACAATAGCCAAATGCAGCTCATGCGCCAGTTTGACTTAACGGCCGTTTCTAGCGCCACCCTCCAGTTTGATCTCTATCAGGACATAGAATACGCTTACGATTACACCTACCTTTCCATTTCCACAGATGGTGGAGCCAGTTGGGTAGGTCTTCAGGGCGCACAGGCCCAAAGCAGAGTCAGCGGAGATGATCCATCCGGTACAACATACACCAGTCATTTTTACACCGGACGAAATAACAATTGGGTTCAAGAGACGGTCGATTTAACGTCCTATGCTGGCCAGACTGTTTGGATACGGTTTGATTACATCACCGACCCAATTCTCACATTTGGCGGGTTTGCCATTGATAACATCGCCATTCCTGAAATTGAATTTTATGATGATGCCGAGGCAGACACTGGCTGGATTGCTAATGGATTTGTTCGGGCAACCAGCTATATCCCACAGCAGTGGCATCTTCAATTAATCAGATTTGAGAAAGATGTCCCAATCGTTATGGCTTTAGAGTTATCTGAAGAAAACACAGCTATAATTGACATTCCGTTGACAGATTCCGGTGGCGGGCGTCCCATTCTCATCGTTTCAGCATCAGCGCCAATGACGCTTCAACCCGCAATTTATGAATTAAATATTGATAATTAGGGACTAGGGATCAACGGTTAGGAAATTCTGATTCCTGATCAATAACCCTCAAACACCAATCTCTTATTATCAAGCACCAAGCAAGGAGATCACATGATCAATCGCCGAATTTTGTGGATACTGAGCTTAACGGCCGTATTCTTCACCCTCACTGCATGCGCCATTGAACAGCCTGCCGAAACCGATGAGCCCACAGAGGACGTCACTAACCCTGTTGAAGAAACAGATAATGAGGAAACAGAGACCCCCACAGACGAACCGGAACCAACCAACACGCCAGAACCAGAGCCAACGGACACACCTGAGCCTGTCGAAGAAGAACCCACCCCTGAGCCTATCGAAGAAGAGCCAGCACCCGAACCCGTTGAGGAAGAACCAACAGCTGAACCCATTGACATCTCCGATTTACCAGGTGAGCCAGCCACCATCGTCAACGATGAAGGTGGACCAGTCAATATCACCGGTGTCGTTACGTACACAAGTCCCTTCTTTACGCTTGGGGTCACGGCTCCTGTTGTCATTTTGGAAGACCAAGCGGGTTTTGTTGACCGAGACGAAAACTACATTTTCCCCGTTGAATCACAGGCGTTAGGACAAATTACATCAGACTTTTTTACCTCTCCATTTACCTACTCTCTGGCTTTGCCCATCGAACCACAGGGCGGTTTCCGCGATGTTGATAATGATGGCGAAGCGGATCAGGGTGTCCAAGTGTTTGCCGTTGCGTACTGGACGAATACTTACGGCGACCCCTTCTTAGAAGAACGAGATTTAGGCGGCGGGGGCTGGTCAGGCTCTTATGCGTCAACCATTATTAGCACCGATCCTGACTTTGAGCGAGAGATTGTCGGCGGCATCTTCCTTGTTTTCGCTCAAGATGATCAGCAGGGATTCCCCTCTGGTTTTGGGGATGATCAACTTCTCTTCACCGAAGATGACCCTATTGTGTCAATCCCTGCTGGATACACAATTGTTGATATCAACAGCGAGCCGTTTATTTTTGACCGCTCCCGTAACCCCGTTGTTGATCTTTTAGAAGCAGAAGGTGCCGCGCTTGTTGATTACTCTGAAGAAACGTATACAGAAGCTTTCAATGGGTTAGTCGACCAGCTCATTAATGAGTACGCTTTCACGGATTATAAAGGCATTAATTGGGAGGCACTCCGCGCCGAATTTTCACCCTTCTTTGAAGAGGCAGATGCCAACGAGGATGCTGACCTTTACCTTCGCGCCCTGCGTGACTTTGCTTGGCGTATTCCAGACGGTCACGTCAGTGGACCATTCATTGGAGATGAGTTCCGTGAAAATGTCCTCGGCGGTCTTGGACTGGCAATGCGTGAACTTGATGACGGTCGGGCGATGGTCACCTTTGTGGTGGAAAATAGCCCTGCCAGTGATGCCGGCATTGAAGAACGGGCGGAAATTACGGCCGTTAATGGCGTCCCTGTTACAGAGCATATCGACAACACGATTGGCTGGACAGGCCCCTACAGCACATCACACGCCGAACGACTGGCAAAACAGCAGTTTGCCCTCCGCTTCCCAACCGGCTCAACCGTTGAGCTGACCTACACCAACCCAGGTGGATCATCCCAAACCGTTTCGCTCAATGCCAGCTCGGAACTAGACAGTTATTTCTACTGGTTTGAAGATGATGACCGGGACGGCTTTGAACTGCCGGTTGAGTATGAACTACTTGACTCAGGCGTAGGCTACGTCAACATTTTCTCATTCTCAGACAACAGCTTGCTTGCCATTACCCTGTGGGAACGCATGATACGCACGATGAAAGATGAGGGAGTCACAGACCTTATCATCGATATGCGCACAAACGGCGGTGGACTCGGCTCTTTGGCAAACAATATGTCCGCTTACTTCTTCCAAGAAACGTTCCCGCTGGGCAACTCTAGCTTTTGGGATGATGAGCGAGGGGAATTCTATGCTGATCCTGAAAATGTCCGTGAATTTGTTTTACCCCCAGAAGATTTGCGCTTTGATGGTAATGTAGTGGTCTTAGTTGGTCCAGATTGTGCCAGCGCCTGTGAATTCTTCTCCTTTAACTTTACAATTACGGATCGAGCCACAGTTGTTGGGCATTTCCCATCTGGCGGTTTAGGGGGTGCGGTTGATTCGGTTGCCATGCCTGAAGATGAAAATTTCCGCTTTACGCAAGGCCGTGCTGTAGGCCCAGATGGCAACATTCATATTGAGGGAATCGGAGTTGTACCTGACATTCGGGTACCCATCACGGAAGAGACGTTATTTGATCAAGAGGATGCTGTACTAGAAACGGCCGTTGCGTTCTTAGTCGGCGAAATAGTCGACAAAGGCCCAATTTCAATCGGTGAAAGCATCGACGACACCATTCTGCCCGGCCAGAAATTCCGCTATACCCTCACCCTCTCTGAAGACGATGTGTTCGACATGCTCGTTGATAGCAACACCGATGGCGTCAATCTCATCCTGACCGTCCTCGACGAAAACGACAATGTTCTCGCCGAAACAGAACCCGACACCCGCACAGGCTTTGTCGACATCGCCCTCGGCGACACAGTCACGCTCATTCTTGAAGTCTCGACTGAAGACAACAAAACACAGGCTGACTTTACAATTTCTGTTGCGGATGCGAGTTAGCTAAATCGTAAACTGAGGATTGGTTGATTGGAGATTAGGGATTGATAATCAACCAATCCCCAATTTCCAATTATCACGAAGGCGGAATATTCTGGGAGGGCAAGCCTCGAATTGGCGTCGGTTTGGGACGAGATTTTGCCACAAATGGTGTTGGCAATAGGGCAAGCTCCAAAACTTGCTGTACTCGATCAACCAGAATAATTTTTAAATCTTGACGCAGTTTTTTGGGAATATTTTCCAGATCGCTTTCATTTTTAGCGGGCATGGCAAACGTCTTAATGCCGGCCCGACGAGCGGCGAGGGCTTTTTCACGAATTCCCCCAACAGGTAAAACTCGTCCTCGAAGCGTAATTTCACCTGTCATGCTGACGTCACGACGAATCGGCCGTTCCGTAAACGCGGAAATTAAGGCTGTTGATAAAGCCACCCCCGCCGAAGGCCCATCTTTTGGAATCGCTCCTTCCGGCAGGTGAATGTGAATATCAGTATTTTCAAACCGCTGCGCATCGATCCCCCAATGCATGGCTCGGCTGCGCGTATAAGTGAGCGCCGCATGGGCACTTTCCTGCATCACCTCACCAAGCTGCCCAGTTAGCTTAAGGCCGCCTTTACCCGGCATCAGATTCACTTCAATAAACATGATGTCCCCACCGGCTGCCGTCCAGGCAGCTCCAGTAGCCACACCAATTTCATCATCTTCAGCCAGCACGCTTTTAGAGTAACGAGGTGGACCAAGCAGGGACAGAATATGTTTACTGTTGATCTTCTTTGGGAATCGCTTGTTCTCCGCCACGCTTCGGGCTAGCTTCCGACACACATTGGCAATTTCACGCTCCAGGTTGCGAACCCCTGATTCAAGCGTGTACCGCTGAATAATCGTGCGGAACGCTTCATCTTCAAATCGAATGCCCAAATTTGACAAACCGTGCATCTCAATTTGGCGCTGAAGTAAAAATTGGCGGCAAATTTCCAGCTTTTCTTCTTCCAAATAACCAGAAAACTCGATCACCTCCATCCGATCTTGTAAAGCTGGCGGGATACTATCCATATAGTTTGCTGTAGTCACAAACATAATATTGGACAGGTCAAAATCTAGCTCTAAAAAGTGATCAGAAAAGGTGTTATTTTGTTCCGGGTCTAGCACTTCAAGCAGCGCCGAGGACGGATCGCCTCGGAAATCATTGCCCAATTTATCAATCTCATCCAGCATAAAAAGCGGGTTTTTTGTACCAGCTCGTCGTAAGGCTTGAATAATTCGTCCGGGCATTGCGCCAATATAGGTGCGCCGGTGCCCTCGAATTTCAGCTTCGTCACGGACACCGCCAAGACTTAATCGAACAAATTCACGACCTAAAGCATTGGCAATAGAGCGTCCCATCGATGTCTTACCGGTTCCCGGTGGGCCAACAAAGCAGAGAATTGGGCTTCGCATTGTATCTGGGGTTATTTTTTTAACAGCTATATATTCAAGAATGCGCTCTTTGACTTTCTCTAGGCCGTAATGATCGTCATCAAGCACTTTGCCTGCATTTAGCACATCCAAATTGTCTTTAGAATCTTCAACCCACGGCAGTGACAAAATCCAATCGATATAGTTGCGAATGATGCCCACTTCGGGTGACATAGGTGGCATGGCAGATAGGCGGGCTAGCTCTTTTTCTAGCCGCGCCCGAGCCTCAAGCGGAAGCACTTTCTTTTCGGCCGCACTTCGTAATTCATGAATCTCTTGGGTAAAGACGTCCATCTCCCCCAATTCACCCTGAATAACGCGCATTTGTTCACGCAAGAAATGTTCACGCTGTGATTTTTCAACCTCTTGTTGCACTTGAGAATGAATTTTGTCCTCAAGTTCTAAAACGTCGAGTTCTTTGGCTAAAATAACATTTACTTTTTGCAAGCGCACGGCTGGGTCAAAAGTTTCTAAAATCTCTTGGCGTGTATTTACGTCGATACCTAACGTCGACGAAATAAAGTCAGCTAGCCAACCAGGTTCACCAATATTGATTGCAAAGGTTAAGGCATCCTCTGGCAGGCTACGACTGTAGGTCGCTATTTTTTCAAAGAGCGTTAAGGCAGCTCGCATGCTCGCTTCGGTATTACGATCCCAATCTATTGGTTCATATACAATTTTGGCCTTAACACGAATAAATGGCTCCCATTGAGTGAATTCAACGAGTTCAATTCGACGGCGACCTTGGGCCAAAATGCTTGTGCTGTTGTCAGGCATTTTAAGCGCTTTTCCGATAGCGACTTCTGTGCCGTAGGTATAAATATCTGCTTCCGTCGGATCCATGAGTTCGCTATCTTTTTGGGTCGCAACGATGATATTTTGTTTGTTTTTCATTGCCTCGCGTACGGCGGCTAATGACCGTTCACGGCCAATAAATAGCGGCATGACCATCTGTGGATACAGCACGATATCCCGCAAAGGTAGAAATGGACATTCAATAAAGCCGTTTTCATCTTCAACCATCTCTAAATCAAATGCCTCGTCTTCAAGACCAGGCATCGCGTTAATTAAATCTGGGTATTGCTCGAATTCAAAATCGTCATCAAGACTCATAAGGTATCCATATTGGGTGCTATGCTATCGTTGTTGAATTAGGTCGATAACTTACCGAGGTTTAAAATTAGATTCACCATAAAGAGGACTAAAATCCCAGTCGGATCAATCTTTCTTTATGGGCAGTTTGTTCTCCAAATATCAAAAAATGGCTTTAAAAGAATCGTGTTTTATACGTCAATAACTGATTGTAGACGCTCCCACCGATTAAGCAAATCGCCAACGACAATAATTGATCCGGTCACACAGATGAGATCGTCATTATCTGCTCGTTCAATAGCGTGAGCAACGGCCGTATCTATCTCATCAATCGGCGTGCCGTCAAATCCTAATCGCTGACTCATTTCCACGAGCTGTGTCGGCGTGATGGAGCGAGGGTGGCTTGCTGTTGTAAAAATCGCTTGATCCGTAATCGGCAACAGCACCTTCAGCATCCCTTCTACATCTTTATCTGCCGGAGCGCCTAGCACCAGCCACAATCGCCTATACGTAAAAAGTGACGTTAAGGCATCATATAGTTTAAGGGCTGAATCGGGATTATGGGCACAATCAACTAATACGGCTGGCCCCCGCTCATCCGACTCCCGTAGTGTTTGCAAACGGCCGTTCCACTGCACCTGCTTAAATCCTTCTCGAACGGCCGTTTCCGACAGGGCAGGCACCTGCTCACGAATTGTAGACAGCGCCCCCAGCGCCACCACGCCGTTCTCAATTTGGTGGTCTCCCAAAAGAGCAATCTCTAACGGCGCGGGTTCGGTTACTAACGACGAGACTGGCATTTTTGAGACATCAATTAATGAGTGGCGTTTATGGTTCGGAGATTGACCGCCTGAATAAGACCAGTGATCTTGAATGAAAGAGATTGGGGATTCACGCTCAAGCCCGATTTCTTGTAGTTTGTCGATCGCCTCCTGTGGTTGGGGGGCCACGACGGCAGGAACACCTGGTTTGATAATGCCGCCTTTTTCAAAGGCGATTTGACCCAAGGTATTCCCTAAAAACTGGGTGTGATCTAAGCTGAGGCTCGTTATCACAGAAACGAGAGGCGTTACGACATTAGTGGCATCAAGGCGCCCGCCGAGGCCGACTTCGATCACGGCAATGTCAACCTCTTCACGCGCAAAGTGAGCGAATGAAACGGCCGTTAGCACCTCAAACCAGGTAATATCAGGAAATCCTGCCGCAATAATGGGTTTTAAGTCATCGATGATTGCAACGAACGATTTTTCAGGAATGAAGCCTTGCGGGTCCTCTGGCGTCAAGATCCGAATGCGCTCCCGAAAATCAACTAAGTGCGGCGACGTGAAAAGTCCAACCCGCAAGCCGGACGCACGTAATGCATAGGCACACAGTGCAGACACTGAACCCTTGCCTTTTGTACCAGCAACGTGGATAACAGGAAATTTAGTATGTGGGTCACCCATCACACCCATGAATCTAAGAGGGCGAGTTGAATCAAGCTTACTCGCCATATACCGATCCTGTTTTTTCTTTTCAAAATTGATAAAACTATAGAGAAAGTCGAGGGCATCACTAAACGCTTGGGATTGATGTTCAAAAGACATAAAATTTCCTACGCTTTGAGCCTAAGCTCCAATTTCTTCTTAAGTGAAGTGGACATTAATCTGCGCCACAATTGGCTCAAAACGATTATTTATGGAATTTTATCCAAAAGAAGGTAAGAAAACTATGGAAATTCTATTAGCAATACATCAAGGGGTTGGCAATATGGTGTGGATGTTTTTCTTAGCACTGGGGGCATGGGGGCTTTTCCGAGCCATTAGAGGTGAAGGCGTTGATGGAAACTATATTGGGGCAGCCTATATCGGGCAGGGACTTTTTATCCTCCAAGGCATACTCGTGGCTGTCTTATGGTTCAACGGCTTCAATGAATCCTTAGCTCGCCCCGCCATCTATGCCCTTTACATTATTTTTGATTTGATCTTTTTACCATTTATCTACTTTACGGTTTTACAGGGTGACAGCTCTAACCGCGGACAATGGGTTTTGGCATTTGCAACCCTATTCCTCTTCGGAATGTCTCTCCGCTTAATTGCGATTGGAAACGAAGTTCCTATCGCCTAATCAAGCTCATTCAAGTAATTGGCAATGATTTGGGGACATATCGACTTTAAGTGTTCCGAAGTTTCTAAACGGGTCAATCGCAATTTTCACCCAAAACGACGTCCAGTGAAGAATCTAGCCAGTTCAAAAAGGTGAGATTCTTCACTAAAGTTCTATTGGATGAATCGATTATATGGCTTCGTTCAGACTTGTGCTGAGCAAGGCCGAAGTAATAACAAGCTTTTTCCGAACTGAGGTTTGTTAAGATTTTAAAGCGTTATAGGCCTGCAAAAAATCAGCTTTGACATCTTCAATATCTTCTAGACCAACCGCTACACGTAGAAAATTAGGCGGAACATCCCTAAGTTCGCCTGTGCTAGGCACAGCCACCAATGTCTCGACATCGCCTAAGCTTCCCCAAGGACGACAGAGCTTTAATTGCTGCCGGAATTCCTCTGGATCAACACCATCGGCCAAAATACAGCCAAGCAAGGCGCCAAATGCCTTTTGTTGTGATTGAGCCGATTGAGTGGCTTCGAACGATTCTAAGCCCGGGTAGCGTACGGCCGTTACCCAATCTTGATGCCTTAAAAACCGAGCAAGCTCCGCTGCATTTTGGCAATGTTGCGGCATCCGAAAGGGCAGCGTCCGTATCCCCCGAATGATTAAAAAAGCATTCATCGGTGCAAGAAACAATCCCAGCAAGGTTCTCATTCGCATTAGATTTTGGTTGAGGTCATCTCGGTTCCCTGAAATAATGCCAGCTAGTGCGTCACCGTGCCCACCAAGGTATTTTGTTGCTGAATGAATCACCAGATCCACGCCTAGATTTAACGGCCGTAGTAAATATGGAGAAAGCAACGTATTGTCCACCGCAACGATTGCCCCAGCCTCATGGCCTAGCTTCGTAATCGCTTTCACATCCAGCAAATGCATCGCCGGATTGGCGATCGGCTCAAAATAAACAAGTCTTGTTGGCATCTCGAGCGCGTTTTCTAAAGCGTTTAAATCGCGCATATCTACCCAACAAATATCTAAACCCATCTTTTGGGAAAGCTCATCATTTAGCAATCTTGTTGCTAATGAGTAAATACAACGATGCGCAATAATCCGATCCCCTTGGTTTAGGACAGATAAAAACAGCAGACTAATTGCACCAATCCCTGTTGAGGTCGCCAAGCTCCATCGCGCCTCTTCAAGCGTCATCATCAACGATTCTAATGACGCAATCGTTGGTCCACCTGAACCACCAAAATCACTTACATAGTCAGTATTGCCCGACGCACGTGGTGCATTTACTCCTTGATAAATAGGAACGGCCGTACTCTCGGCGACCCGACCTCCATGAATCGCTTGTGTTACAAAACGGTGTTTATCATTAAGATTTTTCATCATTACCGCCTTCTGCGTGGAGAACAAAACCTCGATTTGACTAATTTTGTTCCAAGTTGCTTTCTATTCTTCCCAAAACCGAAAGATAGCGCCTTTCGACTTGATCAATTCTACACTCTGCTGAACAATCAGAGCATGATCATCTATCACCTACTTCGACATACAAAAAACCTGAAAGGAATCAAATGACCTCCACAAACACTCGACAGTACACCGGCCATATTCAACTTGTGATATTTGATTGGGCTGGCACGATGATTGATTATGGGAGCTGTGCGCCAACGGCCGCCTTTATCGAAGGGTTTAAGCGTAAAGGGATCACGGTTACGTCGGCTCAAGCGCGTGAACCGATGGGAATGAGCAAGTGGGACCACATCAAAACGCTGGGTCAAATGCCAGCTATTGCGGCGCAGTGGCAAGAAGGACAC
>JBCCFD010000023.1:0-34920 GCA_039029915.1 Chloroflexota bacterium
AAAAGGATAGGCATGGCCGCAATCAGTCCCATGCCTAAGCGTAAAACGGTGCTGTTGAGCAAGTAGCTGGCGGACTTTTCCCGCGCTTGGGAGACATCGCGAATGAGCAAGATGTCTAGCCCAAAGTTGGAGATAATTTCAAATAAAACGGCCGTTGTGATTGCCGTTTGATAGCTTCCTGTGTCAGCTGGGCCAAGCACTCGCAAATAGTAAAGCGCAAAGGCAAAATCGATCCCCTTGTTGAACAGATTCAGCACCATGGGCGCTACGCTGTTTTTGGCCAGCCGCTGCACCATCGATTGTTCGCTTGTTTCACCGCTAAACCGCTGCCAGCCAATAACCACCCCCGCAAAAACCAGAATAATCGCCCCCATAACCGACGCTAACCCACCGAGCCAAAAACTGGATGGACTATACCGAAAACGAATGGACCAATCGCCTTCTTCGAGTAGAATGCCCCTAAAATTGCCGTTGACCAAGTGAACGTCAACCTGCTCTTCTTCACTATCTGATAGGCTAATATCTGTGACAAAGGCATTCCAGCCGGGGAAATAGCTATCATTGAGAATGAGCCATGAGGGGGAGGTAACGGAAGCTTCAACAATAACTTCGCGATTTGAATAATGCATCATTGTTGCAGGCGTATAAGAATTGGGGATTGGAGGGTCGTTCTCGTTAATCGTCAATCGTGAATCATCAATCCCACTGGAGCCACCAACAATGGCATATTGCCTTGGATCATATTGGCGTAAATCGGTCAGCGGATCTTCACTAACAACGGTTGACGTTTGCGGCAAGGTGTAGGCACGGGGAGCCACGCCAAGGTTTTCATAGATACGGAGGCCTGCTCCTTCCCAAACCTGTTCAAATTTTGGCGGGCCAATCACATCAGGTGTGATGACATATTTAACATTGAGGACATCGAGTAGTGGTGAATCGAGGGTGGCGTGGGCACCGACGGGCTGAATTTTATTGTAAATCAGGCCGTTTTGCGGTTCGAGGGTGGCCATGTAGTTGGTGTACTGTTTGGGGATGATGGAGTCGTAGCCGCGAATATCTTCAAAGCCGTAAAACCAGCCGCTGTTGGCGTTGAGTGGGGCACCGCCGTTCGGCGTAAAGCTGGTAATGCGCCACTGCCCTGGCTGTTGCTCAAGCCACTGTACCAATTCTGGCTTATGGTCTAGAAGCGAGGCGTCAACGGCCGTATTAAAATTCCGGCCTGCTAAAAAGAGATCCGCGATAATTAAAAAAGCAGCGGCGAGAATAAACGGCCGTTTGAACCCTTTATTGCCTAGCCAAAGCACGATCCCACTCCCCAGCACCATCAGCCCAAAGATGAGAAGTTGCCAAAACTGATAGCCGTAAAACGCCTCAGCCGAGGGAAACGCCGTCGTCGCGAGCGCCAAGCCTAGAAAAACCCGCTCAACTAAACTCGCAAAACGGCCGTATTGCCAAAGCGAAACGCCCAGCCCGCCAAGAACAAGGATGCCAGCAAAAATTGTTACAAGAGGGAGGTAGCGAGAAGCGAGGGGCGAGAAGCGAGAAGCAAGCGGTTTGTTACTTGTTGATTGTTGACTGTTATCTGTTGACTGTTCCCCAGTCCCAAATCCCAAATCCCCAATTCCTAATACCCAATCAACCCCATATCCTGCCAATACCGCCACACAAACCGACAGCGGAAAAACCCAGCGAAACGGTGTGTGTAGCTGGTTAACAAAAGGGAGACCGTAATAAAGGAGACCATAGAGCGGTGTGCCAAAGATAAAGCCAAGGGAGGCTAAAGAAAGCAGGACGAAGAATTGAATACGGCCGTTTCGCCACAGTCTTACCACCGCCAGCCCAGCCAAAATTAAAGGCAAAATGCCTAAGTAAATAGCCCCTTCAACGTGATTTTTAAAGCCCCACGCGCTATCTCGCTTTGGTTGGCCTTCGTAATTTGTTTCAAATGGAATGATCTCGCCTGTAAACGGGTCTCGGTAGTCGTGATGAGTAGGATTGCCAAAAAAGTTGGGGATGGCTAGCGTAATCACGCGACGCTCTTGGAATCCATAGAATCGAATTTCTTCAAGCGTCGAAGAGGATTCTCGAAAATTAACCTGCCCCAATTCGTATAGTGGAACTAGCTGGATACCACCCAGCATGAGGCCAACCAGCACCATTCCCAACAGTTGGAAAGCTGGTACAAGAACTCGTTGACGCCAAGGCTGACCGGTGCGACTTGCCAAAATCCCAACTGAAGCAAGCCGCCACGCCGCATAAAGCCCCATCACGAGTAGGGTATAAATTGTATACTCAATATGCCCGGCTAATATCTGCATTCCCAATCCAACAGCCCCAATGCCAAGCCATAAAAATTGTGGTATGTTGCTTGCTTTTTGATCCCCAATCCCCAATCCCCGATCTCCAGCCCCCGATCCCCAATCCCCAATCCCCCTTTCAATACATGCCAGCAGCAGCGGTAACCAAACAATCGCTCCGCTAACCATCGGAAAAACGGCGGCGCTGATGATGAGCGTGCCGCAGCCTTGGAACACGAGTCCCGCGATAAAGGCGCTGGGTCGGCTGAGGTTAAGAACACGGCCGTAAACGTACATAAAAACGCCAGCCAACCATACCTGACTCAGCGCATACCAACCGTATGCTTTGGTTAACGGCATCACAAAAAAGAGCCAGCTAAAAGGATAATAAGCAGAATGTTGACCCGCAGCGAGAAAAGGGACCCCTGCAAAGAGGTGAGGATTCCATAGCGGAATATCACCCGCTAAGATCGTCTCGCGAACGTACTGTTTCCACACCACGTTTTGCAAGATCATATCGCTAATTAAGCCGTTGTGCGGCGACCCAACCCCTAATTCTGCGGCGGAAGCGGCCCAAGGTGCCCACTCGTATAAATTGTCGATGGGAAGCATCGTTTTTGAGCCGATGGTCACGTCAAAGTAGAGCAGAGTGGGGAGGATTAGGAATCCAAGCAGGGGAATGATGGTGGGCAAATACGGCCGTAAACGTCTCATAAACACACAAAATGTCCTCAATACCCGTGCGCAAACGTGCTAAAACGCTTGCCGAAAGGTATGCAGCGCGTATTATCACACAAAATTGGGCAACGACACCCTGTATTCCCTACGTTATCTAGATTTTTTATAAATGCTTTTCTAGCACTTGGAGGAGCGAATCAACATCGCTGGCATCTACATTTTCAGAAGCCAGCGTAGCCACCCGAACGGTTAAACGCTCGCTTTCGGGGAGTTCAGGTAGGCGGTGACGATCGAGAGCTGGATAAAAATATTGAATAGAAGGCTGTAAGCGCAGCATGCAGCGGTCTGCAATGAGCTTGCTCCGCTCAGCATCCGTGACGATGATAAAATCACCGCTGTCTACGTGACCAATAAAATCATCTTCACCACCAAACTCTTGTACGGCGTTGCTAATCATTAATGTGACTGCGCGCGATACGTCGTCAGTGGCCACAAAGCCAAACCGATCCCGAAAACGGCTCAAACCACGGATGCCAGCCAAGACCAATGCCCAATCTGAATCAGAGAGCATTTTGGTCAAGCGTTCTTTCACTAGGACGCCTTCAGGGAGACCCGTTACCGGGTTTGAGATCGTACTGTAGTTTGCTCGTCGAATGGCATTACGAATACGGAGTCGAAGTTCTTGAATGTCAAACGGCTTGGTGATGTAGTCCACTGCACCAAGCTCTAAGCCCGCTAACTTGTCCTCGCGTTCTCGCTTTTCAGTGAGAAAAATGATGGGCACATTTTGGGTGCGTCGGGCAGACCGTAACTGTTTTGCCACCGCATAACCATCAATATCAGGGAGGCGAATGTCCAGCACAACGATATCTGGTGGGTTTTGCCTTATTTGCTCAACAGCCGCGACACCCCGTGCCGCATGGAAGACTTGATATCCTTGCACTCGAAAATAAGCACTAAGCATTTCAGATAAATCGGCGTCGTCTTCAACTAAGAAAACTTTTGCACCAGAAGTTTTGTCAACCAAAATGACGTTCTCCCTGTTTATTTCTAAATTTATATTACGACACTATGATTAAGTTTTCCGAAGTTTCTAAAATGAAAACCTGGTTAGATAAACGCTTCGGAACTTTGTTTCACTTAAGTAAACCGGTTTAAACTACAGGTTCTCCGAAAATTTTATCCGGTTTACTTAGATTAGTATACAACAATAGGTAGTGTAGGGGGCGGTAGAGTTTAAACTACTTGATGGGTTCTTTATCAATTTTGAAGACGCATGCTTCATCGCCAGCCGCTTTACATTTTATTTGATCAACGCGGAATTCCATGCCACCGCTGACCCAGCGGAGTGTCTCTTGTAAAATGCCTGCCGCAATATGGCAGATAGGCCCATCTGACTCTTGGCCCCAACACATTGAGCATTGATCGATAGTGTAAAGAAAGTGATCGTCAAAATCTTCAACCCGACTGATTTGATCGCTAAATTGGGTAAATATGCGAGCGACAGCAGGAACGCCAATTTTTAGTTTAGTTTGCAGTGGTAATACTTTAAATGCAAGGTCGCTGACGCCGGCCAAGGCACCAAACTGCTTTAAGCCTTTGGTAAAAATGGCTCGCCCACCGCGTAATGCCAACCCACGCCCACCGCGCGGTCCGTAAATTTCATGAAGGCCAGCATTGAGATTGCTGATATAAGCAAAATCAAATTCTTTTTCAAGATTATCAGGGGGGAGCTGTTCAATATGTTTTTGAAGGTTAATGAGGTTGAGGAGAGCATTTAAACCATTGCGCCCCATAACATCTTCTAGAGATTCGAGGAGGATGCGTCCCATTTTGTTAGGATAGTACAAGCCGCTTTCAGGAACTAAAGTTTTCAATGGTTTCTCCAAGAAATAGAAACAGTGAATTTGATATACCGGTTTATATAATTCGGCTTCATCATCTGGATATTATACAATAATAAGTATAACAAGCGGGTGAATTTTAAACAAAAACTTTGGTGGGTTTGCCTCGCTTATCGTAAACGGGTTAAACGGATAAAAAATAGACTTTATCGCTGAAGAAGAAGGCTTATGGCAAGAGGGAAAATGGTTTTTCCTGCTGATTTTCGGTGGGGGACGGCAACGGCTTCATTCCAAGTAGAAGGCAACAATTCAAATAGCGATTGGTGGCGTTGGGAGGAAAACGGCCGTATTTTGCATAATCATCGCTCGGGTCTGGCTAGCGATTGGTGGGCCAATGCTGAGCGAGATTTAGACATGGCCGCTGAGTTAGGTAACAATGCCCATCGTCTCTCCCTTGAATGGAGTCGCATCGAGCCAGAGCCGAGCCGTTTTGATCAGGCTGCACTAACCCGCTACCGTGAAATACTAACCGCCATGCTAGCTCGTGGCATTGAGCCCATGGTGACACTGCACCACTTTAGCAACCCTATCTGGCTTACTGAAAAGAAAGATTTTAATAGCGATATCGTTGTAGACTATTTCAAGCGGTACGTTGAAAAAGTAGTTGACACTTTGGGCGATCTGGTGCCTAAGTGGGTTACCATTAATGAACCAATGGTGTATATCGCCTTTCGTTACTTAACTGGTGAATTTCCAGAACCGTCACAAACTGGCATGATTGCCGCCTTTCAGGCGATGCGCAATATGCTGCGCTGCCACGCTGCAGCCTTTCACGCCATAAAAGAGCGGCAGCCACAGGCTGAGGTGGGCTTGGCTAAAAACATACCTATTATTCAACCGTTTGAGGAAGAGAACTGGTTAGATGGCTGGATGAGCAGGCGGCTTCACTATTTGTTTAACGTGCTCTGGATGCGCAGTATGACAAACGGTCGTTTTTACTGGCCAGCTGGTCGTGAAAAAGTGCCTCATCTTGCTAATAGCTATGACTTTATTGGGATCAACTATTACAGTCGTTACTATACCCAATTCCCACCCCCCAAGACGTTTGTCCTTCAAGAGTGGAAGCCTGAAGCGCAGGTGACCGATGGGAACTATGGTGAGGTTTACCCTGAAGGGTTATTTCAAGCCATTAATTTGATGATGCCTTATAAAAAGCCGATTTATATTACAGAAAATGGGTGTCCGGATGTTAAAGACGAAATACGGCCGTCTTTTATTCTGCGCCATTTGCGAGAAGTGTGGCGAGCTATAAGCTTCAACTTCCCTATCATGGGCTACTATCATTGGAGCTTGGTTGATAATTTTGAGTGGCACAATGGCTGGACACAACGGTTTGGGCTCCTTGCCCTAGATACCGATACTCAAGCACGCACACTTCGTCAGAGTGGTCACCTGTATGGTGAAATTTGCAAGACGGGTACCGTGAGTAGCGAAATGGTCGAAAAATATGCCCCGCAGCTAATGGATACCCTCTTCCCTGGACACAACCCAACCCCAAGGATGTGATATAATATTTTTCCTTCATCCTTCAATATTTTTACAGGAGAGTGAATAATGTCTGGACATTCAAAATGGTCTACCATTAAACACAAAAAGGCCGCTACCGATAAGAAGCGCGGCAAACTCTTTACACGCCTTGCCAAAGAAGTCACCATTGCCGCCCGCGAAGGGGGAGGCGACTTAGATTTTAACCCTCGGTTGGCGCTGGCTGTTGAGAAAGCAAAAGCAGCCAATATGCCCAAAGAAAATATCGAACGAGCTATCAAGCGAGGGACGGGCGAACTAGAAGGTGGTCAGCTTGAAGAGAATATGTACGAAGCATATGGCCCCCACGGCGTTGGCATCTTGATTGAAGTTGTGACCGATAATCGCAATCGTGCCGTAGCTGATGTTCGTCATATGGTAAGTAAAAATGGTGGCAACCTAGCTGAAACTGGTTCGGTTGGCTGGCAATTTACACGTAAAGGGTACATCGCGATCACGGATGATGTGGATCAAGATGAGCTATTTATGGTGGCTGCGGAAGCTGGCGCTGATGATGTGCAATTTGGTGAAGTCAACGAAGTTTACGCTGAAATTGAGGTCTTCCAAGATGTTCAAAAGGCACTTCGTGAGGCGGGATACAGCTTAGCCGAAGCCAATTTGATCTATGATCCCAATAATCCAATGGAACTCACCCCTGAACAAACGATTCAGGTAATGAAATTCATTGAAGCGGTTGAGGACGTAGATGACGTTCAAAATGTCCACTCTACATTAGAGATTACGGACGACGCAATCGCTGCGATGGAAAGTGCTTAATGCGCATTATTGGTCTTGATCCGGGCACCGCTACTACTGGGTATGGCATTATTGATGCCTCACCTGATGAACTGGTGCCCGTAACCTATGGTGTTATTTCAACGTCGCCTAAGCTAGAGATGCCTCAGCGGCTTCAGCAAATCTATCAAGAATTAACTGAGCTGATTAATGAATACAAGCCTGTTTCGGCAGGGGTAGAGGAGCTGTTTTTCGGCCGTAATGTCACCACAGCAATAACCGTTGGGCAAGCGCGAGGTATCCTTCTTTTAGCATTAGCCAACGCTAATATTCCAATCAAAGAATATTCCCCACCCAAAATAAAAGATGCTGTTGTGGGGTATGGCAAGGCCAATAAAGCTCAGGTGCAGTTGATGGTGCGCAATATGCTAGACCTGACTGAAACACCGCGCCCTGATGATGCAGCAGATGGCTTAGCCATTGCAATTACGCATTATCATTATCAGCGGTATGAGTCAATGTATGAGTGAGACGACTATTTTTTAAATTATCATGATTGCGAGTGTAGCTGGATCCATTTTAGATATTGAGAATATGAGTCTTGTTGTTGCCGTAGGGGGCGTCGGGATTCGTGTTTTTGCCCCCAAAAACGTCCTTGAAAACGTAGGCGGTGTAGGACGCCAAATTCAGCTTTTTACGCACATGATAGTGCGGGAGCAGGAGCTTTCTCTGTACGGGTTTGAGTCTAAAGAGGATTTGAATCTTTTTGAACTACTGCTGGGTGTCAATGGGGTTGGGCCAAAGGTCGCTTTAGCTATATTGGGCACGTTAAGTCCGGAACTGCTCAAAAGCGCGATTATGAAAGAAGAAACGGCCGTTCTTCAGCGAGTACCAGGCATCGGGAAAAAGACCGCTGAACGAATCATGTTCCAACTTCGCGATAAGCTAGATTTGACAGATATTACAATGGCAACGCCCCTGGTTAGCGACGTAGATGCAGATGTCATTGAAATCTTAACAGGGTTAGGATTCAGCATAGTTGAAGCCCAATCAGCCCTACAGAAACTTCCCCGAGAAGTAACAACGGTGGATGAACGCGTCCAACTTTCTCTTCAATACTTAGGTTCCCAGCTTTAAATTTTTTATCCAATTTTCACGCCTTGGGGCTTGAGTAATTATCCACATTTTATATGCTTTAATGACTCCACTTTAGTGTGTGTGGCGCTCTTCACTTAATCAAATAAGAAAGATAATCTGAATATATTCTTGATTCTGAATCAATCACAGATTTTGGGACCATTGTAGGCATGGTGTGATTGGTTGTAAGGAAGTAGGGAGTCAACGGACCATGATTTTTCGCATCCAGAGATGGTATTTATCGGTTGTTCAACTATCACAGCGGCCAGTTTGTTTTATTTCTTTAGGCATTGCTGGTATTTTACTATTTTTAACTTTGCCAAACGGCCGTTTGCATAGCCATTCAGTGCCAACTGCTCATGTGGCAATTTATAACGGGACGGCCGAATCCTTTGGCGTGATTGCCAAAGTGATTGTGCCTGATCTGCCTGAAAAGAAAGAATTACCAGCTGAAAGCGTGACGCTGAATCGAGCCAAACCATCAACATCATTGCCTGAGTGGCAACGGCCGTTGCCAGAAGAACCCTCAGCCCCGTTACTCAATGTGCGTCGCTTGCCTTTACCTGAAGTGACAAGCGGTACCTTAATCGTGCCGGCTTTGTCGTTGGAAGAACCGATTACCCGTGTGTTAGTCAGAAATGGCCGTTGGGATATTTCTGACTTAAATACCCAAGTCGGGCATCTTCAAACAACAGGCGAACGTCCCGGCGAAGGACTAGCCATGACTTTTGTTGGGCACACCACATGGCCTGGCGACGGCCCGTTTGCCCATCTCAATCAGCTTCAGCACGGGCAGCAAATCATCTATCGATGGAATGGATATGATTATATTTATGAAATTGATCAGATGCTGCACGTATTACCAACTCAAGTTGGCACCTTATATGAAGAAAATGGTGATGCGATTGTGTTAGCAACCTGCTCTGGCTGGAATTCGGAAGTGTCTCAATATGATACTCGCTTAGTAACCCGAGCGGTGCTTATCGAAAAGAGACCAGCGCCATCTCCCGCCCGATTAGCGATTATTTCTTAGGGATCAGCGTGGGTGATATAGCGCGGTTCACCCCGCTCTGTCGCAGTAGAGGCAAGCTGCACTCTCCCGCTCATGTATAGACCATAACCAAACTCTCATTATTTTGGAAATTGGCATAGCGGGATATTTATACCCCTGTTGATGGGTTGATTCTGATGGTATTCAGAGCATTCATCTCCGCTTCATTTTTGACCAAACGTCCTTTTTATTTGAACCGTAAGACAAACCTAGTACCATGTTCATATATCAAGAGATTGTATTGGAGTCATACATGGGGAGCCAAAAACCGTATCAGGTAGTTTTTGTTATTGTATTGTTATTATTTTTTGCATCGGCCGGCCGAACCTTTGCTCAAGATGAAAATCCGCCAGCAGAACCAACTGGTTTATTAGGGTCGTCCCCTTCAGAACCAGCGATACCAACTGTGGGAGCTCCTCCTGCAGAAGTGCCAGATTCAACGCCAGTTATCGAGCACCCACCTGAGAATGAATCACAGCCTGGGACTGTGACCCATGGCGAGCAGCCAGAGACAAGCACAACAACTGATACAGTAGATGAACCGATCTCAACAAGCACGCCTGCGGAAAATGTAAGCGAACGGTCGTATTTAGCATCCTCAGCTGAGAAACAGCCTGTGATTTTGAGTCAACAGCAAAATGTTACGGTGAATAAGATGGATTTTATTCGGTAATTTTAGTAGCGAGGGACAGACGAATTTGATGCACGTCTTTATCAATTTGATTTTTTAACTCGGTCAAACCGTTAAATTTCATTTCTGGGCGGATAAACGCCATAAATTGCAGACGCATTTCTTTTCCATAAATATCTTCATCAAAATCGAGTAGATGGGCTTCAACACGGACATCTTTGCCTTGTACGGTGGGCCGAACGCCCACATTGGTGGCGGCAATGTGCGTTTTGCCATTGACTGTTACCAGACTGGCATAGACACCATTCATTGGTAGCAGCTGTTCTTCCCACACGTCTAAATTGGCGGTTGGAAAGCCAATCGTACGCCCTCTTTGATCTCCCGGAACAACCTGCCCCACAAGCTGATATGGCCGTCCCAAACAAACCTTTACGTCGGCGACATCCCCCTTGGATAAGCTTTCACGTATCCGGCTACTGCTCACAATTCGGTTGTTTAGCATGTACAGTTCGGAAGCTGATTCAACCGTAAAGCCTCGGATTTTGCCCAGCTTTCTGAGATACGGAACATCCCCTTCACGATTGTGCCCTAGAGCAAAGTCACCACCCCAAAGCTGTTTTAGATCCATCACTTCTATAAGCCGATCAATAAATCCATCCGCTTTTGTGGTACGGACCGCCTCATCAAAAGGATGTGTAATTAAAAGATTGACGCCTAAGCTCCGTAAAATCTCAATGCGCTCATCCAAGGTAGATAAGTAATATGGCCCTTTCAAATTCTTGACAACTCGTTTGGGATGAGGGAAAAAAGTTAGAACCGCCGCCTGTACGCCAGCCTCACGAGCTGCTTTAACCAGCTGTTTCAAAATGACCTGATGGCCTGCATGTACACCGTCAAAAGACCCAATAGCTAAAAATGTGGGTTTACGTTCGGTAATATCTGCTAACGTTTGAACATGAATAAATTCATTCGTCATAATTGCTACTCAGAATTCGGCGTGACTGGTGGAATCATTTTGTGTGCTTTCCACCTGTTTTCTTTTGATATTGCAATACCCCAAAATTGATTGTTTGAAAATATCGCGGCCACTGTATCTAAGGGCCAAGGTTTATTCTGAGGTATTAAACGGCCGTTTAACAACGTTTCTGCCTCTTCTCGTGAGACATGAAGGCGGGGCAAATGATGAACGGCCGTTTCCATCGGCAAATAATGCCCTCCTATATTGTCAGACGTTAGGGCATCTAATGCAACTGAATTTTCTATGGTAAACGTCCCAACATTCGTCCGGCGCAGTTGGGTAATATGTCCTCCACAGCCTAGCAGTTCGCCCAAGTCATGAGCAAGTGACCGGATATAGGTGCCTGAGGAGACATTGGTGTTAATGATGAGGTTAGGAGCAGAATAGTCTACAATGGCAATCTCGTGGATCGTTACCTGACGTGGTTTTCGTTCAACTTCAATGCCTTGCCGGGCTAGCTTGTAGAGAGGTTGACCATCTTTTTTGATTGCCGAATACATCGGGGGAAGCTGCTCAATACGTCCTTGAAATTGGGCGAGGGCTTTTTGAATGTCAGGAAGCTGAATGTGGGTAAACGGCCGTTCTTGTACAATCTCCCCTTCGGCATCATACGAACCTGTTGTTTGGCCAAGCCGTATCGTGGCCGTGTAGCGTTTGGAATGGCCTACCAAATATTCAATTAGACGTGTCGCTCGTCCGATACAAAGCAGCATAACGCCGGAAGCAAGCGGATCAAGCGTGCCCGCATGGCCAATTTTGCGTATTTTTGTTAACCGACGAAGCCGGTTGACAACATCGTGCGAACTGATACCTGTTGGCTTATCAATGTTAAATACGCCTTCCATATGCTTAGGAACTGAATGAAATTTAGAGAGAAACGGCCATTTTTTGCCGACGTAACGCGTTTAAAGTGACTTCGCGCACCTTTGCTTCAGCAATATCAAGTGGCCCATCAATGGAACAGCCCGATGCCAGAGGGTGCCCACCTCCACCAAGCTCGGTGGCAATCGTTGAGACATCAAACGGTTGTCGACACCGGAATCCCACTCGAACAGAGCCATCTGGCAACTCCAGAATCGCTGCGCCCATGTGGGCAATATCAATATCCGCTAAAATGTTGACCAATCCATTGGTGCCTGAGCCGACAAAGCCAATATCTCCCTGCTCATCTTGACTGATCGTAGTCCAAATAAACCCTTCTTCAATTTTCATGTTGGCAAGCCCAATTTGCCACAGTTGGACTGTGGTCAAAGGCTTCACATTGAGTGCTTGCATCGTGACAAAGGCTAAGTCAGCCCCTGCCTCAATGAGCTGGCTGGCTACATTGAGCGTGTTGGCCGTGACACCTGCAGTTCGAAAACCAAGCGTGTCTGTAACCAAACCGGTTAATAAACTCAGCGCAATCTTTTCAGAAAGCTGAATGCCAAACGCTTGAAAAAGGTCAAACAGAATTTCAGTAGTAGATGTTGCCTCAGGTTTAACAATGTTGACATCACCAAACATCGTATTGGTTACATGATGATCGATGTTAAGGATGGCTGGTTTATGGATTAAATTGCGATAGGCGTCACCCATCCGTAACTCGTCGCCACAGTCCACAGCAATCAACAAATCATATGGTTCTGGTGCTGGTTCTTTCTCAACCTGATTGGTTTGGGGTAAATAGCTAAAGCGTTCTGGCACGCCGTCATCACATACGAGGTGGGGTGTTTTGCCTAGCTGAATGAGAGCTTGCCCAACGGCCGTTAATGAGCCAATTGCATCTCCATCGGGGCCAATATGAGTAATCACAATAATTTGATTTGCGTTTTCGATGCGTCGGAGAATTTCGTTATTCATAGCAGTGCTTATTTTATTAAGTTGTTGAGGGATTTTCTTCTTCTGGCGGAGGAATATCTAAGCCATCTAAAATGGTGCGTACTTCTTCGGCATTAGCTAAGGTTGGATCCCAGTGAAAATGAAGCTGAGGGGTACTTCGTCCGGGAAGCTGCTTAGACAACTCCCGCTTTAAGTACCCACCTGCTTTGCGAAGGGCCACCATGACCTCTTTTTGCCGAGTCTCATCAGCGAGCGCGTTGATATAAATGTCAGCATGCTCCAATTCTCGATCAATGTCCACTTTGGTGACTGAAAGATCTTTCAGTCTTGGATCATTTAAATCGCGACGAATTAACTCGCTGATGAGCCGATGAACTTGGTCGGCAGTTCTTTTTTGCCGGATTTTGCTCACTGCTCGACCCGCTGGGTGACAAAGAATTCGACGATGTCGCCTTCCTTGAAGTTGTTCCAATTGTCGGCACTGACACCAAATTCAAATCCTGTACGCACCTCACGAACATTATCTTGCAAATGTTTGAGGCTGCCGACGTTCCCTTCGTGGAGCAGTTTGCCATCACGAATAACCCGCAGCTTAGCGTTACGTCGGGCTTCGCCGGTGCGCATAAAGCTACCTGCCACTTGGCCTACGTTACGAATCTTAAAGACTTGGCGTACCTCAGCGCGTCCAATCAACACGTTTTCATAAACAGGCGAAAGCATCCCTTTCATTGCCTTTTCCACATCTTCAAACAGCTTATAGATGATGTTGTAGGTATTAATGTCAACCTGTGCGCTGTTCGCGGCGGCCGAGGCGATGGGGTCTGTATCGACATTGAAGCCTAAGATGACGGCCTGCGATGCTGAAGCAAAGTTAACATCGCTTTCGCTAATGTTGCCCGTGCCGGATAGTAAAATGTTGAGAGAAACTTCTTCGTTGCTTTCACTAATTTTCTCAAGCGAGGTGATGATTGGTTCAAGAGAGCCTTGCACGTCAGCACGCACAATCAAGTTCAATGTTTTGGCGTTGCCCGCTTGTAGATTTTTGAAGAAATCGTCTAGTGAGACGGTGCGAGATGCCGATTGGAGGCTGTCTATATCGCGATTGGCAACTATCTTGCGCGCCTCTTTTTCGCTTTTTACAACTTCAAACTGGTCGCCTGCTTCAGGTGTGCCGTTTAAACCTGACACTGAAACGGGGGTTGATGGGCCAGCCGATTTTACTCTTTTACCGTGATGGTCGAACATCGCTTTGATACGGCCGTAATGTTCACCCACCAGCAAAGTGTCTCCTACCTTGAGGGTCCCGTTTTGCACGAGTACCGTGGCCGTCACACCACGCCCTCTTTCAATCTTTGATTCCAAGATTGTGCCAGATGGCGAGGCGTCTGGATTCGCGCGTGGGTTCATGTCCTCAGTCACAAGCAATATCGCTTCCAGCAGTTCATCAATGCCTAGCTTTTCCTTAGAAGAAACCTCAATCATCAGCGTATCGCCATCCCATTCATCGGGGACAAGGTTAAGTTCACTTAGCTGCTGACGGACCTGATTTGGATTTGCTGTTGCGAGGTCAATTTTGGTAATTGCGACAATAATTTGAACGCTTGCCGCCCGCGCATGGTCTAATGCTTCGCGCGTTTGCGGCATAACACCATCATCAGCAGCAACAACCAAAATTGCAATATCGGTTGCCTGCGCACCTCGAGCGCGCATGGCGGTAAACGCCGCGTGGCCCGGTGTGTCGAGGAAGGTGATTTTTGACCCTTCATGCTCTGCTTGATAAGCACCAATATGCTGAGTAATACCACCTGCTTCACCATCGACAACGTTTGCTTGTCGGAAAACATCAAGTAGCGATGTTTTGCCATGATCAACATGGCCCAGCATTGTAATAACCGGCGGACGAGATGCTAAATCTTTTTCTCGCTCTCCAGCTAAGACTTGTCGCCAAACCGGTTTGTTGGTGATATCTTCAGCTTCAATTTTAGCTTGTTCAGCTTCAATTTCAGCAGTTGATCGAATTTCGAACCCCATTTCTTCAGCAACAATAGCGGCCGTATCAAAATCAATGTCCTGATTGATATTGGCCATGATGCCGTTGCTCATCAACTCTTTGATGATGTTGATGGGGCTTACATCCATACGCTCAGATAATTCGCGTACTGTTATAAAATCGGGTATTTCAATAATTTCTTTGGTTTTTGCCATACCTCTATCTTTCCCTGATAACTTTTCCAATCATAAGATGTTCAAGCTGTAAAACAAGAACATCTTTGTCGAGTGGCAAAAGCTCAGGTTGATTCAACGAGATTTGTCACTCGACTCGGTTTTTGTTCCCATACGGCCGCTTTTTCTTCTGCTGAAATTTCCGCTTTTAGGGCTTGATTCAGCAAGTGAGAAGAAGCGATTCTTTCCCAACATTTAATTTTGTTACAAACATACGCCCCACGGCCGTTTCTCTTTCCTGTCAAATCGACAGCTACTTCACCCTCTGGTGTTCTCACAATCCTGATGAGCTGGCGTTTGTCTGTTTTTTCACGGCAAGCGATGCAGGTGCGTTGTGGGCTATGTTTTTTTCGACTCTGGCTTTTCTTTGCCATTTTTAGAAGTCGTCAAATTCGTCAATATCAACATCTTTCCATGTCTGACGACCGCGTGATCCTTTACGTTGCCTCTTCACAATGACTTCGCCAGACTCCTCGTCCATAACGAGCTGCTTGCCTTTGCGGCCTTTACCTTTCTTGTCATCAACAGCAGGCTCTCTGGTAGGACGGGCGATAACCACATTTTTCTTCTTGGTGGTTTTCTTGGCGACAGGCTTGACTGGTTTAGGGGCAACCTCAACCAGCGATTTGGTGAGATCATCCAGAACATCTGCTGGTTCTTCAGCAGCCGTTTCAACCTCAGCAACCGCTTCTTCAGCGACGGGTTCAGCAACTTCTTCTTCAACCGCTTCGGCAACTTCTTCAACGGCCGTTTCAACCTCAGCAACCGCTTCTTCAGCGACGGATTCAGCAACTTCTTCTTCAACCGCTTCGGCAACTTCTTCAACGGGTACTGGTTCTGGAACAACACGGTTTGACATGTATTCATCCACATGTTCTTTTAGTGTTATTAGCCCAGCTTCCCCAAAGCCACGGAAGTTAAGAATGACCTCTTCATTTAAGGTGAGCTGATAAAGAACATCACCTACAGTTTCAATTTCATTGTCCAAGAGAAGGTTATGAACGCGCCCCGGTAAATCAAGCTCATCGATGTGGAGCTCCCAAGTGTCAGCCGGCACAGATTTACGGGCTTCTGCTTGCTGGGTGCGAATTGCTTCATGCTCTTCAGCGCGAGAGGCGATGATGCGCCCTTCAACGTTGCCCACGAGCTGGTCTAATGTTCGGTAATCTTCAGACGTAATTGGACGTGACGCATCTTTCTTGGCCAGAATTTGCTCAACGGCCGTTATTAACTCCTGATTTTCTCGAACAGAGTCCGACACGGCTGGATGATCGATATTGCTCAATGAATCACGCGCCGCTTCGGTTAGGCTCTTAATATCAATTCGCCAGCCGGTTAGTTTCGCTGCCAAACGAGCATTTTGCCCTTCGCGACCAATGGCTAAAGACAGTTGATCATCAGGCACGATCACAACGGCCGTTTTGCCGTCAACGGGGTGTTCTTCCAAAAAGACGTGTGAGACGCGGGCCGGGCTAAGCGCCTTGGCAATAAAGGTGTGTTGATTAGAATCCCATTCGATGACATCGATCTTTTCATCATTGAGCTCGCGGACAATGCTTTGAATCCGCACACCGCGCATACCGACACAGGCCCCAACGGGGTCAACCCCAGGTTGCAGCGCTAATACGGCCACCTTTGACCGCTGGCCAGCTTCTCGGGCGATACTTTTGATTTCAACCTGCCCGTTGTAAATTTCGGGGACTTCTAGCTCTAGTAAACGACGCAAGAGGTTGCGATGGTTACGGCTGACATAAATTTGAGGTCCGCGATTGGTGCGTCGGACTTCCAAAACATAAACGCGAATTTTATCGTGAGGGCGATACCGCTCTCCTTGCACCTGTTGGCTTTTGGGAAGGGTGGCTTCAGTGCGGCCAAGACCAATCGTGATGTGCTGCCCGCTTACACTTTGAACGGTTCCGTTCACCAATTCTGCTTCGCGCCCCGAGAAATCTTCAAATAGCTGATCTCGCTCAGCTTCACGAACGCGCTGCAAGAGCACTTGCTTTGCAGTTTGGGCGGCAATACGGCCAAAGGCTGGTGTGGTACTGTCAATCATGACGAGATCACCGTATTCAGCATCGGAGTAGCCCTGACGGACCGCTTCATCAAGCATCACTTCGGTGCGATTGTCGATGATGCTATCGACCACCTCTTTTTCAGTGTAAATCGTGGGTTCGCCTGTGCGTGGGTCAATGTCAGCAGACACTTTTTGCATACTGCTCACGTTGTTGTCACGGCGATAAGCGGATACCAAAGCCGTCTTCAAGGCTTCAAAGACATCCTCTTTGGGGAGCCCTCTTGATTCACAAATTTCGTTAAACGCTAAAATAAATTCGCTTTTCATCTTTTCATATAATCCTGTTTATGACAGTCTCATCGGGTGAGATTCTGTTTGACAGAGTTCGATTGGCAATTGCCGGTAGAGAATTAGCTTTCGTCCGAAAGCTCAAATAAAAAACAAAAAAAGTGGGGGGCGCCCACTTTCAGAAAAAATTTGCAAAAGCTTGTGATTTAGAGTTGAATCAAAAGCTTGTTTTTGCAAAGCGGACTACAAAACAAAACTGCACATAATCCGCAAAATTCAATAGCCAGAAAATTATAGCACGGGTAAGTTTGATCCGCAATGGGGTAGGATGCCAGATTCACGTCAGATTCCTATAAGAATTGTTCAAGTTGGTCACAAACGGCCGTTAACGAAGGTAAAACGGCCGTAACGTGACTAAAATCGCTGCGCTTTGTGTCGCTGTTTGGCACGGCAATGACCCGCATCCCTGCCGCAATAGCCGCTCGGCTGCCCGGTGCTGAATCTTCAAATACGAGGCAGGTTGTCGGATCAACATCTAGCCGCTCAGCCGCAAGTAGATAGATATCAGGGGCGGGCTTGCCGTGTGGCACTTCATCCCCGCCAGCAATGGCCTGGCATTGGTTGGTGAGATTGAGCTGTTTGAGGATGGTGCTGGCGTGTGACCGCGGGCTAGAGGTACCGACTCCCCAGCGAATTTTGAGCTGCTTAAGCTTCTCCACTAAATCAAACAGACCGGGCATGACGGGTACATCTTTATTGCGCAAAGTAGCAAAGATGGCCCCTTTTTGGTTTTGAATTTGTTCAGCAGAGAGCGGTAGATTAAAAAACTCTTGCACCATCTTAGAGGAAACATCACCGCGTAAGCCGATGAGCTGTTGAATATGGTCTTGGGAGAGCTGAACATGATACGGCCGTAAAAAAATCTGCCACGCTTCATGCGATATGGGTTCTGTATCAACCATTAGGCCGTCCATGTCGAAAACGACGGTTGTTGTCATAGGGTCTCCTTATTTGGAATTGGGGATTTGTTATTGGTTATTGGCTATTAAACCTGATGGCTAACATTGCTTGTACCTGTAACAATCACTCGCTGTGAATGATTGGTTATTCAATTACTTTGTCACTCCTCTACTCTGTCACCCCTTCGCTGCGATAAAGCACAGTGCTATTCTTCTTCGAATCCCAGTGGATAAAGCAAGAATTGATAAATCAGACGGCCTAGACGAATGGTGTCGCCTTCGCTGAGAGGGGCTGGGCGTAAACCTAATCGCTCCTCATTTAGGTAGGTGCCGGTGTCGCTGCCCTCGTCGTAGAGCCAATAACGGCCGTTTTGCCAGCGGATTCGAGCGTGAAGTGTCGAAATAGAGCGGTCCGGAATTTGGAGGGTGGTATTGCCCGCCAGACGACCAATTGACACATTGTCCTCAGATAAAACGAGCTGTTTGGCATTGGGAGAGACGGGGGCCAATACGGCCGTATGTTCTCGTTCAAGAACATCAGGAAACGGGGCGATTGGCGGTGGCTCAGATTGGTTGTTTTGATAGCGGCTGGCTTGTCGATTATTGCGCCGTCTCAAAACCAACGGCAACAGGATAAGTCCCATTAAGATAACTAAAGCACCGCCAAACCAACCCACTAAATTAACCTCTCGTCGAATATTTTCGGTAAGGGTTGGCGTTGGTGTTGCGGTTGGGGTTGGGGCAGGCGTTGGGGTTGGTGGATCAGGCCATTCAGTAATGATGGAAATTAGACGCGTGTCAGAAGCGGCCGTTTTGCCCAAGCTGTCAGTCACCTCAACATACAGCTCATATGCACCTGCCTCAACAGTTGACACATCCCAGCGCACCTGTAGCTGATTGCCCACCTGTGCCGGTTCATCTAGCAGGGTGGCAGGCTGATTATTGGCGAATAGCTGAACCGCTTCAAACGTTCGCTCGATATTGTCTGGCCAGCTTACCGTTATATCAATCGGCTGAACGGCGGGCACCAAATTCTCTAGGGGGGTATCAACGGCCGTTCCCACTCTTCGAATGGCATCATTCTCTAAAGCAAGCGTGATTTCGGGGGATTGTAAATTTAGCTCGAATTCACTGCTGGCGTTGGCTTGCCCTACATTAATGCTGAGCGGATAACGGCCGTTTTCTCGCACCAACGATTGATATTGGACTTGCACCTGATTCGACTGCCGTTGCCAAATGAGGTAGATGGGATCTGTGTCAGCGGAGTTGGGGAGCGGTGTGAAGAAGCCATTGGTGGGCTGATAGAGGGCTGCTGCATTTTCAATCTCTTCAAAGCTGGCCCCTGACCCCACGATGGCAACAAAAATGGCGATGTTATTATTTTGGGCCTGCTCTACAATGCCTGACGTGTTGAGCAGTTCATCGAGCCGACCGGCGTCGCTCATGAGCAGAATAGCTTGGAAGCGATTGCTGGTTTGAAGGTCGCTCAAATGATCCATTGCCACAAGCATCATCTCATTAAGCGGTGCTGTGGCTGGATAAGTCGGTGTCCAATTGGCAAATCCAGGGTCGATTTGCTCTGGGGCTGTGATGGCGTTTATAAGAAGACGGCCGTTTTCATGACTGCTATCAGGCACAACTACTGATATGGTATCTAATCCTGATGGATTCATGAAGCGGGCTCCAAAACGATTGATGCTGGCCTGCATTTTACCCACCCGATTCACATCCCCTTCAATGTCAACAAACTGAGCCGTCTCATTTGCATCCAGCACAAATACAGCATCCATCCCAACGGGAATAGACGTTAAGCTCACTTCAGCAATTGGAATCCCATTTTCACGGACGCTCAATCCGTCAAAGCTGGCCAGCGGTACGCTTTCAAACCCTGCCGACCGTACATTAAGACTGACTAGCGGGAACGCCGTTAAATCAGGTTTGCTCAAAAATAGGGTTACAGTTCCTTGCGCTGAGCTTGTTAAGGTAGCAATTAGGAGCAGGACAAAAAGAAGCATGATTTGAATAAGCTTTATGGAATGCTTCTTTATACTTTTGTGGCCGTGCCGCCTTATTATTGATGTCATCAAAAGTTGTTTAAGCGTAGGTAAAACGCCGCTTGCCCGTTGTTGTGTTATGTTTACTTTCAATCAGTCGTCTGTTATTATAGTCACAACCCCCCAATGGGAAAGAGACACAGATGAAATTGCTGAAATTATCCTATTTTTTCTCCCTTATTTTGCTATTTGCTTGGGTGCCTTCATCACTTGTTGCCCAAGACGATGACCTGCCCGATGTCCCGGTTGCCAAGCTCACAATCACAGACACGAATGTGGAAGCGATCCCAACGGTCGGACTACGGCTATATGGACGTGATGAGCAAGGGAATCCAATTGACTTTTCACAGCGCACGCTGTCGATTCAGAGCAATGGTGCGCCAGTTGGCCCGGTTTCCATTCAAGGTCAAGAAGATGTTGGCACGCTAACTATCTTTTTGATTGATATTCCGACAGGTGTGACGAATCAATTAACGGCCGTTCAAAACGCGATCCAAGCCTACGCTTCCCCTGTGGGGATGCAGGAGCAGGTTGATTACGTGGCTGTTTTTCAAGTAGGGGCGTCAGAACCGACCCAGCTATTGGAGCCGGTACCCTTCCATAATAGTGTGCGCAATCTCTTTGTGACGCCATTAATTCCTGAAACAGGGGCTACCGCTTTGCTGGATAGCACCTTTGAACTGTTGAATCAGATAGAGGGGTTGAAGCCTACCGAAGGTATGGCGGCATCTATTGTGTTGCTGACGGATGGCACTGATTCAGTGAGCACTCGCAATGAGCCAGAGGATGTGGCCCGACTGGCCGCAGAGTTAGGTATTCCGGTACATACACTGTGGCTGTTGAATGATGATTTGGGCGATTTTAGCCGCGGTGCTGGTCAGGAGTATTTGGCCGAACTTTCAGCAGAGTCAGGGGGGATCGCCGCTTTTGTAAGCAATGATGAGGATTGGCCGCTTATCTGGAATCGCATTGCAGGTTTCCGATCGCAAACGCGCGTGCTGTATACAGCGTCTGCCTTAACGCCGGGGGACGCTACGATTTCGGTTTCCTTAGCTGATGATCCGTCCTTGGTGGCCGAAACGGCCGTTTCTATCCCTGACAATATCCCATCTATCGTAGTGAATCTGTCGGCGGATGCCCGCACTATGAGCCTGCCAAACTTGGATCGGCCCGTGAATCTACAGTTCAACACCACGCTCCAATGGCTCGATGGCGTTGAGCGAACCCTTGATGCGGCTCAGTTCGTTGTCAATGGAGACACAGTGGCTGATATTCCGGTGAATAATATTGCTCAGTTTTCAACATCCGTTTCCACCCTTCAATATGGCAACAACGCGATTGAAATTGTGATTCTGGATGATCAAGGCATTTTGGCGCGCAGCCCTGAACTGATTTTAACTGTCAACGAAGGACCGCGAACGATTCCGCCAGAGCTGTCTGCTGGTTTAGGAGGTGGCTCGACGCTGCGAACCGTTTTGATTAGCGTGGTGCTTTTAGGCATTGCGGCTGCGGTTTGGTTTTTTGCGTGGCGGAATGGTTGGTTGAAACAGCTCACCCGCTTGCTTCCTCAAGGGCGACGCCGCACCGCGACTTCTCGCGAGCCACAGGTCGTTATTAGTGATGAACACGTTTCTTATTCCGTAACAACGCAGCCGATGGCGCACCTAGAAGTGGTTACCACAAAATCAACGGTTGATAAATCGTTTGCGCTGCGTGATTTGACGGTCAGAATCGGCCGTTCACCGTCCCAATCGGATATTGCTTTTGACAAAGATATTACTGTATCGCGCGTTCACGCCACGCTGCGCCTCGAGGGCAGTCATTACCGCATTTATGATGAACAAAGCACCAGCGGTACTTGGGTCAATGATCGGCAGGTGCCCGATTATGGCACTCAGCTGCAAGATGGGGATGAGATTCATTTGGGTGAGGTGGTTCTTTTATTTAAGCAGGGTCGTGAATAAGTCGGTATGGCTTGGCTAAAGTGGCTCCGTGAACTGCAGTCGATTGCTCAAATTGGCTTAGCGTACACGAAAGACCCATACGACGCTGAACGGTATGAACAGCTCCAGAAATTAACAGCCGTTATCTCAGCTGAACAAACAGCTGGCGCTTCTGATGAGATTGCCAATCTTTTTGCCCAAGAAAAAGGGTACGCCACACCCAAAATTGACGTTCGGGGCGCAGTTTTTCGTGACAATCAAATTTTGCTAGTTCGAGAAATTGCAGACGGTGGTCGGTGGACGCTACCCGGAGGTTGGGCAGATGTGGGAGATTCTCCAAAAACGGCAGTGACGCGCGAAGTATATGAAGAATCTGGCTTTGAAACTGAAGTAGTCAAACTGATTGCGATGCTGGATCGTGATCAGCACCCACACCCCAAGATGTTCACCCACACCTATAAAATGTTCTTTTTGTGCCAAATTGTGGGAGGGGAAGCAACGCCAAGTATGGAAACCGCCGAAGTGGCCTTCTTCTCTCACAATGAGATTCCTACAGATCTCTCCATTTCAAGAACCTTGCCTCAACAGATTGACCTGTGTTTTAAACATCATAATGAGCCAGCTCTACAGCCCGTTATTGATTAACCAACTCGCGCCGCAATCTTCCCTTTAATTGCTGTCAACCTCGCTTCTTGATCGCTTTGCCCTGACTCTTTGGCTTGGGCAATAACGCGGTCCATCATTTGCAGTAGCTCAGGCTTAATCAGCGGTGCATTTGTATCGAGGATCGCATTTTGCTCAGCCTCAGATTCGGCGCGTACAAGCTGGTTAAGCATTTGGATATCAGGAGGAAGCTGACTTTCAATCAGCGTCATGAGCACCGCTTGGATTTCTGCTAACCCTTTGAACATCTCTTTATCACCAGCCTGCTGCGCTTCCTGCATTTGGGCAGACAGGACATACATAAAGGTGTCGTCGATATTGCCCATATTGTCGGCAATGGCCTGTTTTTTGTCTGGTGCATGCAGGATAGCTTGAATGACTTGATTGGCTTCGCCCAGCATCTTTTCTGATTCAGCTCGCATCGCTTTTTGGAACTCCAGCAAGCGGTCACGAAGCTGCGTTAATTTTTCGGCCGTGGCGGTATCGTTATCTTTTTGGCGATTTTCAATCTCTGTGGTCATCATGGTAAAGAAGTCATAGGTCATGGCTTGCTGCCCGGCAGCAACTAGCCCATCAATGATGGCAAAGTCATCAATATTTGCCACCATGTGGTCAAGCAATAGCTGTGGTGACAGACCGCCTTGCTTTTTACCTTCTTGATTGAATTTGTGCAGGGCAATTTGACGCCGCTGCATCTCTTGACCGGCTGGCGTTTTTTCCATGAGTTTGGCGCGTAAATTGGTCAGGTTCGCTGCGCTTTTGCTGTCCTGCATTTGCAGCGATTGGTCGAGGAAAAGTTGCATCATTGAGAAGAATTCATCGTCAAACAGCTTCATGTTTTCTTGGATGAGGTAGTCCATGACGTCTCCATCTGCCTGGGCAAGCTTACGCAACAGTTCTGACTGCTCTTTTTGTCGGGCAATCATCTCTTTGGTGATCCCTTCCGTTTCTAAAACCCGCTCCATAAAAGTTTGGTAATTGAGCATGATCTCAGGCTGAAACATGTAAGCGCGACGATCTTCTTGCGGCAGGGCATTCATGACTTGCTGTGCCATTTGCCCAATCATTTGCTCCCGCTGTTCGGTGTTGAGGTTGAGCTGTTGGGGCACGTGTACCATAAAGACTTCGTACTCAGGATCGTGGAAAAGAAGTAGGGTTGAAAGCTGGGCCTGAAAGCCACAGCTGGGGCATTGGGCCACGTTAAGCTGGTTGTTGAGCAGCGCTTGCTTGAGTTGTGGTGTCCGTTTTGAATCAACGACTTGATGAACTTCGGTTGGAAAATTTGTGCCACATTGCGGACACGACACTTGTGTTTGCATGGATACCTCGTTTGTAGAGCTAGAGGTCTGAGCTAGAGGGTGGCATTCGCCTCATTGGTTTGTATCCTCTAGCGCTAGCTCTAGCTATCGTCTTTGTCTTTTGGGAGTGAAAATGTAAAGGTTGTGCCGGGTGAGTCTTCGTTGCCGCTAAACCAAATACGGCCGTTATGCGCTTCAATGATCGATTTAGACAAAAACAGACCTAATCCGGTGCCTTCTGTTTTGCGGCTTAATGCATTATCGAGCCGCGAAAATTGTTGGAAAATACGATGCTGTTCATGTTCAGGGATGCCAATGCCTGAATCTTGGACAGAAACAGTCACGTAATCCGTGTGTTCTGCACCGTAAAGCTTGATAGCGCCACCGTCGGGTGAATATTTGATAGCGTTGCTAATCAGATTGTTCAAGACCTGATTTAAACGACGTTCATCTCCGGTGATGGCGGGGAAATCTTCGGGAAATTCTTGAATAAAAGTATGCTTTTTAGCCTGACTGCTAAATTTGCGTACGGTGTTTTTAACTAACAGGGGCAAAATGACGTTTTCGCTAATTTCGAGCGAGAAGGTGCCCGCTTGTAAACGTGATACCTCGAGCAAACTGTCAATTAAGTCGGTCAGATTGTCTGCTTCTTCTTCGATCACCATGAGCGATTCCTGCATAATTTCTGGTGACCAGTTGGCATCTTGCCGCTGAAGTGTACCCGCATATCCCTTGATGATCGAGACGGGTGTTTTGAGCTCATGACTGACAACCGAAATAAACGTTTTTTGGAGCGCTTCTTCCTCGCGATACCGGGTGAGGTCTCGAACATTGGCGATGATGTCGGTCATACGGCCGTTGCCATCCATCAGCGGCGCATACGTGACGCCCAAACTCTTGACCTTCCCATCAGCCGTTTGGTGCTTGGCATTTTCAGGACGTTGAAAATCCCCTTCAACGTAAAGGTGGGCTGCACCGGGCAAAGGCCAGCCCGTTTCTAGCGCCTTGTGTAGATCCATCTCGGTTTTAAGGCTGTCCCAGTTGAAAATCTCACTGTGGGGCTGCCCGATCACATCTTCCGTGCGCCAGCCCGTCATATTGCTGAGCGCTTGGTTAAATTCAGTAATCCGTAGCGATGGGTCTAAAATCATAACGCCATCTGCATTCTGCTGAATAATGGCGTCGAGACGCTGTTTTTCTTTGTTAATTTGCTGATAGAGGCGGGCATTTTTAACGGCGATAGCGGCTTGTTCTGCGAAGCTGCGTAGAAGAGCAGACGCATCTTCAACCATAAAGTATTGGCCAGCCATGAACACATAAATAAGCCCCAGCACTTTTTCGCCATCTTTCATTGGTAGGCGGATCATCTGCGTAAGCCCCATATCGGCATTGCGGGCCACAATGCCTAAACGGCGGGTCAGCTCAGCTTCTTGGGCAGCGCCATCCGCAACGGGCAGGTCGCGCAAAAGCGGTGCAAAGTGATCGACAACGGGGGCTGGAATGCCATAAACGGCCGCTACTTGTAAAAGCTCTGTGTCGGGGTCAGTCAAGGCGATTAAGCCTGCCTTTCCGGAGACCAATTCAACGCTTGATTGTAAGATAAGGCGGAGTAAGTCTGAAAGGTCTAACTCAGCGGTCAAAGCGCGGGTAATGGCGAGCAAATACTCACGCTGCAGAATTCGGATGTCGACAATTGAGCTCATAGATTATTTTCTTCCAGCCGGCGGGATTGTAGCATAGCCAGCACAACAGGACGACAATAGCACGGGAGTGTAAATGTTGCGTAAGAGGGGGGGGATGATTAGAGAATTGGTGTATTGGATACTATTTACTTTTCACTATTTGCTTTTTATCCTTCGTCCTTAGTACCTCATCCTTCTCTTTTCTCTCTTTCTTAATCCCCTGTTGAACCTAAGAGTTTTAAAGATTGCGGAATAGGTAATATCCAAACCCCATCGTATTCGTCCCCCATTTGAGATAACCACTTTGCCATTTAAACAAGTCTTCAATTTGTTTCGCTCTTCCATCTGATGAGCTTGACTTTAAAGCATCCAAATAGTTGCGCTGAGTGAATGAACTTTCAAAATCATCCCATTCATCGTCATTACTGCGACAAATGTATAAAGGAATAAATCCTTGATGAACCGCTTTTTCTACAGTTGATAAATGGTTAAAATGAGGATTCTTGTTGCCCATCAACTGTAAATATTCATCGGCAGGTTGCTGTTTCCAAAAAATTGTTCCCATCAGCAACAGTCCATCTTCGGTAAGCAACAATTTTAATTTTTTTAATGCGGCTTCGTAACCTCCAAAGATAAACTCAGATCCAATACAAATAATCAAATCATAGACCCTCCTTTCACTAGAAAAAGTTGTGGCATCTTGTGTCAAAAATTGGAGGTTACTGAGTTTAAGGCGTTGATTTGATTTGTTTTGCGCTTTTTCGATAAGCTGTTCATTCGCATCAATGCCTAGACCATCAATTTTGTATTTTTCTGCCACGCGAACTAAAAACTCACCGTCTCCACAGCCAATTTCAAGAACTGAGCTATTTGGCTTAAGGTTAAATTGCTCAATTAGGCGATTGGCTTTGGTTTCATGTAGCGGGCTATTAAACAACATAAGGCAATTATTTTCCTTTTTGAGAAATTGGCTAAAGTGGCTGATTTAAATTCAAGCTATCTACTCGGGAAACATTTTACCTAAAATTCATTTGTTATCAGTATTAGATTCGGCATTCCCGTTAGTAAAATTTTGGGATATTGTCTTCTCTTCTTTTTTCTCTACTCAAAACACTGCTATACTGGCAGTCCATGAGCGATGTTCTAGTTCGTCAAGTTTCTGAAGCTGATTTACCCGCATTAAGAGAGCTGTTTTATACAAGCTATGGTGAAAACTATCCGTACAAAGAGTTTTACAGCGATGAATGGCTGAAGCGGAGTATTTATCAGGATAGCTATCTCTTTTTGCTGGCAGAATTAAACGGCCGTATTGCTGGCACTGCGTCTGTCTACTTTGAAGTAGGTGCTTATTCTGACCTGTGCGGTGAATTTGGTCGGCTAGCCGTTCATCCAGAGTATCGGGGCCAGGGGGTAGGGACAGCCTTAATGGAAGCGCGTCTCTCCTTTGCCGAGCGCCGCCTCCACTTTGGACTATCCGAATGTCGTACGGCTCATCCCTACGCTCAAAAAATCTCCGAAAAGCACGATTTGCGCCCCATTGGTTTCTTGCCCCAAAAAGTATTGCTTGATCAGCGGGAAAGCCTCGTCATGATGGCTAAGATGTTTGGGCCAGCTCATGAGCTGCGCCGCAATAATCCGCGCGTTATCCCTGAAGTGTTTATGCTGGGCAAGCACGCCCTGCGGAATTTAGGCTTGAAAGATGATTTGATAGCGGTTGAAGACACCGACGGTTACCCGATTGGCACTGGCTTTCGCGTCGAAGAGCTGTCTGAATCTGTCATGCCTAACCTGCTGCGCATTCCGCGCGGCCGACTGCATCGGCGTCATATATTTGGGAACCTGCAGCTAAGCTACGGGCTGTTTATGCTCGAATCCCGCAACTCCCGCTATTTGGTGGCGCGTGAGGATGACGATATTGTAGGGGCAATTGGCTTTTCATACGATTACATTGGTCGTTCGATTAAGGTGCTAGAACTGATCGATCTGCGAGACGAGATCGCTGGGTATCTGCTCAAAGAGCTGGACGCTTGGGCAAAAGAGATTTACAAAGCGGAATATATTGAAATTACCGTTAGTGCTTATTGGCCTGAAATTCAGCGGACGCTGAGTAATTTAGGCTTTGTGCCAGTGGCCTACTGCCCTTCGTTTGTGTTTTATGAGGTGGAGCGACTGGATACGATTAAAATGGCGAAGCTTTATGTGCCATACGACGTTGATAATGTCCAGCTAACTGACCGCAGTCGGGAGATTTTTGATCTGGTGCGGGCGGGCTTTGAAGAGAAGCGCATTGGCATCTCAATCAATGAAACAACGCAAAAGATGGCGATTTTTGAGGGCTTGGAAGAAGGCGAACTCACGAAGATTGCCGGACTGTGTCGCCTGATTGATGTACCGCAGGGAGAAACGATTTTGCGGGCGGGTGAGTCGGGAGATACGTTTTTTATGGTGATGAACGGCCGTTTAGATATCATCGCGCCAGAAGGGACAGACATTGTGGGGGGGATTGAGCAAGGGGACTTTCTGGGTGAAATCGCGCTGGTTAGCCATCAGCCGTTTACAGCAACGGCCGTTGCCGCTACGGATGTCACCCTCGTTGCGCTCAAGCACGATGATTTTGAACACCTTATTAACCGCTTCCCCCGCATTGGCATGCAGGTGATGCGCAATATTGCCATTTCAGTCGGGGAGAAGCTGCGTCTGTTGAATTTAAGAACTTGATAATTGGTCATTGATGATTGGTCATTAGGGCTTTTTTTCCACCATATATAAACTTCACAAATAAGTACAAACAAATATTTTGCGTCGGTTGCCAAGATGGGCTGATTTAGCAAATCGCCTGACAATTGTGGGGGGTATTGGATTACTGCGAACGGCTCTGCCAGAAGGATGCAAAATAGGATTGAAGCATGCCCTTACAAAAACGGCCGTTTATCCCCATAAATCATAGGACTTATGTGAAAATCAAGAAATATCTTGAAAAAGAATCGACTCAAATTTGATTTTCACCGAGTAAATTTCACATTTCCGCCCCGTTTTATTTCAAGTTATTTTGTGAAATTTACATAAGTACCAAACCTCTCTGGAAATCCTTGTGTCTATCTAAAAATGGGTCAGAAAAAGGACCAATTCCTTACCTGTGGTCGTCACATAAAAAAGGGTAAAATATAAAGTAAGAAAGCGTGAATTCGATAAGAGCATAGTCTAGCAACGCACAATATTACGCTATAGTCAATTTGTGTGTTCTGTAAGATAGAAGAGGCAAACCTCAAACGGTTTAATGATCAGAAAACCGAAATTTGCTTCTTTGGTGTTTACGACTTTGTTACCAAAGTTTTTAAATACTTCTTCTCTGAAAAAATTTAAAATTTCTGATGTAATGAAGGATTACTCATCAACAAGAGAAGTCTGCAAAAATGCCAAATATAAATGAAGTTTTATCAGCATACGTACCTATGGAGCGTCGTCAGGCATTGGTGACGGGCAATGCGCTTTCCGAACGAACAAAGGGCGCGGTTTTATTCGCTGACATTTCCGGCTTTACCCCTTTAACCTCGGCTTTAACCAAAGAGCTAGGCGCTGAGCGAGGGGTTGAGATGCTAAGCGATCAGCTGAATCAGGTGTACGGGGCCTTAATTGATAAAGTGCATCAATATCAAGGCAGCGTGATTAGCTTTGCAGGGGATGCTATCACTTGCTGGTTTGATCAGGATGAGGGCAGTGTGGCCACAGCGGCCGCTTTTGCCATGCAGCAGGTGATGGACCGCTTCTCAGCCGTGATTACTCCCGGCAATTCAGCTATTCCGTTTGGGATTAAAGTCGCCGTTGCCGCTGGAGAAGTCTCTAGGCTGTTAGTTGGGCATCCCCGAATAATGACGATTGATGTGCTGGCGGGCGAGCTGATGGATCGCGTTGCTGAAGCGGGCGAGCTGGTTGAACAAGACGAAATTGTGGTTGGAGAAGAGATCGTTAAGGCGCTTCGTCTAATAAAAGTCGCGGAATGGCGCACCGGTGAGTCTGAGCAAAAAGTCGCCCTAATTACAACGCCTCCGCCACTTTCACCCCGAAAATCATGGCCGACATTGCCGCCTCTCCCTCAAGAAAACAGCCGTAATTGGCTTTTACCCCCCGTTTATCAGCGTTTGAATCAGGGGCTGGGTGACTTTTTAGCCGAGTTACGCCCAGCCGTGGCTTTGTTTGCAAAGTTTAGCGGTCTTGACTATGACAAAGACCCAGAAGCGGGGGAGAAATTGAATCAGTATATTCAATGGGTGCAAACGGTCCTTTCGAATTATGAAGGCTATTTGCTGCAGGTCATCATGGGGGATAAAGGGAGTCATTTTTATGCACTCTTTGGGGCGCCCATTGCCCATGAAAATGATGAGGCCCGCGCCGTGGCCGCTGCGTTAGAGCTGCAAAATCGGCCTGAGTCGCTTTCCTTTATCGAGGCGATGCAGATTGGCATTAGTCAAGGCCCCATGTATGTGGGTGCATATGGTAGCTATAATCGCAGAACCTATTCGGGATTGGGGGATCAGGTCAATATGGCGGCTCGTTTAATGAGTCAGGCGGTGCCCGGGGCAGTGCTGGTTAGTGAGGCGGTCAAGAAAACGGCCGTTCGGTTCAACTACACCAGTCAAGGCATGATTAAATTTAAGGGAATTGACGCTCCCCAAGAGGCGTTTTCGGTCACCGAAGCCCGCTTTGCCCAGCCCGAAGCCCATCTAAAAGGGCGTGATATGGTTGCCATGGTGGGCCGCACGTCTGAACGAGAGATTTTAAAAAGCCATTTGGCGGCGCTGTTAAACGGCCGTTCTTCGCAACTCATTATTGAAGGGGAAGCCGGTATCGGTAAATCCCGCTTAGTGGCTGATTTGCAGGCCCAAGCGCGAGAGCTGGGTGTTGCTTACCTGCTGGGGGCCGGAGATGCAATCGAGCAAAATACCCCTTATCACGCTTGGCGCGGTGTGTTTCGCGGTCTGTTTGATATCAGCGATGGGGACGATGACGCCTTGATTTTGGAAAAGGTCACTAATCGCTTGCCGGATGCTTTGAAAGAGCGCGCCCCTTTGTTAAACGCTGTTTTGCCGCTGCATCTGCCTGATAATGAGCTGACCGCTCAGTTTACTGGTGATATTCGGGCTGAAAACACGCGTGATTTATTGAGTTCAGCCCTGCTGCAGACGGTTCGGGCCACCTCCACCTTCTTTATTATCCTTGAAGATGGACACTGGTTTGATTCTGCCTCATGGGCGTTGATGGAAGTAGTTAGAAAGTCGCTGTCACCATTGATGTTGGTTTTGGTAACACGGCCGTTAATGAGCAATGCAGCCAGTAATGGCCTTGCTCAACTCAATGCTCCGCCCGAGTACAGGCGCCTACAGGAAGATGAAGCAACGGCCCATTTGACCTTAACGGCGCTTTCTCCATCTGAAGCGACGCAGCTTGTTTGCCATCGTCTACAAGTCGACTCGATCCCTGATACGATTGCCCAAATTATTCAAGAGCGGGCAGACGGCCATCCCTTTTTTAGCGAAGAGCTCGCCTACGCGCTGCGGGATTCGGGGATGATTAAGGTGGAAAACGGCCGTTTGCAGCTAGATGCACCTCAAGCAGCCTTTCAATCGCTTGATTTTCCCGACACCATTCAGGGCGTCATCACCAGCCGCATCGATCGGCTGGCCCCAGCCCAGCAGCTCACCTTAAAAGTGGCTAGCGTCATTGGACGTGTCTTTTTGTACCAAGCCCTGCATGACATCCACCCGGTGAGCGACGATAAACCCAGGTTGATCAACTATTTAGATCATCTCGATCAGCTGGGCATTACCTCACTGGAAACCCCTGCACCAGAGATGAGCTACATTTTTAAGCACGTTACCATTCAAGAGGTGGCCTACAGTTTGCTCCTTTTTGCTCAACGGCAGCAGCTTCATCAAATCACGGCTGAATGGCTAGAACGCACCAATCAAATTGACCTGGTGCCTCACTATCCGCTACTGGCCCACCATTGGAGTCGGGCTGAAATTCCTGAAAAAGCGATTGTTTATTTGGAGAAAGCGGGACAAGAGGCGTTTAGAAACGGGGCGTTTCGTGAAGTGCTCGATTTTATTAACCAAGCGGTTGCGTTGGCAGAAACCTTGCCCGCCAATCGAGATAGCTTTGTTCTAGACGATTACCGGCGGGCGGAGTGGCAAATTTTGCTAGGAGATGCCCACTTTGGACTGGGTCAATTGATTGAGTCACGGCAATACTTCCTCAAGGCGCTGGCACTTTTAGGATGGCCGATGCCAGAAGCGCCGCTGAGCAAAACAATTTCAAATTTACTTCTCCAGTTTGGTAACTACTTCTGGCTGGTAACAATCCCTGAGAAGGTGCGCTTTTTCTTTCGTAAACCAACCGCAGAAATGAGTAAGCGCCGTTTGGCAGCGGCGCATGTGTATGAGCCTTTGGGCTTGGTTTATTACTTTTCAAGCGAGACCCAGCAGGCGATGTATACAGCCCTTCATCGTTTTATTTTGGCCAAAAAAGCAAACGAAGCGACCTCAGAGCTTTCGCGTGGCTATGCTAGCGTGTGCGGCATTTTTATGATTATTGGGTTTCATCGGCTGGGGATGGAATACGGCCGTCAAGCTCGTCGAATTGCGCGCGAGCTAAACGATTTACCCGCCCTTGCCTGGGCGCTCTTATCGACGGGCGTTTTTAGTATTGGCGTGGACGCTTGGGAAAACGTAGAGCGGCGGCTAAAAGAAGGGGTGGCCCTCAGCGAACGCATTCTGGATAAGCGGACAATGGGGGATACGATCGCAACATTACTCAACGTGCTTCACGCCCAAGATAAATATGAAGAAGCGTTTATTGTGTCAAAAAAGCTAGAAGAAGCAGGCGTGGATAGCGGCAATAAGGAGCATGTTGCTTGGGGGATTACTGGTCAAGCTAACTCAAGATTGAAAATGGGGTATATTGACGAAGCCATTTCTTTTTATCAGCGGTCGCTCAAAATATTTGAAGAAGTGCCGGAAGATTATGTGCATGAAGCGGAAACCCTTGGCATGCTGGGTGCCGCTTATCTGTATCAGGGGAATCTTAGGGAGGCGGAAGCTCAGGTAGAGCGGGCTGCTGCACTGATTCCAGACCAAATTCCGTCTTCTTATGTGCTGTTTCCAGCTTTTTCAGCTATTGCCGATGTGTATTTGACGCGACTGGAGCGCGAGGGGATGAACACGGCCGTTCAGGCCAAAGCTGAAAAGGCGCTTCAGGATTTAGCCCGCTTTGCCAGACACCATCCAATCGGGCTGGCCCGTTCGCACATTCTTCAGGGCCGGTATGCCGTTATTCAAGGCAGAACGGCGCGTGCTGAAAAGCGCTGGCGTAAAGCAGTTAAGGTCGCTGAACAAAAGGGGATGCGCTTTGATCAAGGCTTGGTTCACCTCATGATGGGGAAATATTTGAATCGGTCAGACGCTGTTCGGCAACAAAACCTGCTCTATGCTAAAGAGAAGTTTGAAGCAATTGGTGCGGTGCTGGAAACGGCCGTTGTTGAGCAACTTTTAAATATTTAGGACTTACGCAAATAGCGGTCACTGAGCCTGTCGAAGTGACTTTCTTAACCCTTCGACAGGCTCAGGGTGCGTAAGTCCTGATATTGATGAATAACCAAGTCCCGTTTACCTAAATAGAGGTCTATAACAAAATGGAAGAGATTGAGAAAACGTTAACAGCGGCGCGACACGCAATGGGCGTCAAAAATGATAGCTTACAGATTGATTCAATTGACACGCTCGCAAAATGTACCGGCCCAGCTGGACAATTTAGTACGCGCATTTATTCAGCAATCGATGGACGCATGTCAATGATTCAGGCGGGCAGTACAGGTCGTCGGCTTTTGGCGGGCATTGATACTGAAACATCATGGTTTTTTAATGCTGAAACGCATAGCTTTGCCAGCCTGCCCCTATCTTCACAGGCCTTTTTACGCGGACACGAACTTCATATGCTGGCCCTAGCCCCACAAACGCGGCTTGAATCACCTGAATGGCTAGGCGATTCGCATTTTACCAAGCAGCCTGCTTGGACGATCCGGTTTAAAGATTCGCTCGAATCACCATTAGATATTCACTATTCCCAAGAAAGCGGGCTGCCATTGGGCTTGTCCCAAATGAATCACACGGGACGTGGCGCAGAGACGGTTGAGGTCGTCTTCTCAAACTGGCACATGCAACCTAGCGGCATTCAGCTGTTTACACAATCTGATTTTATACAGGGTGACGATGTGTACAAGTATGAGTTTGTTTATCTCAACATCGATAGCGTCTCTGACATATTGTTGCAATCGCCTGAACAATCAGATGAAGGTGTGGACGCGGCGCTGCTTCGACACCTGCACGAACAGCATCAGATGGCGCATCTCACCTATGACGCAGGCTTATTTACGTCCGCGTTTCATGACCCTATTCTTCAAGCAAATCGGGGGGAAATCCAGCAGTCGAGCCGTGAGGAGAGCCAAAAGCGAAGCCAGGCTTACTTTGATCAGGTTGAATTTATTGCTTGGGAAGACTTAGAATCGCCTGTCATCCGAGTTTCCAAAGAAGGAACAATGGCATCTATTTTGGTTCACAAAAGGGTTCATTTGACGGCCGCAGGCAGCGCCGGTGAGGCACAGGAGCATGAAACAGTTTTTGCCTGGCTTGAAAGCTGGGAAAAAATAGAGGGCAATTGGCAGCTAATGATGATCGCTTCGACCAATCGTTGAGGATGCCAAATTTATCAGCGCACTTCTGACATCTTTTAGCAAAGTTCAATTATTTTTATGACGCAATAATTCTCGGAGAAATTTGAGAAGAAAACGGCCGTTTATCCCCTGCCAAACCGGTCGCAATAGGTGGCGTACTTCTGTGCCGCGTATAAATAGCTGCTCATCTTCTGCTAAAAGGGGCAAGCTCTCACGGCTAATTTTATTCATGAGCTTCTGTTTAAGCGTCCATTCTGCTGGGTTTGGATTGGCCC
>JBCCFD010000024.1:0-34775 GCA_039029915.1 Chloroflexota bacterium
GATCAACTGTTGGCGGTTGGTGTTTCCAATATTGCAAATCATGCTAAACGATTAGCCAATCAGTTAATTCAGGGCGTTATCCCGCTAGGCTGGCGTCCTTTTCACAAATGGGACAACCGAGATGGTGCTCATCATATCGTTTCGCTAGCTCATCCAAATATAAAAGCGGAAAAGGCAGCAAAAGCGTTGCGAACGGCAGGGGTGATTTGTGGCGCAAGAAACGGCCGTGTTCGGGTCTCTATTGCACCATACAACGATGGCAAAGATATTCAACTCTTTATTCAAAAATTAGGGGAAGTCACCCGGTGAAGATTGGACAACTTGGATTCAAGAAATGTTAGCGGCAGATTCAGGTTGCGGCTCTTCTTGATGAACAACTGTCCCAATTAGGATGAAAAATACGCCTAGGTAAATAAACAGATCAGCCACATTAAAAATGCCGGGGCGAAATGACGATTCAAGAAAGTCAAGGACGCGACCGAAGAGGATACGGTCGACCATATTCCCCAAGCCACCTCCGATAAAAAGCGCCAATCCATATCGATGAAGCCACCACTGCTTCGGCAATTGGGTTAAATAAATCAACATCCCTGCCAATACAAAAATCGTCAACCAGCCGACGATTGGGCCAATACCCTGGAACAAACCAAACGCAATCCCTTCGTTGTAGGTAATACGCAGAGTCAACCATTGATTCAACTCAACAGGAGTCGTCACATTGGCGCTAATCCAGCGTTTAGAAAGTTGGTCTGCTAAGAATGCAAGCAGAATAAGCAAGTAAACCATTAATTTTGCCAATGATGTAAACGGGAAAGACGGTTTAGAAATACAGTGAGCAAGCACTTCTTTACATAAGAAATTTTGAGTTTTCCCAGAGAAGAACTGTTTAAAACCTTTGGTAACAAAGTAGTAAACTTCTTTCAGTTTATCTAAACAGACTTTTAATGTGTTCCCAAAAGCTGGGACGTTGAATATTGAAGTGAGCACGAAGGTCTCGTAGCGAGGGTTCGGTCATAGTTTCCCCGGTGGGAAAAACGAGTGTCGGCACGCTGGCAAAACCGTCGTTGATTTCCATAACCTTTTTGCGGGCGCTTTGGCTGTTGTCAATATTTACCATCTTTACGGGAATATTGTTGCGCGCCATAAACGTTTCTACAGAACGAGAGTGCATACAATACTCAGAGGTGTACATGGTGATTTTGGGTCGTTTGATTTTGGCCATCGTTTATCCTCAAGATGTTGAAAAAATGAGCCACCTTATAAACTAAGTGAAACGAAGTTCCTGTTTTGAATAAAACGACAGCTATCAACTTCGTTTTCTCGAGGTTCCGAAGCTTTTATCTAAGGTGTTTTTCAATTTAGAAACTTCGGAACACTTAAACCCATTTTCCCTAACTTATTCTTCTTCGGAAACGGCCGTTTCTGCCAAAAGGTATTCCTCTTCGCTAATAAACGTGCCGCCGTCTAACTCGCTGTTTGTAATGTTGTAGTTATTGTCAAAGAAAACAGTCGCCTGCATGCGTCGAAAATATTTGGCGTCCACAATCGTCTTGTTCCAAACAAAACCAGTGTCGGTTCGCATTAGATCGTGCTGTTTGTCAGCCCGTACTTTGACACGACTATCCAAATTATTCACTTTGACATACAGATAAATGCCATTCTTATCGACATATTTCTGCTCTTTTTTACCACCACCAAATAGATTCCTCAGAAAACCCATTTCTTACCTCCATGTCGATTTTATACCAAGGTGCCAAAGATAGTCTAAGTAATTCTCCAAAAAAACCATACATTCAAAATTGCTTAATGAAAATGACAACAAGGATACCAACAACGGTTACAAAACAATGGCATATCACAGACCTTTTTGTTCTTCACTTACACGTGTTAATATAGCGATTAAATGGACGCACAACAAAATCACCCTTTCTGGGAAGTCGTTAATCGACAGTCTGATCCAGCATATTATAAACCTCATCGTCGGCGCGGTGTCGAAGTTGTGCGCCTAAAATACAACGAAGAGTCATATTACGTTCTCAAACAGCCAGAAACAAAATCATATTTGCGCCTGTCAGAGTCAGATTATGCGCTTTACTGGCAAATGAACGGCCGCCGCACCATCAAAGATCTCCTTTTTTACAGTCTCAAACGTTATCAAACGCTCCCTATCGGACATCTCAATGGCTTAATTGCTGATTTGAAAGAAGGTGGCTTTTTACATGATGAGCCCGTGAATTTGTATGAGCAGCTGCGGGAAGCATTAGAGGCATTGGCCCCTGCAGGACGGGGCAAACGTATTTTAGAAGGGTTTTTGCACTCTGAATTTACGATTGATGGGTTAGAAGATTTTTTTAACCCACTCTATCGACAAACCCGCTTTCTTTATGGCACCATTGGCCAATTGGCCCTGTTATTTATTGTCCTCTTTGGTGGGGCACTTTTTGGCTTGGGGTTGCTCTCACAGATGTTTGAGCTGGCCCCCACTCGATTTAGCGTCGGCACCTTTATCCTTGCTAACCTCTTTGTCATTTTTATCCATGAGCTCGCCCACGGATTGACGGTAAAATTTTACGGCCGTGAACTAAACCGAGGCGGCTTCTTAATCTACTGGGGATTCCCCGCCTTTTTTGTAGACACGCGAGATACATGGATGTTACCCAGCCGAGCACGGATTGCAGTCTCTTGGGCGGGTCCGTACTCGGGCATGTTGATGGGGGGATTAGCTGGGTTGATCTTAACGGCCGTTAATCTCCCAGCCCTCAACCTAACCATCCCTGCATTCTGGGAAGGGTTTATTGCCCAAATCGGGTTTGTGGGCTACCTCACCGCCTTTATCAATCTCAACCCGCTGCTCGAGCTAGACGGCTACTTTATGCTCATGGATTGGCTAGAAATGCCGGGACTGCGGGCAAGAGCCTTTGAATTTTGGCGCGAAACCGTGCGGCCGCGCCTCCGTGAAACAGGCTCATTTCGCAACTTCTCCGCCTCACTCGACCGAGCAGAGCGGGCCTTTTTTATCTTTGGGGCACTGGCCTTTGTTTACTCTATATATGCCTTAGGGTTAGCAGTTTACTTTTGGCGCTCTCGGATTGGGCAATTTTTTGCAGACACGTGGGAATCATCAAATTTCTGGGGAAAATTGGGGGTGCTGGCGTTAACGGCCGTTATTCTCGGGCCGCTCCTCTACTATCTTTTCCACTACGGTTGGTCACAAATCCAAAGGGGGCTTGAATGGCTCTCAAACCGAAACCTGCTGAGCCGCCCCGATGTGCTGGCCTTTTTAATTGGGGCACCCATTATCACTTCAATTGGCACCCTTTTCTTTTTCTTGGGCACCTTCCCTTACGAAAATGTAGGCGGGAATCTGTTGATTGGCCTGCTGTACTTAACGGCCGTTGGCGCTTTGATAGTGGTGGCCCGTCAGCTACCGGGGTCTGAATTCCAATACGCGCTTTGGACCTTAGCCGCTGCCCCTGTCGCCCTCATTTTAGGATGGCTCAATTTTACGAACACATTTTGGGTCGACTTCTCGTTGATGCTTTTCGCTGTGCTTCTTATCGGCGCTGGCTTTGCCGCCTGGCTGACTGTCGGACCGGAATGGCTCGACTGGAGCGACCGAGGCGTCATGGGGTTGATGATCTTGGCTGGCCCGCTGTCTTATTTAACGGCCGTTACCATTCAGGGCGATTTCGCTGGAGAATGGTGGCGCTGGCTAACAACAGCCCTGATCCATCTTGGCGTCTTTTTAGGGTTGATGTTTAAAGCCCCCCTACTCATCAATTTTTATGGCTCTCGGTTTTGGCTATCATGGCTGGTTTTGGTCTTAGCGATCATGCTATCGCCGTGGGTGCAGTTTGCCCCCCAGCTTCACCTCATCGTAGCCGGGCTGTGGCTGTTTGGCGCTTTGCACTACCTGTTGGTCGGTGCGTTAGCGCAATTTAGTCGCGTCACGGTAGAAGAGGCAGGAACGGCAATATATGACGACCGCACCCGGCTCGTTACGGCGTTTAATGCCTTCTTAAGCGCCCTATTCGATACTTACGAAACGGTATTCGGCGGTCGTCGTCTAGCCCTCATTGAGAGCCAGCTCCAAAACTTGCGCGTGCTTGACCCCGACGCCACCATTATTCAAATTGGTGATCGGGCTCAAAAGGCGCTTCTGCTTGCCGTTGATCGGCTTGACGATTTAGCTGGAACACCCTTCACGCGCGCTGCCGGACAAGCCGCCTACGACAGTCTGCCGTGGCTACAATCCGAAACCTTGGCTCGCTACGTGCTTTCCGGCACCAAATGGGGTAGTCAACTTTCATCTGGGTTTGTGAACGCCCGAGATCGCCGCTTAGAGCTTTTACGCCGTGCTGATATTTTCGCCGGATTTGATAACGCTGCCGTTGAATCAACCTACGCTATCGCTGAGCGGTGGTCTGGGCGAAATGGCGTCGTCATGGCTCGGCAAGGACAAAATGCAGGCTCACTTTATTTAATCGAAGAAGGCGAGGTGGACATCTTGCACAACGAGCAACCGGTTGGCAAGCTGGAGCCAGGAGGATACTTTGGCACCAATGCTCTTCTCGATCAAGGGGCCTATCAATTTACCTATCGCACCAAAACGCGCGTCAAAGCGTTGGTCATCGATCGCCATAAATTTGACCCATTACTGCGGGCTGACACGACGCTGTCCAACCAGGTCAACTCTGGCGCCGACGAGCGGCGCTTGCTTAAAAAGATGCCCCTATTTAGCAGTTTAAGCCCACAGCAGTTGGCTACCATTGACGCCCGTCTCCAGCACAAGCGGGTAAAAGCTGGCGAGCTTATTGTCGAACAAGGCGAGCCTCGATCTAACCTGTTTATTGTAGTGTCTGGCGCCGTGGATGTCTTGCTTGAAAGTGAATCTGAAACAGTTCGCGTGGGCAGGCTGGGTGAAGGTGAGCATTTTGGCGAATATGCGCTTTTTGCCGATACGCCGTATCAAGCGACCTATAAGGCGGTTGAGGATACAAAACTTCTCCTGCTCGATGAGCCAAAGTTTGATGAGCTTGTTCTAGAATGTGACCGAATGTCACATTATGTCGAGCAAATAGGCAGCGGGCGTTTAGTATCAACCAAGCGGCGCATGGGCATAACGGCCGTTATCTCTTAAATTACAATTGACGGCTTCTTTAATCGACTCTGTTTTACCCAGATACATAGGAGTTAGAACAAATAGAGTCCGAAGTTTTTTCAACTTTCTACACAATTATTTTTGCTCAACGAGCGGTGCGGAAACAGTAGACAACAGTTCAAAATCGTCTTGCTTATAAGCCAAAAAACCACTCAATTACCAATTACCTAATCCCCAGTCCCCCCTCCCTAGCCCCTAATCCCCACCGCCCCTCACTTGCGAATGACCCCCATTCCACGTAAAATTCGCCAAATCAACGGTCTGGTTCACGGTAGCAAAAAATCCATTTACGCTTGATACCTCATACCTGACACATTTAGGAGATCGCAGTGGATCAAGAAGAAAAGAAAAAGCGTGCTGAAGCAAAAGCCGCACTCAAAAAAATCAAGGAAGGCGGCGTTGCCACAAAAGTTCGTATTTTAGTCGATTTTGATGCCTGCCCTGTCTGCCGATCAGTTGAAGGGGTGTACGACTTCGATGATGCAGCAGAAATTCCCGTTGAGGGGTGTTCTCAGCTAGGGGGGTGTAACGCCTTTTATGCACCCGTGCTTGATCGTCGGGGCCCTTAATGCGCTGATGTCCTTATGACAGACACGTTTTATCTGAGTAAGTCTAATTGATAGGCTGGAAACAAAACCCGAACTATTAACTGTTATTTTTTGATAAAAGCCCACAGAGTTGGCCATGCGCTAGCGGCGTGATGCCTAAGTCTGTGGGTTTTTGCGTTACTGGCGAACTCCTTAACGTATCGTTTGGGGTAGGTAACTCATTCACGTTGGCTAAAAATCAATGATCCAAAACGAACTTCGCAAGCAATTTTATCAACTATTTGGTCGGGAAACGGCCGTAATCATTCGAGCACCAGGGCGAATTAGCCTGCTAGGGGCGCACATTGACTATAGCGAGGGTTTCGTTATGCCGGCTGCTATCGAACAAGCCGTTTGGCTCGCAGCGGCCCCCCGTGAAGATGGTCAGGTGGTTATTCAAGCTATCAACTTTGAGGAAAAGGGGCGATTTCAGCTGCCCTCTCTCAATGTTCAAGCCTCAAGCGTGGTTGGGCCCTGGCTCAACTATCCAATTGGTGTCGCTTGGGCACTACAAGAGGCTGGCCACACGCTTTCCGGAATGGATGTTCTGGTAATCAGTGATTTACCAATGGAATCAGGGCTTAGCTCGTCAGCAGCCGTAGAGATGGCTTTTGTGCTGGCGTGGGAAGCCGTTTCTAGGCTTACCTTGACTGGTTTAGAAAAGGCTCAAATTGGACAAAAGGCTGAAAATGAATACCTGGGGGTTGGAAGCGGCATTCAAGACCAGTTTGCTAGTGTGCATGGCTTGGCCAACCAGCTCGTCTATTTGGATTGTCGAACGTTAGAGCATGAGCTGATTTGTTTGCCCGATATGCCGAAAACGGCCGTTATTCTGGCTGATTCTGGCGTGCGCCGCCGTTTGGCAACCAGTAATTACAATAGCCGCCCTGAAGAGTGCCGCGAGGCCACGGAGATTTTAAAAGCGCATCTTCCGGAAATTCACACTCTGCGTGATGTGACGCCAGACGATTTAGAACTATATGGCCATCATCTGCCAGAGGTCTTGCGGCGGCGGGCAAAGCATGTGGTTGAAGAGTGCCTCCGCGTTCGAGCAGGGGCAAGCGCGCTAAAGCATGGTGATTTGGCCGCCTTTGGTCGGTTCATTCGACAATCCCAAATTAGCTCCCGTGATCATTATGAAAGCAGTATTCCCGAACTAGACACACTCGCTGCGGCGGCGTGGCAGGTACCGGGATGCTTTGGGGCACGGTTTGGTGGTGGGGGCTACGGTGGCATTATGCAGGTGCTTGTTGAAAAAACTGCCGTTTCCCAAGTCCAAACCGCTATGGCCAATGCATTTGAGCAAGAATACGGCCGTCGCCCACCGATGCTGGTAACATCCATCGCTAACGGGGCAGCCGTTGTGGGGCGTAAAGAGTAGAGAGAAAAGAGTAGAGACATTAGTTATTGGTTATTAGTTACTGTTACTGGTTACAAGCAACCTCATCAAGTATCCCCTCTAGCTCTAGCGCCATTCTCTAGCTCCACCCTGTAATCATTTCTTAACCCATCCTCCTCTCACAATCTGCTAAGATGCACACGGGTCACCTGATTCGTGACACCTGACACCTGACACCTAAAAGGAGGTCTTTATGGAAAAGCGGTTTTTGTGGACGGCCGTTTTGCTCTTCCTCGTCACGCTGATTGCGGCTTGTTCAGCGGCACAGAGCGAGCCAGCCGTTGAAGAAGAAGCAGCTTCAGACGGAGATGCAGCTTCTACGGATGAGATTGCAGCTGAACCCACCGACACCCCCGAACCAGAAATTGTGATTTCTAGCTTAGCAAACATGGGTCCTGCGCCAGAAATCGAAAATGAAATCTGGCTCAATACCGATGAGCCAATCCCCTTGGCATCTGTAGAGGGCAAGGTCGTATTGCTTGAGTTTTGGACATTCGGTTGAATTAACTGTCAAAGGACGATTCCCTTGGTAAGGGAATGGCATGATAAGTACACGGGTGAAGACTTTATTGTTTTAACAGTTCATTACCCAGAATTTCGACACGAAGAAGATATCGATAATGTTCAAGCTGCACTGGAACGATTTGAAATTGAGTATCCAGTCGCTATTGATAACGATCGGCTGACGTGGGGCGCTTACAATCAGCGTTTTTGGCCGACAACCTACTTAATTGACAAAAACGGGGACATTCGCCTCAAGCATATTGGTGAATACACTCGAGGGTCTGACAAAGAAATTGAAGCCGCTATTGAATTTCTCATGGCAGAACCCGATCCATCGTGATATTCTGTTGCAAATAGATTCCTCAGCAAGTCTCGAGCACGGGATTTGCTGAGGCAAATTCATTTGTAGAGGATTTTCATGCAGAATGACGGATTTGTATTAACGGCCGTATTACCCCAAACAATTCACCCCAACGAGCTTACCGAACTCCGAATTGAAGAGACCCAACTCATCCTTTCTCGCGTCGAGGGAAAAGTGGTGGCGTTTACCAACCGCTGCCCGCACTCTTCGGCTAAATTTAGCGAGGGGGAGATTTCGCGACACAAGCTGTTTTGTCCCGATCATGGCTACTGTTTTGATGTTCGCAACGGCCGTATCCTCTACCCTGCCGACGAATCGTACCGCCTCAAGCGGTATGAGGTTCGCGAAACGGACGGACAGATTTGGGTAAAGGTGATCTAATGCGACGTCCGGTGATTTTTCTGGCAATCATTGCCATTGTACTGCTTCTTACTTGGGGAAGTTCACTGCGGGAAATGGCCGTTGTTGGCAAATCGCCTGCGCAAACGCTCGATCAGCCCATGAGCCAAGCTCAGCGCATCGCCCAAAACGTCGCCTTAGCCAATGGTGACGTGCAGGCGCTGACGCTGGGGCAGCGCTCAGAAGTGTTTGGGGTGCGTGATGTAGGCAATCAATTCACTACAAAAAGCACCGCCTGCGCAGAATTGTTATGTCAACAGGTTGAAATCTATAATTTCGACAGCAATAGCACCGTTATGGCAATTGTAGATATTGAAAATCAAACGGTGCTCGATGTGCTTGATATGCCTCACCTCCAGCCAGGCATCAACCAAAGGCTGGCCGACCGTGCTATAGAGATTGCGCTCACTCACCCTGACGTGATCGCCGAGCTGGGCTTTGAGCCGACCGAGGTCGATATGGCACCTGTCGCTGGTGGCCTACAAGGGTCGAACTGTGACCAGCATCTCTGCGCCGCCCCCACGGTGCGGGTGGGCAATCGCGTCCTGTGGGCCATTGTTGACTTAACGGATGAGACGCTGGTCGGGCTGAACTGGACGGAGGTGTTTGAAAACGGCCGTTCTGAAACATTCAATTCAAACAGCGGCTGCCCAGCGGCTGGGTCCGTCAATCAGATGGGTTGGCAGCTTGAATATGAAACGACAGGCACTGACGGTCTGCGGATTTTTGACGCCTCGTATAACGGCCGTGACGTTCTTGATAGCGCAACATTAGCTGAATGGCATGTCGATTACAATGGCACCTACCACATCGCCGGCTTTTTAGACGTCACGGGCTGTGGCGGGGGTGGAGGCGGCTTTTTCATTTTTCCATTTGGTGAAACAGAAATCCTTGATTTAGTGGAAAGCAACAGCACCGTTGGATTTGAAGTGGTGCAAGATTTTCGCATGAGCCAATGGGGAGAAGCGTGCCACTACCGGTACGAGCAGCGAATGCAGTTTTATGAAGACGGCCGTTTTCGTTTAGTTAGTGGTGCTTATGGTCGCGGCTGTGGCTTCTTCCCCGTTTATCGCTCTGTGCTGCGGGTTGACCTCGCTTTAGATGCCGCGGGCCAAGAGCAGGTCGGCTATTGGAGCGGTAGCCGCTGGGTACAACCGGCCAACGAGCTATATCTAACGCCAGATAGCACCAGCTTTGGTCCAGCCGGGCATCCTTTAGCTGACAACGACGCCATGCTGTGGCTCATGAACCAAGGTGGAGAAGGATTTTATCTACAGCCTGCCTTTGGGCAATTTGATGATGCCGGACGAGGTGATGAACCGTTTGTCTATATTACTAAATACGCTGAGTCAGAGGGCGTTACAGATCTACCCGTTTTTGGCGGGCTGTGCTGTGAAGATAATCATGAGCAAGGTCCCCATAACTTTGTTAATGATGAGCCCGTTCAAGATGAAAACGTTGTTATTTGGTACGTGGCCCAACACGACACCGAGGTCAATTTAGACAATAATAGTCAAAATTATTGCTGGACCGTTTCGGGAGACCCTACGCCGGAAGCGTATCCATGTTTTGGCGGGCCGCTGTTTGTGCCATTTGGATATGATACCGTCAGTTTAACGGCCGATTTTATACAATCTGACACCGCAATTAGCTATCCTAACTCGGTCGATTTTACAAATCAGTCGATTGTGGTCGGAAACGTGCCGGTTAACTATGAGTGGGATTTTGGCGATGGTACATCCGCTGTTGGCGAAAACGTATCCCATCAATACCTGCGTGAGGGGCCGTTTACCCCTAGCCTGCGGGTCAACGGATTTTTAAACGGAGCAAACGTGGCAGAAGGAACGGCCGTAAATGTCACTGTTGAAAATCTGTTCCTCCCTTCGATCTTCAAACCATAGCCAAAAGGTAGATGTTTTGAGATATGACATGCTGAGCGGACAAAGCCATCAATGATGGTCGTCAAATAGAGAGTCGAAGCATCTCGACATGAGACAGTTTGATTTTGGGCGTTTAGGGTGAGATTTCTCACCTCGTTTTGGTTGAACGCCACATTTGATTTTCATCGTTCTTAAGGACAGCAAAAGATAGCGCGAGCAAGATGGCCCTGTGCCACTAATCAGCTCATAGCGCTTGGCTTAGGGCCCAAAGCTTCCCATACACCCATCCCAAAATCGGCAAATCGCGAATGGTGTCTTGCCAGCGCCAGCTAGCTGGATGAAAGGGGGACGCCATTAGTATCAGCCCTAGCAGCAAAATATTCTGATTAAACTGGATTGACATCGTTAGAAACGTACCTAGATGGAAAAGGGCCAAGCTCAATCCCCAAAAGCGATGCAAAGCAGGGCGAAAGGCAGCCACAAACGAAAAGAATTCTAAATAAAGCGCACTTAAATATACCGGCCATCCAATCAGCGGGTTTTCAACGATAAATGGGCCTAAAATCGAGGTGGAATTATCTTGTAGCAGGCGATTCGCAATCTGCTGAGCCATCGCATAGGGATGAAAAGCGCTAATTTCGCCAGCGAACAGTTGAGCAAACCCTTGGTTCACCTTCCAAATACCAGACATGGAGTAAAACCAAAGCATGAGCGCCTGAGCATACCAAAAAGTAGTGAGATATGTGACGCGCTGCACGCGATTAACGGGCTTTCCGGTTGGTAAAAAGATGAAACAGAAGCCCACGGCTAGCCAAGCGTGCATGCTGTGGTTAATCTTGCCAAATGAGTTCTCGATGGCCATGATGAGAAATAATCCAACGAAGGCGGCAAGCCGAAACGGCCGTTTTTCTGGCCACAGCAAAGACAGCACAGCCCCACCAATTAGCAGCAGGCTAATGGCATATACGGCCGTATCTACTCCCACCCACGTCACCCAGCCCACGGGCCAAAGCAAGAGCAAATCTGAAGCATCAAGCAGAACCCATTCTTCCACCTTCCTCATATAATCGTCTGAAAAGAGGAAAATGATAAACGCATAATACAAGCGCACGATAAGGGCAGCCGCCTGATGTGCCGCCGTCAACCTTGAAAACGGATCGGGTAAATCGACCCCGCGCAAAAGTCGGCGAAGCGATCGAAGGGGCATCATGGGGCACCTCCGACCTCAAACTGTCCCAGCACCTCTTCATTGACAAAGGCACCCGTTTGGACTCTTGAAATGGGCAAGTAGGTGCGGCGCACCAGTTCATAGCGCACCGTTTGATTCTCAAGGTAGGTCGATTCGACAAACGGCCGTATTTCCTCTATTGTCGTCTCATCAGCCTCACGCACCGCAGACCCAAACTGCTGTATCGCTTGATACGCAACAATAGAATGGGCCTCATCAAACCAAGCGTCAGCCTCTTCGAAATAAATTGGTTCAGAAAGCGGCTCACCGTCTACAGTCAATAGCCGTAAGCCGAAATCGTGTTTTTCGTTGGGCACTTTTGTAAACAGTGACCAGTTAAAGAAAGGGAACAGCTCACTGCCTCGAAAGCGGGTTGTTGTGTAACTAACGGCCGTGTAAATGACAATAATTAAAACAACTGTCCATTGTGCACTACGATAAGTTTTCATACGGATATCAATTGATGCTCTTATATTGACGAAAGCTCGACATTAGGTCAAAATACGCGAAATTTGTTTCGCTATACAGGAATGTTTCGCTATGCGAGATAACACCGTCCAATCTGTGGTTCGCGCCATAGACATTCTCAATTTTATCGCAAAACATCCATCGGGGGTGGGCGTAACGGCCGTTGCAGATGCGCTAAGTTTACATAAAAGCACGGTGTCCCGTCTGGTTTCAACCCTCGAAAAATCAGGGGCTATCTCTCGAACAAACAATCGAGCAGATGTTCAAATATCTCCGAATTTTATCAACACCCTCGTTAATCTATCGCAGCAGGAACAGCTTATCCTACTGGCCCAGCCGTTTTTGCAGACCCTTAGCAAAGCGGCGGGTGAAGATTCCGGCCTAGCGGTGCCAGAAAGGGATCAGGCCCATTACATCCATCAAGTCTCTGTCGATCGGGTGATTCAAGTGCGAGATTGGACGGGGTATCGCTTCCCGCTGCACACCGTTTCGGCAGGTAAACTCTTCCTAGCCTATCGCACGCCAGCCGAGCAAAAGCGCTATATTTCTCAGCCATTAGCAGCCTATACCGAAAATACCCTCACTCAGCCTGATGCGCTACATCGATCGCTACAGGAAGTAAAAGCATCCGGTGTATCCTGGATTTTCGATGAGTTTTCGGAAGGACTCAACGCGGTTGCTGCCCCAATTTTTGATGCCAAGCATGAGCTTGTTGCCGCCCTTTGCCTATATGCGCCCTCATTTCGATTCCCCAAACCGGGTAAACATGATGAAATCATTTCCCTCATCAAGCAAAAAGCAGATGAGTTTTCACAACTTTTAAGTAAACGGAACGTCGTTGTTTCAACAAATTGGTGAGTACAAGAGAGTTCCGTTTTCAAAGAAAGAGGTTTCCCACATGATTCGACAAATCGTAGATGATGTCTATCAAATTGGTATCAGTGTAGCGGGTAAAGAAGGTCATGAAGCGGTCCGTGTCTACGTCATTTTAAACGACGGGCACCCTATTTTGATCGACTGCGGCTCTCATCTTTACCGCCCCCAATTTATGCAAGAAATGGAAGAGGTGCTCGACGGTGCCACGCCAGAATATATCTTTCTAACCCATTCAGAACTACCGCACGCTGGCAATATCAAATCAGTAGCGGAAAAATGGCCGGGGATCAAGGTAATTGTGTCGAACGTGCTGCTGGCTTACATTGAGATTTTGCCCGTTTTGCCGCTCAGTCAGATTACGGCCGTAATTCCCGGCACCAAGCTGGAGGTCAACGGCCGTATGCTCGAATTTGTCGATGCCTTGCTCAAGGATCAGCCCGGCTCCCAGTGGATTTATGACAGTCGAACCGGCACCCTCTTCACCGGAGATGGCTTTGGCTATTTTCAAGACGAGTCCCTTATCGACCAATTTAGCGACGAAATTGACGGCGGTATTCGTGAAGCTCAGTTCCAAGCGTATCATTATCACACCTTTCGTTTTCTGCGCTGGGTCAAACCTGAACGGCTCGGGGCCGATCTCGACACGATGTTCACTCGCCGCCCCATCCACGTCATTGCCCCTATTCACGGCAGCGCCATCCGCCACGACATTAGCACGCATAAAGAGCGGCTGAAGAGTGCATTGGCAAACGTACGGGCGCAGTATGTATAAACGGGATCAGGGATTGGGGCGCGGTACCGGTCCTCAATCCCCAATTCCTGATCCCCAAAAAGGATTTCCCATGACAACCCCAGCAAAAGTTTTTGGAACTGGATTAGAACGCGTAGCGGTGCGCCCCATCACAAAAAATATTTGGTGGATTACCCACTGTTTAGGCGATCTGGCCGCTGAATTTTACTCTGATTATTTCGCCGTCCTGCCCAACGCGGAAGAGTATGCGGGCAAGCGCGTTGTTGATTACCCTTTTTCAGCATTTTTAATTGTGGATGAGCAGTCAATGCTTATTGACACCGTTGGTCCCAAACAGCAAGACGCCATGATGGACGCCTTGGCCTATATGCTCGGTGACAAATCGCTTGACTACATTTGGATTAGCCACATCGAACTGCCCCACGCCGGAAACGCTGCAGTCATCAAGCGACGCTACCCAAATGCCAAGCTCGTTACGCTAGCCGGAGGGGATCATTATGAGCTTCATGCCTTGGACAACGCCATTCAAGTTGCGCCCGGTGATGTCATGCGCTTGGGTCAGCATGAGGTGGAGATGGTAGACGCGCTCTTTGTCGATCACGGCTTGTCACACTGGTGCTTTGAGCGCACCACGGGGCTGATGTTCACGGCCGATTGGGCACACAATCTGCACGAACCGGCCTGCAATGAATGCTTTATGTTTTTAGATGAGATGCTAGCGGGGCAATATACGACTGAGCTTTTTGTCGATGATGTGAAGGTCAATGCTTGGTATCAGTTCCCGTGGCTTGCTTGGGCGGATGAGGATGAGATTGTAACGGCCGTTGATCGCTTCTTCGAACAGTACGACGTTAAAATTTTGGCCCCCAGCCACGGCAACATTATCCGGTCGGACTTTAAGCAGTACATTCCCATGATCAAAGAAGGGATGCGTCGCGCCGTCCAAATGCCCTTTTCAAATCACCTCTGATTTTTCACAATCTTGAGTAAAGCAAGGCTTACTCTGTATCGCCCCCTAAAACGTCTTAGCCATCAAATAGAACACAGATTACACGAATTTTGCAGAATACAATCAGCGAAATCCGCTTAATCTGCGTTCTGTTTTTTACGTTCTTATTTATCTAAAAACCCTAACCAAACAACACTCTCTCCAGTCAGGACAGGTGCCCACGCAAATTTGATCAACCTTTTCGCTATGGAAAAAGCAAGATAGTTTCATGTAGAATGCAGGGGAGTTTCATGCGCTTTCATAAAAAGGTTAATTTTAATGAATAAAGAAATAGAATCTGGTCGCCAGACAGCGTCTCAAAATTCAAGCTGTTTAGGAAAATTTTTTCTCACCCTATTTGGCATCATCTCGGCTATCATTATTGGGGAGGTATACAGCCGCATAACACCCCAATATGCCCCACCACATTCAGTCCGAAGCATATCGCTTGAATATCAATCCACTTTATTCTCACGACATGCGTTTCCCCAAATGGAGCAGGAGAAATATCGTGATCCGACCACGCTGTATCACATCAATGAACAGGGTCATCGCGGTGACTTAGCCCAAATTCCAAAACCAGAGCAAACGCTCCGAGTGTTGGTGCTTGGTGGCTCAGCAGCCTTTGATGTGGCCGCAACAGAAGGGCAAGATTGGCCGGCCCTAACCGAGCAGGCCCTTCACGCAAACGGTTTAACCCAAGTTGAAATCATCAACGCGGGGATTCCGGGCCACGCCACATTTGATTCCTTGGGTCGGCTTTATGCAGAGCTTTGGATGCTTGAACCAGATTATGTGGTTATTTATCACGCTTGGAATGATCTTAAATACTTCCCGTTACTCAGTGATGATCAATCTTTATTGCGTACTTATTCACCCGCCAAGCCGGTTGGAAATTCACCTCGCCCAGAAAATTTAGAAGAGAAGCTCGTTTGGAATCCATTGATTTATTACCAAAATCCGCTTGATGAATTTTTATCTCGCTCCCAATTTTATTTGAGGATAAGGCAAGGGTATTTACAATCCCGCTACGACACTAGTCTAGAAGGTGTTTTTGAAGAGCCTCTGCCACAAAATGAGTATCCAGACACATTTGGAGAGGCAGGGCCACAGCAGTTTGATTTAAATTTGCGACTCATTATCGATACGGCCGAAAATATCGGGGCCACTCCGCTCATTATTCAGCAAGCCCGCCTCCCCTTAGCCAATAACCTCGAAGAAGTCGAAGAGGAGATCAATTACTTCTTTGTCAAAATGTCTCATCAAGGCATCGTGAGCGGGTTTGATACAACAAACCAAATTATTGAGTCGGTTTCGGAAGAAAAAGGGATTGCTGTCCTTAATCTGGATGACATTACGGGTCAAATTGAGTATTTCCAAGACCATGTGCACACGACAGCGGAAGGGAGCCAAGCGATTGCAAATGCCTTTGCAGAGTTTCTTGAGCAGCAAATCAACCCTATGCCATAGAGCAATTGCCTTATCTGACGTTGCAATCTCAACTTAGGGAAGGTACAACTTAAGAATGGTTCAAAACTGCTGGCACATCCAAGACGAGACTGGTTTTTTAATGAATCCAGCCCCCGTGACCGACCTCACAAAAATTGATACACCCATCGCGGCTGAATCAGTCGATCAAATTCAAATGGTGGCTGACAACATTCCCCAACTTATCCACACCCATCGCCTGCGGGAAGCCCTACAAACATTGCCGGTTGTGCAAATGACGCCTTTACAGGGTTGCTCAGATTTCCGCATCGTGGAGCGATTTTTCCAAATTTACGCGCATTTTGCTAATGGGTTTATCTGGTGTGAGCAGGATGACCCCATGAATTATTTGCCGAAATCGGTGGCCGTGCCATTTGTGCAGCTAGGTCACTTGGTTGATCGACCACCTATTGTGCCGTATGCCATGACAGCTTTAAGCAACTACCAAAAAGTAGACCCTAAAGGCCAGCTTGAGGCGGACAATATGCGCGTGGTGCAAAAGATGATTGATACACCAGATGAGTCTTGGTTTCATTTGATTCATGTGGAAATTGAGGGGCGGGCGGCCAAAGCGATTGCCCAAATTGGCAAAATAACCCAAGCCATTGATCAGCATGAGCTGCCTCAAACTGAAGCGGGGCTAGCCGTCATAGCAGAGACGTTTGATGGCATGATGACGACGTTTAGGCGCATGCCTGAACAGTGTCGCCCCGAGCGGTATTTTCATACGCTACGGCCGTATCTGTTTGGCTTTAATGATATTGTGTACGAAGGGGTCGCTGAGTTTGAGGGTAAGCCACAGACTCTGCACGGAGAAACCGGCGCGCAAAGCAGCATCATCCCAGCGCTTAAATCATTCTTAGGTCTTGAGCATTCACACGGTGGCTTAACCGAATACTTAGAAATCATGAAGCGGTACATGCCTAAACCACATCGTGAGTTTTTGGCCCAAATTGATGCCCAGAAACTGCGCCAGTTTATCATCTCTCAAAACGAGCCGAATCTCAAGGAAGTTTATAATCTTTGCTTGAAAAAAATGGTGGCTTTTCGTTCTCAGCACCTAAACTTTGCCAATGCGTATATCGCATCAAAGGTAGAAAATCCCAAAGGCACGGGCGGTACTGATTTTATGCGCTGGCTCACCCAGTTGAGGGATGAAACGGCCGTTCAGCTTTTGTAATCGACGTTGCAGTTTGCAGCATTAACCAAGCTACCCAGTTACCTAATTACCCAGTTATCAATTACCCAAATCCCCACCCGCCGGTAGCCAAACCGCAAACGTCGTGCCCTGGCCCAGCTGTGACCGCACGCTGATTTTCCCTTTGTGAGCATCAATAATCGATTTAGCAATCGCTAACCCTAACCCCGACTGCCCCTTAGAACGGTTGCGCGCCTCATCGTCTCCCCGATAAAATCGCTCAAAAACGTTCGGCAAATCCTCAGCCGCAATGCCTTCGCCCGTATCCGACACCTCAAAGAGAACGCCGCTGTCTTCTGGGCGAGCATTCAGGTTAATTTTGCCCTGCGCGGGAGTATGCCGCAGCGCATTGCTCACTAAATTATTAAACACCTGAGCGATTCGCTCGACGTCTACCGTGACAGCAGGCAAATTAGCTGTGGCGCTAAGTTCCAGCGCAACCTCTTGCGCTTCCGCCTGTTGATAATGGGTGATCACAGCCCGTTCCAAAAGTGCTTTTGGATTCACAGCGCGGGCGTGTAGCCGCAGCTCACCAGCGTCGGCCAGTGAGATTGTGCGCAAATCATTGAGCAGATGCTGTAGGTGATGAACCTGGTGGTTCATGGCCCGGTACATTTCAGGGTTGCCTTCTAACTTGCCTTCGTTGAGGGCTTCAGTGTAGCCAGCAATCACGCTTAACGGCGTTCGTAAATCGTGGGCAATATCAGCCGTCATTTGCTCTCGCAGCTGATTCGCTCGCGCCAAATCGAAGCTCATTTTGTTAAACGCTTTGGTTAATTCACCAATCTCATCCGTAGCCGTGACGGGCACCTGAACGCCCAATTCACCACCCGCCAGCTTGTGAGAAGCCTGCGTCAGTGAGGTAATTGGCTTGAGCAGTTGTCTTGAAATGCCAAGACCAACCAAAAGGGCCACGATTGTCCCACTGCCAAACCCCCACAGTAGCCCTCTAGTTATATTATTTTCAAATTGACCCTCGGGTGTATTTGGTAAAAAGCGGCGCCATCCTCTGGGAAACGGCCGTTCTTCATCACGGTCTCTATTTGGGTTGTTGCCTTGGCTGGAGCCACTTCTTAACGGGGGTTCCCCTTCTGCTTGGCGTCGGTCTTCGATTCGCTCTTGATTTTCATTCACAAAGTTAATAAACCCTTGGATGATTTGATAGCGGACGATAGATCCACCAGCCAGAGTAGCCAGTAAAGTGATCAGCACAAAAGAAAGGGTGAGCTTAACGCTTAGCGAGCGAAACATAGTTTACTTCTCCGGTCTGGTAAAACGATAGCCAAAACCGTAGACGGTTTCAATCCAATATGGCTTACTGGGATTTGCTTCAATCTTTTGACGCAGGCGACGAATGTGCACATCGACGTTCCGCTCATACCCATCAGTCGCAATTTCATAGGAGTCATCTAATAGCTCGAGCCGCGAGAAAACGCGACCAGCATTGCGCATTAAGGTCAGCAAGATATGATATTCTGACGGGGTGAGCTCAATCGGCTGCTCGTTAATCATCGCGCGTCGAGCAGCCAAATCTAAGATAACATCCCCAATTTGAATGATGTCACTTGCAGATGCAGACGTTCCGGTTCGGCGCAGCAGAGAGCGAACTCGAGCCGTTAATTCGCGGGGGCTAAATGGCTTGGTCACATAATCATCTGCCCCGAGCTCTAAGCCAAGCACCATGTCCGTTTCGTCAATTTTGGCAGTCAGCATAATGATAGGCGTATCAGACGCTCTTTGGAATGTGCGCACAAATTCATACCCATCCATACCTGGCATCATTAAATCGAGAATGATTAGATTTGGTTTTTCCTGCTGAGCTACTTCAAGACCGTTCAGGCCATCAACGGCCGTTACGACCTTATACCCCTCTTGACTCAAATATGAAGAGACCATATCTCGAATATCTTTTTCGTCATCTATAACAAGGATAGTTTGGGGCATGGGTGTGTCCTTTTGGGGTGGATGGTAAGCAGTTTTCAGTAATTATCATTTCAGAAACACATTAACAAACAAAACGGTTAATGGTTATTAGTGAGTATACTAATAACCATTAACCTTAGTAAATCTATGGAGGAGAATTAGGTTGGTCATTCACCAGTAGATAGTTGAATTTCGGGCTGCTACCAGTGAATGACCGTTCTTACTTATGCATTTTGTCCTGGCGCAACTGCGTTGCCGTTGCCATTGCCATTTCGTGGTCCATTCCCATTGCCTCGGCCACCGTTACCACGTCCGCCTCGACCATCGCGACCGTCACGGCCGTTTAAGAGTCGTTCAGCTTGTTCTTCAGTCAGGGTGCCGTCTTCAACAGCGTCATTAACGATTGATTCCATCACAGCTTGGGCATTTTCAGCAACCTCTTCGGCAGTCAAATCAAGGTCAGCCAAAAGATCTTCATAGCTGGTTGTTGCGTCACGAGCCGCGTCTAGGTCAGCTTCGCTGATGCCTAATGCTTCTGCAAAAATCGCATCCTTATCAATTGAATCGCGGAACGCCTGCACCGCTTCAAATTCTGCAGCTTGCTCTTCGGTAATACGACCCGCTTCAATCATGGCGTCGATGCGCTCTTGTTGCAAAGCCTCTTTTGCAGCTTCCAAATCAGCAACCTCTACACCAAGGGCCTCGGCGAAGAATGCTGATTCATCGTAGATACCACGATAATATTGACCGCGACCAAGGCGCAATTTGCCATCGTCTTCGATAAGTGCGTCGGCTTCGTCTGAGGTAATCCAGCCGTCGATAGCGGCTTGTTCAATCATGGCTACTTTTGCGGCATCACGAGCGGTTTCTAGGTCTTCAACCGTTACGCCTAGCGCTTCAGCATATGCATCTAAGCTTTGACCGCGTCCACCACCGCGACGGTGGTTAACAGTTTCTTGAACAACGGCCGTTACTGTTTGTGAAACGACATTGTCACTATCCTGAGCGGCCACAAATCCGGTTGTGGCTACGGCAGAAACGAGCGCAAATCCGCCAACGATTGTCCATGTTTTCCAATTTTTTAAATTCATTTCATTCATCCTTTATATTGCTTTGGTGACTTCGCTGTTGTTGTCACCGCGCTTAATTTCGTTTGATGATGAAAGAATATCGTCGGCTTATTGCGAAAATGTGAAGAAGTTGTATCAAGGATGTTTATGAAACTTTACAAAAAGATGAGTCACCCAATCATTTTTGCCTTGGGTTACGGATCGCTGAAGTTCCCCTCTGGTTCAAAAAATGTCTTAATTCTGTCATCACGAATGCGGTCCCTAAACTGAATGGCATCTTCTGCTGTGGCAGTTACTGAAATGATTCTTGCTTCAAACTCGGTTAGCTCATGGTAATTATCTTGAAAGGCTTGGACTTCACGTAATTCACCAGAGTTATCGATGGGATCGATCAGAGCGTATTGAAATTGACCAGGTAGAAAATTTAGGGTTGCCTTATCAACCGCTAAGGTTACGCGTATAACAGGATAATCAACATTGAATGTCGAATGAGTATCGAGAAAAATACCACTATACATTGTTTCGCCATCTACTTTTACAGTAAACGGCCGTCCATTTATGCCCCACTGAATTGGATTATCTCGTCCCATCTCTGCATCGATGTCCGCAAAGAAACGTGCTTCCTCAGAAACGTGGGGAGTGCGGGAAACGGCCGTTTCTAAGCGTTCAGTAGCCTCGCTAGTTAAAAGCATCGTTTGTAAATCCCAATCGTATGTTTCAATATCTTGCAAGCCAAGCATAAACAATTCATCACGCTTTCCAAGCTGCTCAATCACAGGAAACGCCTCATATGATTCTTCCTTCAGGTTCAAAGAGAACGTATCCTCCTTATAAATAATCAGCTGAAACGCTTCACTTTGAGAATTAGAATCTTCTGGCAAACAACCAAAGCCCAAAAGCAACAAAATAAAAACCGCGCTGATTTGTAAGTATTTCGACCGTTTATTCATCGAACCTCCCATTGATGAACCATGCGATTACATCACTCAAGCCCAAGCCGTTCTTCCCAGCTCTCAATGCGAAACTGAGCCCCTTGCGTTTGCCTAGAAGTTATCAGGCCCAAATCCATCCCTTGCATCACTCTGATCGTCATGCCATCAAGTTCACGGATGTCATCATACTGCTCAAAAACCTGATGAGCGATTGAATCAATAATCTTATCACACTGGAGCTGAGCTGTTTGGCAATCTTTTCTTAGCCAAGCCAGCACTTCCAAATCAGTCAAGCTATTTTCTGTCTGCAAGTTTGTTCGCGTTAAGACGTTGACACTTACAGAATGAAACAAAGCCGGATCGTGAAGTTCCGCTTGTAATTGCTGCAGTTCTGAGAGGTTAGCAACGTTGGGTTGAATACGGCCGATAACCCAATCCCCCCATACGGCACCGCTGAACGTCATGACAACAACAAAGGCTCCAATCCCCATCAACACGCGCCGATGAAGAGTTGGTAAAGCTGGTGAGGGTTGAGTGGTGATAGGCTGTTCAGCTGTTTGTATGACAAATGTTCCCATCAAGAGATCATAAATCGTCTGCTTGGTTGCCCGATTAAAAAGGAGCGTATAGGTGAACATTAGTCCAAATCCCCAAACAAATAAGTTTGCAAAATCCCCAAACAAATAAGTTTGCAAAAATCGAACCGACGGGGGTGCTCCAAAGCGGCAGTGCCCACTGATTCATGATAATCAGTAGGGAAAAAAGCAGCGCTCGATAAAATGAAGTTTTTACGGAGATAAGCTCTTTTCGCGCATTAGCCACGCCAATCTTCATGAACCGCTTGCCAATTGTTTGCCCATTTTTGAGGTTGGAATTGTAAATAGTGAAGTAAGTGACCATCAAAATTAAAGACACGATTCGTCCGTACGGCCCTATCCTAAAAAAGAATCCTCGAAGAGGGATTGAAAGAAGCGATAATCCAATACCAAGCACAACCGTATCTATCACGGAGGCTAAAATGCGTTGCCGAAATTTAGCAAAAGGAAATGGTGCTAAGGAAGATATCTGATCGGCTTCAACAGATGTGCGCGCTTCGGTTTCTTTCATTTCTGTATTATCAATAATGTCCTCCTTTAGCTCGCTTTCTGGCTTAACTGGTTCGGCTTCACTGTTCATATTCCCTCCAAAATAGTGTACTTACTTTTGCAACCTTCTACAGTAAAAAACTAACTTTGACGGTGTGTAGTCAGATGACGCACATAGGCATCAAGCAACACAAGCCCTTGCTCACCCTCTAACTGGCAAAACCAATGTCGTTTGCAATAGCTTGAGTAAACCAATGTATTGTGACGGCAGCCTTCTTCGACACATACGGCCATTCCATTTTCAGGCCCCAACTCTAAATAGCGATAGTATATTTGGCGCGCTTGTTCGATAGATAATTTAGCGCTAACGGCTTCTATATCTTCTAAAAATTTCTTCTCCACTTGGTTATAGGCCATCGTAAATAAAACGATCCATGTCATAAGCCCGGCAAAGAAACCAGACTCAGGCACGAAAGTTGTAATGAGGATGAAAAATAAAATGGGTAAACCAAAAACCAATCGTTTTCCCATTCGTGAAGATGCGCCAACATCAATAAGTTTCGCTTCAACAAACGGATGGCGGAATAAATAATCCAGCATATCAATCCGGCAATATTTACAATCCGTCCTCCAGATGAGATTTTTTAGGCCACAGTTAGGGCAAATCAGCCGCTTATTCATCACCAGCCTTCTCTTTGAGCATCAGTCCAAGCAAGCCATCCACCATCCCGCCCGCCTGACCACTGCTCACCGACACATCCGGCACCACGCGTACCTGCTGCTCACCAATAATTTGCATCAGCTGAACGGCCGTAAATCCATCACCACCCAGTGCCTCAACACCCACGCGATACGCTTCAGCTTTCGCTTGCCCTTTGTTGCGAATGGAATCCGCTTCACTCAAAGAAATGACCCGATTGGCTTCGGCTTGCCCATTGGCCTCTTTAATGGACGATTGCGCTTTTAATTCCGCGATATGGACTCCCTGCTCAGACTTCACCATCTCCTGCTGAATATCCGCCATTGAGGTGGCCCGCACAAGGGCTTGCCTTTGCTCTTGAGCGAGCTGTTGAATTTCAAACGTTTTACGCTGTTCTTCCGCAATTTTGCGATCTGTTTGTGTAATCATAAGCTGTTCCGGTGGCGTAATGTCGCCAATCAACGTGTCAATTGCCTGTACGTCATACGCCTCTAGTGCCTCACGAATATGCATCGTGGCCTCCACTTGCCGCTCACTGCGTGCCCCTAAAAAGTCAAGCACGGTGTATGCCTGTGCCGAATTACGAAAATAGTTACCCACAATCGGCTGAAGCACATGATCAACCAAATTTTGCACCGCCCCAACCCGAGAAATGACCTTGGGCGCATCGAGCGCACCAATATGAATAATTTGGGCTACATCTAAATTAAACGCAAAACCATCCAAAGATCGGACAGTAATTGGGTTGAGTTTGGCATCATACTTATGACTTTCAGTTCGGGATGCCCAGTTGAGCACAATATTGGTGGTTGGCACTCGCTCAACTTTCAGCACGCGCGTGTTGAGGGGATGCTTGCCCGGATAGAGCGGCGACACCCAAACCCCTTTATGGCCGGGGTCAACCAGATTGCCGTATTTGAACCCTTCCCCGCTCACATCAAGGTGCGCTTTCCCCACGTAGGCGATCACAATGCCCACGTGACCGATGGGGATTTCTGTCATCGGCACTTGCTCTACATCTACAAACCACGGGTTGAGATTCCATGCCCCCGAAAGAAGCACCTGTTCTTGAAGCCCTCGACGGCCGTTTTTATCTAAGAATATTTGAGCATTTTGGTAGTTGTCGTGTCCGTGAATTTCAGGCCCAGCAATTTCACCGGGGTCGATCGGTTGCCCGTCTAAAGTGGTCACAATTCCGACCCGATCGGGCATGACGGTGTAAACGTGAAGTTCGTCCGGAGCCATTTCGTTGGCAACGGCCGTTTCTGAAGTAATCACCGTAAACAACGCTTGGTTAATGCGGTAGGTCCCAGCCGTTAACAGCCCTAGCTGACGCCCCTTCTCCCCCTTATTTTGCAAAAACTTACGGGCATCTTGGAAGTTGTCACAGTCAACAATCTGGCCAAGGATACGCTCTGGCGGGATCGTTTCCCCTGCTGCGGCAACGATAAGTCCGATTTGGCCTTGGGGGATCTCAATAACGGCCGTTTTTTTCACGGCGTAGCGCCACGGAAAGTACCCAAAGTGCCAGCCTGGCACCAACGTGTCGGCTTGATAGCCAGCTTCTCCCTCAAGCGCAATAAGCTGCCCCGGCGCCAGCCGCGCCCCAAATTTTTTAACGACAATACCAACCTGCCGTTCATTGATGATGACAAGTCCAGTCAATGAGCGCGCAAAAATTAGAAATAAAGCGAAGCCAATAAGGCCAAAACTGATATACAGTAAAGCGACTGATGATGTAAACATGTTAATCCTCGTGTAAGTGTCAGGCATCAAGTGTCAGGTGTCAGGTAATGGGTGACTTGTGACGCTTGGCACATGGAACGTGAAAGAGGGCCAATTTTCTAGCTTTAGCTCTGACTCTAGCTAAGCAAAAACGGCCGTTCGATAAACGGAATGCAGCAGGCAATATTTAACTATCAGGATCAACTGTTTCAGGGGGAGCTATTGTGAATCATGAACCAACCTCTTCTAGCGGCAATGCTTAGCTCTATGAGCCACCACGTCGCTTCACTAGGCAGCCAAAATGACTGCGGAAGGTGCCAACTAGTTTGACACCCAACGTCGGGACAGGCTCTCTCTTTTCGCAAAAGGGGAATCTACAATCTTGTGCGGAATGATGAGTCGTTCCGGCGAAAACCGATCAGATTGTGGAACATCTTAGGAAAATTAACGGCCGTTGTCAAGAATTTTCGGTTTGCACAGATGGGTCGCAAGGGACACGATGATTGGGTCTTAGGTTCGATTACAGGCGTAGCGTGTGACGGTATAGTTTTGGTGTGTTTAACGAGTAAAGAGACCCGAGTAAAGGGAAGAGAGAGATTGATTTTCAGTATACGGTACTCAGTAAATCTCCCAATCACCTAATTACCCAATTACCAATTACAAACCACCAACAAGGAGCAAAACAAATGAACCTATCAGCATCTGACAATTATGTACAAAAACCAAACCGCTTTCCATGGAGACATTTTGTTGGCTATACGGCCGTTATTCTCATCGTTGTCGTCCTATCTAGGCTCATTCCAGATTATTTATTCAACCAATATCTTTATGTGCAGAACGGTGAGTTTGCGCTAGAGCTAGAGAAAAATCTTCAAGAAGCTTTGGCCGTTAATCCACCCATTAATGGGGAAATTAATGCTGAGGCGTTAGCCCCTAACATTGTCTTTCACTGTGGTGACTTTTTTGGGCCAGACATGTTTGAAACGCCCATCAATTTACAAACCTGCCAAACCGAATCAGGATACATTTCGCTTCAAAATATCAATGAAAATGTCCTGCTGTATCGCTTTAATACAGTCATGATTTTTGATGGCGCAGAACCTACCTTTGCCGCAGAGTTAGGTCAAACAGGCCCTACGACACCATTCTCTCAACAGCTTTTGATAAATGGGTATCTTGAGGGATCATTAGATGAATCAACATGGCATATTGATGGAATGGATTCAAGCTTGCTTGTCCCCATTTTTGATGAGTCAGAAACGGCCGTTATTGGGGCAATCTTTGTTGAAATGCCGCCACCAACCGGTTTTCTGACCCCGAGCTTTTTGCTCCAAATCTCAACTTTCTACCTACCACTGGCCCTAATCATTGCGTTTGCCGTCGTTCACCTAACAAAATCAAAAAGAAAAGCAAACCAATAATCTTAACAAACGAACCAGTCAAACATCGCCAAGTGGGCGATGTTTGACCCTCAACCTAAAAATAAGAGGCTATCTCATGGACAAAATTAAAAGACGCGAATTTACTGGCAACTGGATTCTTGTTTGGCTACTTGGTATTTCAGGGATTGGTATTCCAATCGCCATCATTTATCTCCTTGAGCATACGATTGAAATTGAGTACGAAGTAAAAGACGCAGAAGCGTTTATGGAGCAGTACGTTCGGACCAGAAAATAATGAAACGATTTCAAACTCTTCAATGGCAATTAACGGCCGCTTACAGCATCGTTAGCCTTATTCTTATCGTGCTAATCTTCTTCGTAGGTGGCTATGGATATCTCTTCTATAACACGCTTTCAGGGCGTCTCGGAGATCGACTCCTGGACGACATGAATGTGTCTTTTAGACAAATCGAATTCACTGATGAAATAGAAAGTAACCTGCAAGCTATTGACGCCATAACGCAGGTGATGTGGATGGGATGTCAAACACCTATCCTAAGCGATGGCTCATTTATCTCAAGACCAATGATTGATCCCCTTTTTGAAACGTGCCCATCAAGCCATAGGGTCACACTGAATTTTCACAGGAGTGAGGGGTTTGTTAGCAATTATCAGGAAATCTATTCTCTGGCAATGTGGTTTCCCGAAGGAGACCCTGCTTTTGTTGACCAAGACGGTTTGCAATTTGAAAACATACAGGTGGGCAATACTGAGCAAGCTATCATTCAAAAAGGGTTTAATGGTGGGACGACTGCAACAGTAGAGCAATTTAGAACAGTCGTTTATTCTCCTGTTTTGCGATTCAATGTTGAATCGCAAATGGATGAGGTTGTTGCAGTTGTTAAGCTTGCTGTAGGACTAAATGCAAATTACACCCTTCCAACTCAAGAAGATGCAGCAGCTTTTGCTATCCCTATTACTATCTTATTTGGATTTACGTTTTTAATTGGTGTTATTGGCTCTTACTGGGTAACCCGGCGTGTCTCAAAACGGGTATCTACTTTGGGAAGTCTATCCGAAGAGTGGGCAATGGGAAACTTCGCCACCATTTCTCATGACAGTTCACCTGACGAAGTTGGACAGCTTAGCCGACGCCTTAACAGTATGGTAGAACAGCTTCAAAATTCACTTGAGGTGCGCACGGAATTAACGGCCGTTGAGGAACGGAACAAAATCGCCCGCGATTTACACGATGCCGCCAAACAGCAAATCTTTGCGGCTGATATGCAGCTTTACGCCGCTGAAAACCTAATTGATAATGATCCAAGCCGCGCCAAAACCCATCTTCAAGAGGCACGACGGCTCACAAAGTCGATCCAGTCTGAGCTATCCACATTGATTGCTGAACTCAGACCGGCCCAGCTAGAGGGCAAAGGGCTTTTTGAAGCAGTAAGAGAAACGGCCGTTGCGTTCCAAGAGCGCAACGATATCGAGGTCGAACTGCGCTTAGCAGGAGAGCAAGAGCTACCGCTCAGCGTTGAACAACCGCTCTACCGGCTGCTTCAAGAAGCGCTCAGCAATATTGCCCGTCACAGCCAAGCTAGCAGAGTTATAGTGCATCTCTCTGCTGAAAAGGATAAGATTCAGCTGGAAATTAACGACAACGGCATTGGCTTTGATCGAACCCAAATCAAACAGGGCGTTGGCCTGCAATCGATGAAAGAACGAATCGAAGCCCTCTCCGGCACGTTTACACTTCACACCCTGCCAACCAGAGGGACAACAGTAACGGCCGTTGTGCCGCTTAGAGACTAGAGACTAGCGATTAGGGATTAGGGATTGAGGATTGGGAATCAGTAAAATAATAACCCAATTACCCAATGACTAATTACCAATGATGCAAAAGAGTATGAAAACAATCACCGTTTTACTTGTAGATGATCACCGCGTGGTGCGTGAAGGCGTTAAGGCGATGTTATCCATTCACGCGGATATTGAGGTTGTAGGGGGCGCCGACTCTGGGGCTGAGGCGATATTGCTTGCCAAAGAGCATGCGCCAGATGTCGTTCTAATGGATTTGATTATGCCCGAAATGGACGGGGTAGAAGCCACTCGCCAGGTGCGCGCCGCTAGCCCTGACTCCAAAGTAATTGTGCTCACGTCCTATCACCAAGATGAACATATCTTTCCTGCTATTCGGGCCGGCGCGATTTCCTACCTGCTCAAAGACATCGAGCCAGACGCGCTGGCTGACGCTATTCGCCGTGCGGCCGAGGGGGAAGCGGTGCTGCATCCCCGTATTGCAGCCCGAGTCGTTCAAGAACTACACGGCACCCGCAAGGAGGACGTTAATCCATTCATTGAATTGAGCGAGCGTGAAATTGACGTACTGAAGCTGATTGCGGATGGCAAAAGCAATGCGGACATTGCTGAACAGCTAGTGATAAGCACTAAAACCGTCAAGCGGCACGTGAGCAATATTTTAAGCAAACTTCATTTGGGGGACCGGACCCAAGCGGCCGTTTATGCGTGGCGCGAAGGCATGATGCGGAAAAAAGAGTAATATTTGTCTTGTAGAGGTGGGATAACATTTAAGGATTATCTTTCTCACAAATCAACATGTTATCTCACCTGTAAACCAACAGCACTGACCGAGTGGGATATGGAAAAGAGACCTATGTTTAGAGGTAAGCGAAAATTTTTTCATATCCGCCCACGCCGTGCCAGGCTAGCTCAGTCAGTAGACCGAATAGAGCACGATACCGGTGTCAATTCATTACTCAGCTAAAGCCAGTAACGACACGCAAACACCATCAAACTCACACAAAAGCGGTTTCATTGAGCCTAATCAAATAATCGACATCAACAGTTGGGGTGGGGAGCATTTCCTTAGACACATATTGACGAAAGCAGTCCGTTGTGAAGTGAATCGTTTCATGCATGTATGGCGCTTGGAAAGAGATGCGGCGATTGATAATCTTTTCAATCGGATGCATCTCTTTAGCATCTAAGTCAGCTTGACTCACCAAATCAAGTCCATGAATGTTGAGGCTGTTCGTTACCGCTTCATGAACTTGACCTATGGTCGGGGCAGCCTCGTTCGTGATATTGAATAGTTTTAGTCCACTTTTTGCTAACTTTGGGTGTTCTGTGGCGCGCATCATGCCGTTAACAACAAAATCAATCGGAACCAGATTAAGCAAGGTGCTCGGATTACCCAGCAAGCGAGTGTATACGTTACCATCAAACTGGTCGCCCATACTTTCAACCAGCGTCTCTCGTAAACGATGCAGTGCACCAACAACTTGATAATAGCCTGAATTGCACTCAACGGCCGTTTCTGGGGTGCCAATGATGATAGACGGCCGTAAAATGAACGCATCAAGTCCATACTGCTTTTGCATTGTCTGAACGCGACACTCAGCTTCATGTTTAGACCATTCATAAATTGAGCGAAAATCTTCGATGTGTGGCGGGATGTGTTCGGGAACGGCCGTATTGTTTTCACGACCGGTGCAGTAAGCAGTGCTAATATAGATAAAGCGCGGCGGTGACTCAGGCTGAATCTGCGCCGTTAAATTGAGCAGGTTTTGCGTCCCAAAGATGTTGGTCGCTTCCACCTTCTCTTTATCACGCGGTTTGAAGTTAAAAATAGCCGCACTGTGCCACACTTCATCAAGATGAGCATCCGATTGGGCGCGGAATTTTTCTTGGAGCACATCAGCTGAATCGTGCACGGTCCCTTCGATGACCCCTAACCGAGACAGTGCCTCATCGGGGAGCGCACCCACTTTCAAGATGGCTTGCTGGAGTCGGGTTAAGCTATCGGTATCCTCTTTCGACCGTACCAGTGCCCAAACCGACACCCCCTGTTTTAAAAACTGATGGGCAAGATGGCACCCTAAAAACCCTGTTGCTCCCGTTAAAAAAATTGTCTTCCTCATGTTTATTGATCCATTCGATAAAGTCGCTTAATCCGCCCAGGCTCAAATCCGCCACCCTCTAAAAAGTAAAGTGCACCATCAGGCCCAGTTACTACATCAATCTGGCAAAACATCCCATTAATTGTGGTGTGGCTCACAAATCCGTCCCTCGCGTCGTTCATTTTGGCGTGATGCAAAAGCGCATTGCCAAACGTGCAATAAAAAACGTCACCGTACCATTCGGGGAAATCATCCCCGGTGTAAACGGTAATGCCCGTTGGGGCGTTGGTTGGCGTCCATGAGAGGAGCGGCGGCCGGCTGTTTTCAGGCGCTTCAAAATTTGCCCCCCGATCTTGCCGACACACATAATCAGTTTTCCAACCGTAATCAAATCCGGCCTGCACAAGATTGACCTCATCATCACAAGATGGGCCATTATCCGTCACCAGAAGCTGCAAACTGATGGGATCAAACGTTAAATCAAAGGGATTACGAAAGCCGTAAGCATAAATTTCATCAAAGGTTGGCCCGTCACCATCATGGAATGGGTTGTCTTCTGCAGGGGTCAAGGGCACTGTTGGTGCAAAGCGCAAAATTTTACCCCTTGGATCCGACAGATTGTTGGCTAAATAGTCTAGCGTCCCTTCGCCCATTGAAACGTACAAATAGCCGTCAGGGCCGAATGCTAAATTACCAATGTTGTGGCGATCCGTTTCGATGATATTCGTCGATGTATATGCCACTTGAACGTCAGTAGCTTTGTTGTTCTCTTCAGTAAAACGCACCACCCGATTGAGCTTTTCACCGTTGTTTTCTTCAGGCGGCAAAACGTGTGTTACCCAAATATGGTGATTATTTTCAAAATCGGGGTCAATGGCGATGCCTATCAGCCCCTGTTCACCCAGCGTTGCTACGGGTAATGTCAAAACAGGGTCGGGTTGCAAAACACGGTCAATGGCCACCCGCACGTTGCCCGTTCCTTTTTCGGTAATAAACACGCGGCCGTCTGGTGAAAAGGCGAAGGCGACGGGGCCGTCCAAGCCATCGACATAGACTTCAACGTCTGAATTAGGCAGAGGTTCTTCAGGGCTAATATTGTTGAGTTCATCGAGGGAAAGGGTGGGCAAGCTGTTGAGCTGGGGAGCAGGCAAAGGGGTCGCAGTAGGACCAGGATCAAACCCGTCTGGACTGTTCACAACACAGCCTGTACTGCTCAATAGAATGAGGATAACGGCCGTTAACCAACCAAACCCTCTAAATTTTCCCTTTAAGTCCATGCATTTTCCTCGTTTCTTCCAAGAGCGGAGGATTATAGCATGTCATTAAAAGGGGGGGAAGCTAAGCCTAAACCAGAGCTAATGAAGCGCATAAAGGGAAATCACCACAATGCCTTTTTACTTTCCACTTACCCTCCTGAAGCAGCCGCACCTACAATTAAAAATGTGGTTATGCAGGCGCACATGACGCCCATCAGCAGGACAGGAATCGCTAAAAAGCCACCCACCCAAATAGCGGCCACCGTTTTAGGTGACTGTTGCTCCATCCATGATTTTTCGATTTCCTTAACTGGCGGATTGGCCTCAGCAGCATCGAGGATCGCGTTAATCGCGTCGAAAAAACCGGCAACACGTTCTGGCGTAATCTCGCGAATGTTCATCTGCGCTAGAAAATTGAAGCTATGGGGTGAAAAACCAATTCGCGCTGAACGGTAGATGTTTTCTTCAGGAATGAGGGCGTTGATTCCGCTTTTTACGGCCGTATTGCTCAAAAAATCTTGGGTCCACGACTCATCAATAGCCCAAGTTTGTAAATGGGAGGCTGAAAGTAAATCTGTGAGTTCCACATGCTTATTCCAGCGACTAGCAAATTTCATAAGCAGTTTGGAAAATCCGCCAGTCGTCAGAACCGATAACCGCGTCTTAACTGGCGTTGTCACTGTAAACGATAAGGAATGCCCCACATATCTAAAGGTTCTAATTTCCCCAATATATAGGGTTCGTGACCGACGGGAACAATGAACTTTAATAGTGCGTCCGTTTTGCTCCCAAATATAGTTCGCACCCGCTACGTTGCCGACTGCACCCAAATCACCATCAAAACGCTGAAATCCTAAAGGCAAAAAGGCCTCATCTAAATACTCTTTGAGACCGACAAAAAGGCCGCTGCTATTTTTTTGTGCTGTTTTTTCTACTTGATTCACACTCATTTTTCATTACCTTTACGTGTTCCATCTCGTCATTGATTGTAAAACGCACCAAAGACTGAGCCTGTCGAAGCCTGGTTCAAAAAGATCGCCTTCGACAGGCTCAAGGTACCTTGTTCCGCTGGGGAGCTGTAAATCAGCCCCCCAGGGGTCCGTTCACACGTACACACACAAAAACAGTGTAGCCACCAAACGATCTAAAAACGATCAGAAATGAAGGTCTCAATTTTTGCCATGCTGGTTTCCCAAGCGGGGTGCTCCAAAAAGCGCGCGTGGGCCGCCGTCGCTAATTGAGTCAGCAAAGCGCGATCATCAATAAGCGCCTGTAGATGTTGGGCAAGAACGACCGTATCTTCCGGCTCAATCAAATACCCAGTTTCAGCAGGCGTTATAATTTCGTGCGCCGCTCCCGCAGTAGACCCGATGGCTGGGCAGCCAAAGGCCATTCCCTCAAGATAGACAATGCCAAACCCTTCGTATTGAGATGGCACCACCAGTAAATGATTTCGAGTGTAGAGGTTTTCAAGGTGGGTATCATTCACCTGCCCATACACGGTGATCCTTTTTTGAATGTCTAAAACGGTCGTTTCTTTCACCAACCAGCGATTGGCATAAGCTGGGTCCACGGTTAAGCTGCCCACCACGTCAAGCGTCCAGCGCTCTTTTGGTAATCTCCCCAACGCCTGAATGAGGGTGTGCAACCCTTTACGCGGCGTCACATTCCCGACAAAAAGCAGTTTGAGCGGACCATCCTGCTGTGTTTTTTGCAAAACGGCCGTTTTTGACAAAGGCGCAAACCGATCCCCAGCCGGTTGGGCAACCACAGAAGGCCGTTTATCGCCTACAAGCTGCTGCACCCCCTGCTTTGTTGTCTGACTATTAAAAATGAACCCATCAATAGAACGCAGGTAGCGACGTTCAACCGCTTGATAAAGCGGTTGCCACAGGGCAAGATGCTGCTCATCAATTCTCAAATGGTGCACGATGGAGATGATGGGATAGGTGATGTGTGGTTTTAAACGGCCGTTTAGCCAAAATAGCGACGGGTGGTTTAGCTCATCCTGCAGCAAAATATCCAGCGGCGCATCAACCAATCTTCGGAAAAGAGACCTTGAGAAATTATCCCGCAGGTGGGCGCCATAGTTGCGCCAAGGCAAAGAAAAAATCTCAACGTCATGCCCTTGTTCATGCAAATGACGGCCCAGCTTGCGATCATACAAATATCCACCCGAAATGGTATCCAACGATCCATAAATTAATAACCCAATATGCATGTGGGGATAATAACGGAGGTTAGAAAAGGTGTCAGGTGGGAGATTGCGGCGGAAAGCTTTTGCTATCATTTATGCCACACAACTTCTCTGCCAGTGTTAACCCACAGTCCGTAATCTTAGCAAACAGTAAATCTGGGTGATATATGTGCAATATATAGACAAATCGTGATAACATACTCGGAAAACCACCTATTGCACAGGAATCACACCCATATGAAACTTAAAATTAATGAAAAAGAATATGATGTTCCAGATAGTCCAAGTCGTGTCCTACTTTGGACACTTCGAGATGAGCTCGGTTTGATTGGCACCAAGTTTGGCTGCGGTGTTGGCATTTGCGGCTCATGTACCGTTCACATTAATGGCGTGGCTGTTCGCTCTTGCATCACCCCGCTTAGTGATGTTGACGGTGCCATTACAACTATTGAAGGCTTAGCAAGCCAACAGGAGGATGGCTCTGTGACCCTGCACCCTGTTCAACAAGCCTTTCTTGATAACCAAGTGCCTCAATGTAGCTGGTGTATGAGCGGCCAAATGATGACGGCCGTTTCCTTTCTCAACGAAAACAGTACCCCCAGCGAAGAAGAGATCGTCGACGCCATGAGCAACAACTACTGTCGCTGCGGCTGCTACTATCGCATCAAAACGGCCGTTGCCGATGCAGCCACCCTCATTACAGCACAGGGTAAGGAGGCCGCATGAGCGAAAAGGTACAATCGCGCCGACGCTGGCGCGTCACCCGTCGTGGCTTTCTTATTGGTCTCGGTGCGACGACTGCAACACTCGCTATCGGTGTTGCCGCTGGTCGCCCCCGACTGCATGAGTTTATGGGCGAAACGGTAGACAGCGGCAACGGCGCATTCGGTTCAGTCACAAATACACCCAGCACTTGGTTTGAAATTACCGCCGACAATCGGGTGCGTGTCTTTATCCCAAAAGTGGAAATGGGGACCGGGATTCACACGTCAATTAGTCAAATCGCCGCTGATGAGCTTGAAGTTAGCATGGCGCAGCTAGACGTTCTTCAGGCAAGCTCTACCCACGGCTTTGGACAAGCCTCCCAAACGGGCAATAGTGATGCCATTACGCTAAGCTACACGCCCGTTCGGGAAGCGGCAGCCGCCGTCCGCGAAACGCTCAAGCAAGAAGCGGCTACTCAATTGGGCGTTTCAATTGGCGCGCTTTCAGTTGCGGATGGTGAAATTTGGGTAACGGCCGTTCCTGAAAATCGCCTCACCTACGGCGAAATCGTCGCCTCGGTTGATTTAAA
>JBCCFD010000025.1:0-34587 GCA_039029915.1 Chloroflexota bacterium
CGACTTCATGCGAATTTGCAGCAGCGTTTTAGCCGCCTGTTCTCCCCCCATCACTGAAATTTGTGAGTTCGGCCATGTAAAAATAAAACGAGGATCATACGCTCGGCCCGCCATAGCATAATTGCCAGCTCCAAAAGAACCACCAATCATTACCGTAAACTTTGGCACCTGGACGTTTGCCTGCACCATAAGCCACTTCGAGCCATCTTTTGTGATGCCGCGCTGTTCGTACTCTTTTCCAACCATAAAGCCGGTAATATTTTGTAAAAAGAGAAGCGGCACCCCTTCTTTATCGCACAGCTGCATAAATTGAGTGCCTTTATGCACACTATCGTTAAAAAGCACGCCATTGTTGGCAATAATACCAACCTTGTACCCCCAAATGTAGCTGTAGCCACAAATTAGGGTCGTGCCATAATGAGGCTTAAATTCGTGAAAGCGGCTCCCGTCCACAATACGCGCCATTATTTCACGCATATCAAACTGCTTTTTAATGTCATCGGGAATAATGCCGTACAGTTCTGCGGGATCGTAATAGGGAGTCTCAATTTCTCGGCGATCAACGTCGGTTTTATTGGGGCGTTTGAGTGTGCCTACGATCTCTCGAGCCATAGCAAACGCTTCTTCTTCCGTGTCGAAGGCGTAATCGGCCGTGCCGCTGATTGTTGTGTGAACATCCGCCCCCCCCAGCTCATCAGCAGACACATCTTCGCCCGTAGCGGCTTTCACCAACGGCGGACCGCCTAAAAAGATACCGCCTGTGCCGCGCACCATAATTGAATAATCTGAGAGAGCAGGCACGTACGCCCCACCAGCCGTGCAGTGTCCAACGACAACTGCAATTTGGGGAATACCCAGCTTGCTCAGCTTACACTGATGCCGAAAAATTCGTCCAGCGCCATCGATATCGGGAAACAGTTCAGCCTGTAAGGGTAAGAACGCCCCCGCGCTGTCGGCAATATGAACGACGGGTAAATGATTTTCAAGCGCGATTTCCATACCGCGAATAATTTTTTTAACGCTCAGGGGATACCATGCTCCGCCTTTAATTGAGCTATCGTTGGCGTGGATAAAGACCTCACGGCCGTTTACTATGCCAATACCACACACCACGCCAGCACCCGGCACCTCGCCACCGTACGCTTGATTCGCTGCTAGAGATGAAATCTCCAAAAACGGGGTCTCAGGGTCAAGCAACAGATTGATTCGCTCCCGAACGAGCAGCTTATCCTGTCGGCGCAGGCGCTCAATATCACGTTCCCGTCGCTCGTGTCGAGCCGCTTCCTGCTTCGCTCGAAATTCAGCAACCAACTGTTCGTTGTGGGTTTTAAACTGTTTAAATTTTGATGAGTTTGTGTCGATTTTTGATGCTATCCGTCGCATTGGTACTCCGGGATTTGTTAGTTATTAGTTATTGGTTATTGTGGGTTATGAGCTAGAGGATAGAGCGAGAGGGAGGCATTTGTTTGGGTATGAAAATTTACCGCTTTGCAGCTCTGCAACGGCCGTTAAACCCTCTAAGCGCTAACTCTAGCTGTCTCTATTCAATCGTGACAAGCACGGCCCCCTTATCAAAAGTATCGCCAGCCGACAGGTGCACCTCCGTAACCGTCCCGTCTCGATCTGCCGTAATGTCAGTCAGCATTTTCATGGATTCGATTGTCAGGAGAAGTTGGCCTTTGGTAATGCTGTCTCCTTCACCAACGTTTAACGAGACGACCGTGCCGGGCATCGGTGCTATCGTTCCGCCCTGTCCCCCCTCTGCACTCGATTGGGTCAATGGGTTTAACACAGTGGCTTGAAAATTACGGCCGTATCCATGCAAATAATAGGTTCCACCGTCCTCAGCAAAATGGATAGTTTCTTCCCCAAACGGTGATGAAATGCTTAGGGTATTCGGGCTTAAACGACGCCAGCGAATAGGGATTGGAGATTTAAAATCTGGGATTTGTGCAATGAGCTCACCCTGAGTTTGGGTCGCTTGAGTGGCATCTCGAACAATCAGAGCAATTTGGTCGTTGTTCAGTTGAATCATATTCATTAGTTTTGCCAACCTCCCATCGATTTGTGCATAGATTGAGGCAGATATTCAGCGGACGTCAACGGCCGTTCCTGCAAAGCAACCACAGACGCCACCATTAATTTCTGTTCACTCGTCAAGGGGGGCAAACCTAGATGCTCTGCTTTTTCCGCGATATAGCCTGTATGAAACTCCCCCGCTTGAAAATCGGCTTCTTGCATCACGCTTTGGAGCCAATCAAGATTACTCTTCAAACCCAAAAGAATATATTCACGTAGCGCCTTTTCTGTACCTTTAATGGCTACCATGCGATCTTGCCCATGCACAATCAGCTTCGCAAGCATTGGATCAAAAGCAGAGGTCACGCGCATGCCTTCAATAAAACCGCTATCGACTCGCACATTGTCCCCTGATGGTTCTTGATAAAGCAATATAGGTCCAGTTGTTGGAGCAAAATCATCCTCTGGGTCCTCAGCATAAATACGGCACTCAATAGCGTGGCCGTTAAATTTAATATCCGTCTGCGTAAACGGTAGTTTTTTACCGTTGGCAACGTTAATTTGCTCAGCCACCAAATCAACCCCCGTTACCATTTCGGTCACGGGATGTTCAACTTGGAGCCGTGTATTCATTTCCAAAAAGTAGAATGAGCTATCCTGCGCCAAAATCATCTCGACGGTGCCCGCATTTTGATAGCCAGCTTTTTGAGCGATTGAAACGGCCGTATTGCAAATATCAGCGCGTAGTTCAGGTGTTAAGGCAGCGGATGGGGCTTCCTCAATCACCTTTTGGAACCGGCGCTGAATCGAGCACTCCCGTTCACCAAGGTGAATCACATGTCCGTGCTCATCAGCCAATATTTGAACCTCAATATGGCGCGGTTTTTCAACATATCGTTCCGCATATAAAGCCCCATCCCCAAACGCTCGCACCGCTTCTTGGCTGGTTAGCTGAATAGCTGATGCTAGCTCAGATGCTTCATGCACAATGGTCATTCCTTTACCACCACCACCTGCAGCAGCTTTGAGCAAAAGCGGAAACCCAATGCTGGTGGCCGCTGTGATAAATTCGGCCGTGTCTTTTTCTTGCGTCACTGATGGCACGATAGGAATATTGTGTTCAATGGCAAAACTTCGCGCCGAAATTTTATTGCCCATTAAATCGATCACCTCTGGGTTTGGACCGATGAATTTAATGTTTTCTTCAGCCAATCGACGGGCAAACGCCCCGTTTTCAGCCAAAAAGCCAAAGCCCGGATGAACCGCATCTGCACCAGACGTTTTACACGCCTCAACGATGGCTTCAATGTTGAGATAGGCGGCCACAGGCGTGTCGCCAAACAGTTCAACCGTTTCATCCGCCATTTTGACCGCTGGACTGTCGGCGTCAGCCGCATGGAAAACAACAACGCCGGAAATATCTAACTTGCGACAGCTCTTGAGAATCCGAACTGCAATTTCGCCTCGATTGGCGATAAGTATTTTTTTGATCTTCATATCTGTGACTGCTTTTGGGTAAATACCTCGTTGCATAAGAAATTATCAATTTTCCTAGAGAAGAAGTATTTATAAACTTTGGTAACAAAGGTGTAATTGGTTATTTGTTCATTCGTCATTAGGGTGGTGGGAAAGATGCTGGTCAAAAAACACCTAACGATTAGCTCGTTAAATCGCTGCTCCAATTACTCAATTTTTAATTACCAATCACGAACTTCTAACTCTTCCTGTGCATCCTTTTCTAGTTGACAGTGGCTTTCCCACCAGGACCGAATGCGACCACCAGCGGAATGATTAACGGCCGTTTCTACCTCTGGAATAATATCCATTAAAGCAGGGAAATCGATACCTGTACCAACACCAAGCTTGTGCGCTAAAAAGGCCACATCTTCTGTGGCGATGTTACCAGCCGCTCCCGGTGCAAATGGACAGCCACCCAAACCGCCAATGCTGCTATCGACAATGCGTACACCAGCCTGAATCGCTGCGGATACATTGGCCATACCAAGCGCTTGGGTATCGTGTAGATGAACGGCCAATTTCGACATATCCAACTGCCGACCCAACTGCTCCATCATTCGCCCGACCTCGAGTGGGTTGGCGTGTCCGATCGTGTCTGCAATGGCTAGCTCATCAACACCCCATGAAAATATTTCTTCGCTCATGCCGATGGTGCGCTCCGGAGGTGTGCGTCCTTCAAAGGGGCAAACCCAAGCGGTTGACAGATAAGCCCGCACCCAAACACCGTCGAATTTGGCCTGCTCAACAAGTTCACGGCCGATTTTCATATTTTGAGCAACCGTCATACGGATGTTATTTTGGCAAAATGCCTCTGTGACGGTTAGACCAATAGCAATTGAGCTACAACCTGAGGCTAAGGCTCTTTCGTACCCGCGCTTGTTGAACACGAGTCCGGTAAATTGGTATGGGGGTTGATTGTAGCGGGAAACGGCCGTTTTCATGATCTGATCTGAATCGGCCATTTGCGGCACGGCGGATGGCTTAACGTAGCTCGCTACTTCTAAATAACGCAAACCCGCTGAGGTCAGTTTATTAAGAAGGCCAAGCTTTACGGCCGTGTTCACCAAATGTCCTTCATTTTGCAGACCGTCTCTCAAACCTACTTCACAAATCCGTAAAAAATCCATACTGTTTGGTTATTGGTTATAGGTAATCAGGTAAATTTGGTTTTGCAAGAGTAAAATCAAGAATAAATCTCTCAACCCAAATCTAAAACAACCTAACTAATTACAAATTACCAATTTCAAATTACTCTCTTTATTCTGCCATTAAGTGCCGACCAATCACCATGCGTAAAATTTCGCTGGTACCTTCACCAATCGACATGAGACGAGTGTCTCGGTACATTCGTTCCACTTCAAACTCTCGGCTATAGCCAAACCCACCGTGAATTTGGACTGCATTGCGGCAGGTTTTCTCACTAATGTCCGTAGCTAACAATTTCGCCATACCGGCTTCCTTAGCATAGGGTCGACCTTCATCTTTTAGCCAAGCGGCCCAGTAAAGCATGTGGCGTGCGGCCTGAATCTCAGTCGCCATATCAGCTAGCATGAACGCAACGGCTTGATGGTTCCCAATAGCGGTTCCCATCGTTTCACGCTCTTTAGCATATTTCATAGACGCATCGAACGCCGCTTGTGCTAAGCCCAAGGCTAACGAGCCAATACTGATACGACCTTTTGTTAGGGTTGAAAGGGTTTGCGTTAGGCCCCGCCCCTGTTCACCCAGCAGGTTCTCAAGTGGTACATGTACATTATCAAAAGTGACAGCATGAGTGGGAGACCCATTTAGTCCCATTTTTTTCTCTGCCGGGTCAATAATAACGCCAGGCGCATCTGTTGGTACAATAATATGGCTTAGTGCACGCGATCCTTCTTCACCATCCGTTCGGCAAAGCACAATCATCGTTTCGGCAATACTGGCATTGGTGGCCCACATCTTTGACCCAGTTAATACCCATTCATTCCCTACTTTTTCCGCTTTTGTTTTGATATTTCTAAGGTCTGAGCCTGCCCCCGGTTCAGTCAGGGTCAAGCAACCTAGGCGACCTTCCTTTGAGGTTAGAAGCGGCAACCATTTTTCTTTTTGTGCATCCGTCCCGTAGTCGTTAATCGGTCCCATACCCAAGCAATTATGGGCTGAGATGGCTAAAGAAGTTGACCCACAGGCCCAGGCTAGCTCTTCAGTTGCAATCGTTGCGCTGATGCTGTCCATTTCAGCACCACCGTATTGTTCAGGAATTTGCAGACCTTTTAAGCCTAAATCAGCCATCTTGCGGGTGGCGGTCCAGTTAAATTCAGATGTTTCGTCAGTATGCTTCGCCATTGGGGCAACTTCGTTTGCCATGAAATTATGAACGATGTGACGAAACTCTTGTTGTTCAGGGGATAGATCAAAATTCACTTTGTACTCCAGCAGACAGTTAAAGGTTTCAGGTAATAACTGATGTTACGCGGAAAAAACCTCTGAGGTTTGCACCAGTGGTACTGCGTAACTCCAGTTATAAGTCAGACAAATCTTTATGCACTTTGTACCTTATAACCTTGTAATCGTTTTAAAAATAGACTCATAATCTACTATGCAGTATACTATGTTACCACTCAGTAACTATTATTACTAATCATCAACTAAATTGCAACAGGGAATTTAATTATGGCGGGATTATCGTGGGGAGAAGGCATTCAAAGTCGGGAAGAACAGCGAGAACGAAAGCGAATGACGATTCTGAGAACCGCTGCCCAAACCATCAATGAGGTCGGCTTCCGCCAGATGTCATTAGACAAATTAGCAACGAAATTAAATGTCACCAAACCAACCCTCTATTACTATGTCAAAAATAAAGATGATATTTTGAGTAGCATTTTAGAGGTTGCTATGACTCAGCTTCGTCAAGAAATTCAAACAGTTTCTGAAACCAATCTTTCTGGCTTAGGGAAGTTGCACCACTTTATGCAGAGATATGCTGTTGTGATGGGAGATGATTTTGGAGCTTGTTTGATTACTTCACGCATCAGCGCCTTCGCATCTGGCTTTAAGGAGCAGTATCATGAAGCCTCGCGTGAGGTATTAACGGCCGTTCGCACCCTTATCAGTGAGGGAATCCAAGACGGTTCTATTGCTGAATGTGACCCAAAATATGTTTCTTCTGCTTTATTAGGTACAATGAATGAAACTGTTTACTGGAATTTCATCGGGGGGAAGGAGAAACCAGAGTTAGCCTTTATACAATTCTGGAAGTTTTTTGAAAAAGGGTTAAGGACGAATGTTATTTGATTTGCTCAATAATGACGGGGGTCTGGAGGAGCTTTCAGGCTTAGATTCAGCATTTTTATATTTAGAAACCCCAAACGCACCAATGCATATTGGTTCTTTAGCGGTACTAGAAGGGTCGCTTTCCTTTAAAGACTTTAAAGACCTGCTCTTGTCACGCATTCATATGGTCAAAACGATGCGGCAAAAGCTTGTTGAGGTACCGCTAAGCCTAGATCGCCCATACTGGGTAGAAGACCCTGACTTTAATATCGACTATCACCTTCATCACACAAGGCTCCCAGAGCCAGGCGGCTGGAAACAGCTTCGTCGCTTAACCTCACGCATTTTTAGTCAGCATCTCGATCGAAATCGCCCGTTGTGGGAAATGATCTTTGTGGAGGGACTAGACACAATCCCCCAAGTTCCCCCTGGCTCCGTAGCGGTCATTAGCAAAATCCATCACGCCGCCATCGACGGGATGTCTGGGGTTGATATTTTAGGGTTGCTCTTCGATCTGACCGAAGATACGCGCCAATATCCAATTCCTGAACAAAAAGCACCGCCCCCTGTACCTGATGAGGTAGAGCTGATGATGCGCAGTGCGGTAAACTTTGCAAAACGGCCGTTAAAGCTCCCTCGCATCTTAATGGAAACAGCGCGGGCGACTCTGCGGACAGGCGCCTTAAGCCGAGCCACCCGGACTGAAATGCCGACCTTGCCATTTACAGCCCCCCACACCTCGTTCAACGATCCGATTTCAGCTGACCGCATTTGGAATACGGCACTTCTTTCGCTCGATCGCATTAAAAAGCTCAAGCGAATTATGGATTGCACAGTTAACGATATTATTTTAGCGATTTGCGCGGGTGCCATCCGTCGTTATTTAGATGAAAAACACGCCTTGCCGAATAAACCGGTCGTGGCTATGGTGCCCGTTTCAACACGCGGCAAGGATGATCAGTCGGGCGGCAACAATGTCTCTTCCATGTTCTTGCAATTAGGGACAGATATTGCTGACCCTGTTGAGAGGCTGCTCAAAATCCAAAAAAACGCGCGACGAGGCAAAGCGTACCAAGGAGCGATTGATGCCAAGACGCTGATTGAGTACAGTGAGTTTGTCCCATTTGGTATTGCTGGCCAAGCGGCAAAGCTTTATTCACGCGCCCAGCTTTCTAAACGCCACAATCCCGTCGTTAATTGCGTCATTACCAATGTACCTGGGCCTCAAATTCCACTTTATTTAGCTGGAAAACGATTATTGGCTCTTATGGGTTCGGCCCCGATTTTAGACGGTTTGGGTCTCATGATTCCGGTCTTTAGCTATAATGGCATCGTATCAATTAGCCCAACATCATCCCCCAACATCATGCCAGACCTCGACAAATTTACCCGCTACATTTGGGAATCTGCAAACGAGTTAGAAGCGGCTATTTTGGCAAAGGAAGCGGCCAAGCCAATTGAAAAGCAAAAAGAACCAAAGGTTAGAGTCGCTGATTTATTTGCTTACTATCAAAGTTATTTATCAGAAAACCCAGATTTGACTTTAAAAGGTTCTGATATTTACCAATTTGATGTTTTAGGCAATAAGCCTCAGCATTGGGTTTTTGATCTGAAAAATAAACCAGCCTCGCTAGCTCAAGGTGAATCGGAAGATGCGGTGTGTAAAATTCAGATGAGCGAACCTCACATTTTATCAATGCTCAGCGGTAAAATGGACGCCACAACGGCATTCATGCAGGGCAAGCTCAAAATCAAGGGAGACATTAATGCGGCGATTCAATTTGGGCAAGTACTAGCCACTCTACCGCCGCCTCCCATGTTGAGTGAATTGAACGAGGAACCCACTAAAAAAAAATTAAAGTAAAAGAAGCTTTTCAGAAAACGGCCGTGACATCAGCGTCTAAGCCTCAAAACAAAGCTCAAGAGCAACCAATGTCGTGTCAAGGGGTTACTAAAGTTGGAAAACCTTGTAAGAACAAAGCACGAGAAGGGAGTCAATACTGCAGACTCCATGGAACATAATACTCCAAATCATAGGCATTCAACCAATTTTCTTGCACAGGGGTATTGAATACTTTGAAAACAAAGTAATAATTGGAACCGTATCGGTTTCCCACAGTTAATAATTTGTGCGGTTCCAAAATAAGGAACACTATTCCCACTATGACAACCTATAAACGTCCTTCACTTTGGCTAACCGCCTTTGAAACTCGCGCCATCTCTGAATTAGCCGCTTTTTCTTGGAGCTTCCCTCTTATGCAAATGGCACCCAAGGGAGATGGACATCCAGTTATGACGCTACCTGGTTTTATGGCCTCAGACGTGTCTACATTCCCTCTGCGACTCTTTTTGCGCTCAAGAGGATACAAACCATACGGCTGGAATTTAGGCCGGAATTATGGGCAAGGTATCGATTTAAAAAAGGGAATCCCCGACAACTCCTACATTTTGCGCCGCTTAGAGGCAATCCACAAAAAGCATGGTCAAAAAGTCACTTTGATTGGCTGGAGTTTAGGTGGCATCTATGCTCGTGAGATTGCCAGACAGGTACCGGACCAGGTACGATCCGTTATCACGCTAGGCAGCCCTTTTAATGGCGATCCAAAAGCCAACAACGTGTTCCAACTCTTCGAAAAGATGAGTGGGCGCAAGGTTGACGATATCACACCAGAGCTCAAAAAACTGGTGTCTGAACCACCCCCAGTTCCATCTACATCCATCTTCTCAAGAACCGATGGCATTGCCGATTGGAAATGCTGCATTGAAGAAGCAACGGGAAACACAGAAAATATTAGTTTGTTTAGCAGTCATACGGGGTTAGGCGTTAATCCGTTGGCACTATGGATTATAGCCGATAGGCTGGCACAGCCTGAAGGGGAGTGGTCACCGTTTGATACTCGAGGCTTAAAAAGCTTTATCTACGGCGATGCTGAACAAGCGAAGGCGCTAGGATTTATCTAAAATTTTTTCAGTTCAACATTCAAAAGACCCACCACGAAAGCACGGTGGGTCTTTTTATTTCTACTGTTCTTGTTCAGCATTAAGTGAAACGAAGTTTCCCAATTGAATAAAATGACGTTTATAAACCTCGTTTCCTCGAGGTTCTGAAGCTTTTAGCTACCTAGGTTTTCAATTTAAATGCTTCGGAACACTTAAATATTGGCAATTAAAATGAACGAAACCCGTGTTTCGTCTACCTTAATTTGATGGAAAGCACTTGCCAAAAAAGCAGACTAAATAGTAGGAAGGAGTCATTAAATGAACTATAACAATCGCCAATTTAAGGGGCGTTCTAATAGCGAAAATGGGGAAGTAAGCTCAGAAACAATATTTCATTATTTTCAGGAAGGCAGTAAATTTTGGGGGACTTATTCTGGGGGCACGATAATAGAGGGGCATCTTTTGGGGAAGGTTTTAGAAGACCACTCAATTAAGTTTTTATATCATCACTTAAATCAAGATGGAGATTTACTCGCTGGAAGATGTTCTTCAAAACCTAAAAGCGGTGAAGAAAGCCAGCTAGTTTTGGAAGAAAGGTGGCAATGGCTAACGGGTGACCGATCAGAAGGGTATTCAGAGGTTGAGGAAATTATCTAGCCGTAATTTGAAAGATGCCGTTCACAGGCGTCAGAGTAAATCGCCCGGCCAAACCCGGGTAAGGCGCATCTGAAAAGACAGGACGGCCGTTTTCTAAAGCCGTCTCAATCTCTCCAACAAGTGAATCAGCCACACTGCCGTCATGCCCAAAAGGCATCGCCTCAACAATTCGCAAATCTGTCCGGCCTAGATCAACAATGGCCACATAATAAATCGAATACATTTGCCGCCAGCTTGTGAGTAAAAAGGCGTCTTCAGGCAGGTTATTGGCAAAAAGCGCGCCAATTTCCTCAGGTTCGGCTAAATCTTCAACGGGGTATGGATAGGTATCGACCACAAAGGTGCCCCGACCTTGAGCAAACGCCTGTAAACGAGACGGCCAATAGTGTTGACCGACCAATAAAATCAATAGAAATGGCAGCACTGTTGCCAACCGTGGGTATCGGCTCAACCGATCAATAATCTGTTCTAATCCGGGGGCAGCTATCAAGGCAACCAATAAATAGCCGGGTAGATAGAAAATATGCTTATCTCCCGGTTCGTAATTAATCACAAAAAAGAGGACTGTGCCAAAGCCAACCAGCCAAAAAATCGCTAATTCTCGCTGCCTATGCCAAAGGCTTCGAATGCCCCACCCGCCAGCAATCAGAATAAGCAGTGAAAATTCAGAGGTCAAAAGGCGAAAAAAGAATAGCCCAAGACGGCTGGCCATGAAGCCTAAGCCACCGGGGAACATAGCCGCCTGCCACTGTGGCGCAGAAACACCGAGATAGAGGCGTTCTACAAAAGTATCATGGTCTGATGGTGTAATGTCCCAAAATGACCCAGAAGCAAAGAGGCCCGTTTGAAAATAGGAGACCACGGAATCATTGGCATCATTAACCCAGAAGAGAGTAACAAATAGGGCTAGTCCTAGGATTACGGCCGTTCCGGCCACCCCAACAGTCTTCACCATGCTTAGTTTATTTTGACGAGCCGTACGAATAACAAACACCACAGCTGCTGGAGCAATTAAGGTCGTATAAAGATGAATGCCAAGGCCTGAAGAGGCCAAAAAAGCGGCGATAAAAAGCAGCACTGTGCGCTGTTGAGGTGCTTTTGCCCAGCGCCACAGGCAAATCATCATCAGCACCCACCACAGCGTTCCCATCGTGTAAACTTCGGCAATGATGGCCTGAGACCAAAAAGTATACGAAAGCAAGAAACCCAAACAGGCTAACAATCCGGCAATTCGATTATTTGAAATTTGACGCATCAAATAATAGAGACCCGCCATCGTCAAGGCAGCAGCTAAGGCTGACAAAAAGTTGACGCGCCAAGCGAGAGTGTTGATTGGGATAAAATCAAGCAGTCTGGTAATGGTGACATAGACTGGGTATCCCGTTGGGTGGGCAATCCCCCAAGTGTGGGCAAACAGCTGAAACTCACTACTGTCTCCATAAAGCAGGCCAGGAGCTAGAGTACGCATATAAACGAGCAAGCTAATAAATCCGGACAAGACGATAAATAATCTATCCATCATTTCCATTTTAGAAACGGCCGTTTCACTCTCACCAGCCGATTGACTTCTTCCATCATTCGTCGGTATATCTTCTAAAACCGGAGGAGCCGTGATCGCGTCATTTTGGCTCACAATACGGCCGTCGACCAGCTGCAGTACCTCATCCACATACTCATCAACCAAACCATCGTGCGTAGCCAGAAGAATGGTCACTTCTTCCTGCTTGGCAATCGAGTTAAGCAAGCTCAAAATCTCGCGTGCTGTTTCCGTATCAAGTTCACCCGTTGCTTCGTCCGCCAAAATGACGCGCGGTTTATTAGCAAGAGCACGGGCAATCGCCACGCGCTGTTGCTGCCCCCCTGACATTTCATACGGTCTGTGCGTCGCCCACTGCTCCAGCCCCACCAATTTAAGCGTGTCCATTGTGCGCTGATGTCGTTCAGAGCGAGGAAATCCAGCAATGCGAAGCATCAGTTCAACATTTTCATAAGCGGACAGAGTTGGCAATAAGCCAAAAGATTGAAAAATAAAGCCAACTTCTTTCTGTCGCCATTCGGTGCGCTCTTCATCAGTTAGATTGTGGATATTCTGCTCGTTGATCCGAATACGGCCGTTTGTAGGCTCATCTAATCCCCCGAGACAATTGAGCAGGGTCGTTTTACCACTCCCAGATCGCCCTTTGAGGGCAATAAATTTACCCATTGGGATCTGTAAATTTATCCCGTTTAAAGCAACGATCTCTTGGTTGTTTGCATGAAAAACACGCTGGATATTTAAAGCTTCTATTGCATTCATAAATTGTTTCTTACAGCTTTGACAAAGCAAACTCTAAATCGGCACATAAATCGTCAGGATCCTCAATACCAATTGATGTTCGGAACATGCCGTCTCCCGCATAAGCGCGATAAGATGCGGCCTGTCGTTCCGTTAATTTAAACGTCGTGCTTAAAAGGTCATCCGTGGGCATATAAAACAGCAAGCTGCGATGATGGCCAAGCGATACCGCATAGTGGAAGATTTCTAAATACTCTGCAAAAAGGCGGGTTGCCCGAGGTCCATCCTTCACGCGAAAGGTAAGCATGCCTGAAAAGTTTCGCATTTGCTGTTTGGCCAGGTCGTGCTGTGGATGGGATGATAAACCGGGATAGACAACCTGCTCTACTTTGGGGTGATTTTCAAGATATTGGGAAACGGCCGTTGCGGCTTCCTGATGGGCTCGCATTCTGAGCGGCAAAGTAGCAATTCCGCGCATAATCAACCAGGCATTAAAGGGGCTCATAACACCGCCACCATGTACAAGCATCACACGACGTAGTTCATCCATATCGTCCTGAGACCCAATAACCGCCCCGCCCAAAGCATCCCCATGACCACCCATGAATTTTGTTAGAGAATGAATCACAAAATCGGCCCCTAAATTAATCGGCTGCGTTGCGATGGGTGAAGCAAAGGTCGAATCAACAGCGACCTTTGCCCCATGCGCCTTGGCAACTTGGGTTACAGCCGCAATATCCGTTAATCGGCAAATAGGGTTACAAGGTGATTCCACATAAATCATTTTACAGTTAGGCTTGATGGCAGCAGAAAGTGAAGGCAGATCAGATAAGTTAACTCTATCAATTTCTATCCCCATATTCGGCAATATCTCATTAGCATATTCAGAAGCACCGGCATAGGTGATATCCGACATAATCAGTTGATCACCCGGTCTCAGAAATGTGACGAACAGGGAGGTAATTGCAGCCATTCCCGAGCCAAACACAACGCTCGCCTCCGCATTTTCCAAAATCGCCAGCTTGTTTTCCAATTGCTCTAATGTAGGGTTTTTCCATCGACTATAAACATACTCATTAGATTGCTCTTCATTTTCGGCTGAAAATCCCACTTCTGGAGAAGCTATATAGGTACTCGACATGACAATATTCGGTGAAGAAGCACCCGTTTTTTCATCTGGTGTTTCACCAGCATGGACTGCCTGTGTTTTTAATTTCAACTGACGAACGTCTAAGTTTTTCATAATCATTTGCCTCAAGCCGTATCAGATTTGACAAAATATCTTGAAATAAAACAGAGTGGAAATGTGAAATTTTGGTCTTCCTCGACAAAATTTAGTCAATTCTTTATCAAGATTCTTATTGGGTTTCAAGCAGCTAAGGCCGCATAGATAGCAGAGGAAAGCGTCGCAATTTCCAAGGGTTTCTGCAAAATTTGGACAATATTCGGCAAATGCAAATTTTCCAATTCATTCGTCAATGGATGACCCGTTACCAGAATAATTGGTATTTTTGAATCTCTCTCAATCATAAATTTTGCAAATTCAATGCCGCTAATCTTTGGCATAACGATATCCGAAATAATCAGATCAAATTCAACCTTGCTACTTTCCAAAGTTGCTAGCGCATGTTCCCCATCATTGGCGATAACGGTTTTATAGTTAAGGTTATTTAAGATATCTAATAAGACATGACTCGAATCATGATGATCTTCAATAATTAAGATATTTTCTCGATTGCCCTGTTTGAATAAACTAGATTTTTTATTCCCTTTTACAACATGATTTTTCACGCTTTTTGGCAAGCAAATAGATATGATCGTGCCAGAACTTTCATCCGTATTAACTTGGATCATGCCATCATGTTGAGACACAATGCCATAAACTTGCGCCATCCCTAGGCCTGTTCCTTTCCCACGCTGTTTGGTCGTATAAAAAGGTTCAAAAAGGTGTTCCATAATCTCTTTTGGAATACCGCTCCCTGTGTCTCTAAACACAATCTCAACAAACTTATTTAAACCGTGTTGAGGATCGTTGCCAAAATATCCAGCTGAGTTTTTAAGTTCGATTGAAATTTCCCCACCGTTTGGCATCGCATCGCGGCTATTAATGGCTAGATTCATAAACAGCTGTTGCAATCGGCTTTTATCAGCTTCCACAATAAACGTCGTGTTAGGGGACACAACTAAAAAATCAACCACTATCCGTTCAGGTAATATTGATTTTAGAAGCTCAACAAAGTTGCTGAAAAAATCTATTAGCTCAATTGTTTCTAGCTGAATGACAGACTGCCTGCTGAAATCAAGAATCTGTGAGGTTAGGGAAGCGGCCCGTTTTGTTTGCCGATGAATGATTTCAACCCGTTTTAAGTCCTTTGGGTTTACCGCTTCATCTCTCATCAATAGCTCTGAGTGGAGTGAAATCACAGACAAAGCATTGTTAAAATCGTGGGCAATGCCAGCGGCGAGTTGACCCACAGCAGCGAGTTTTTCATGATGATTCAACTTCCTTTGGTTCAAATTTTGCTCAGTGACATCCCTTATAACGATTTGAATTGCCTCTTCCCCTTGATAGGTAACAGGTATTGAAAATGAGTTAACTTCCCTTTCAACGCCGTCAAAACCAACCAGCTTACGTTCAATCATAGGTGCGACTTGCCCTTTTTTTAGCAGTTCAAGTCGCTTTAATAAGTACTCGCGTTTTTTATTGGTTTTTGTGTCAAAAATTGAATGGCCTAGGAGCTGTTCTTTTGATTCTGCACCAAATACCTTTACAGAAGCGGGGTTACAATAAACAAATGTATAATTTACGGCAATTAAAACAGCTTCGGGGTAGTTTTCAACAAGCTGTTGCCACCGATTTTCAATCTCCTTTAATCGTTCTTGTATTTTCATGTTGTTTAAACATGATCGTTCATAAAACTGAAAACCGGCTAAACCGACAACGCCAACCAGAAGGATGGAAAGCTGGCTAATCACACTTTGGCCCAGAAAATTCCCATTTGTCTCTGGAAAAAACCAAAGGCCCAATCCTCTGATTAAAATGGCAAACTGAATAACAATGGATAACCATAGCTGGTTGATGCTCGTTTTCCATAATAGATATATTGAACGAGCAATCGATATAAAATAAAGACAAATCAAGCCTATTAAAATTGTTTGCATCATTGATAATGTTTCAGATCAGAGGGCCAATATGTATATCTATAGTATCAACATAAAAACATTCATACAGTAAAATTCATTAATCAATAGTCCTGTAATTTATATTTAAGTGGTCAAATCTCTGATAAAGCATTTGCAAACGGCCGTTAAATTCATCAAAGTCTCGCACATCATTAGCTGTCCATACCGCTTCGGCCAGCGCAGAGGCTCGTGGATAAAGCATATATTCCGCCTGCTCAGGGGTGTTGATATATTCCGTCCACAAATTGCCTTGCCCTCCCAAGACATGATCCCAATGTTGAGGATCTATACCAGCCGTCGGGTCAAACAAAAAGGTGTTTTGAGCTGGAATATAGCCACCAATCGCTGGGGGCTCATTATCCGTATCCTCAGATTGATAATAATCGAAGTAGCAGTGCGTATTGGGCGTCATCACGACATCATGCCCAGCTGTGGCGGCATCAATACCACCTTGAGCACCGCGCCAGCTCATTACAGTGGCATTAGGAGCTAGGCCACCCTCCAAAATCTCATCCCAACCAATCAACCGACGGCCGTTTTTATTTAAAAACTGCTCAATTCGACGCACAAAATAACTTTGCAGCCCATATTCATCTGCTAAGCCCTCTTGAGTCATGCGGTCTTGGCATTTGGGGCACGCTCGCCAACGATCTTTAGGGCACTCATCTCCTCCAATGTGAATAAAATGACTTGGGAAAACAGCCAGCACTTCGCTCAAAACATCCTCTAAGAAAGTAAATGTTTCTTCATTACCAGCGCAATAAACATCTTCTTCGATTCCCCAGTACGTTCTAACTTTGTACCCTTTACCCTGGCAACCCAAATGAGGATAGGATGCTAAGGCGGCAACGGCGTGACCCGGCAACTCAATTTCTGGCACGATTGTAATAAAGCGCTCTTCAGCATAGCGACATAGCTCTAGGAGTTGTTCCTGAGTATAGAATCCACCGTAAGGCACGCCGTCTAGCTCGTTTCGGTTGCTTGGAAAGGGGGTCGCTTCACGAATGCTTCCAATTTCGGTTAATCGGGGATACTTTTTAATTTCAATGCGCCACCCTTGATCCTCTGTGAGATGCAAATGGAGTGTATTCATCTTTTGAAGCGCCATGAGGTCCAGCTGCTTCTTGATAAATTCCATGGGAAACATGTGGCGGCAAACGTCAAGCATCACCCCCCGCCAGTCAAATCTAGGTTTGTCATGAATGGTAACGGCCGTTATTTCCCAAGCTTCATCTTTTTGTTCGGTATCTGATTCTATGTTTGGGGGCAGGAGCTGGCGAAGCGTTTGGATACCATAAAACAGTCCCCTTTGGGTGCCAACATGGATGCGAACATAATGCTCTGTCGCAAATAAGGAATACCCTTCAGGGTGATCAAAATCATTAGTCAGATGAAGCGTGATGCAGTTGGCAAGCGTCTTCGCAGTATCCCCTTTACTGCTAACAGGGAAAGGGTAACCGGTAGACGGTCGTATCAAGCTCGCTAAATAATGCCCTAGCTTTGCCGTCTCTTTCGAGACATCAATCGAAGTTTGGGACGTGAGGAGAAAACGGCCGTTGCCAACTTCAACAAATTGGGGCTTAGGGATGACGCTAATCATTTATTCAACCTCTGGAAGGCATGTTTTCAAGGCGGGTTAACCAATAATGCACGTCAAAATTTTGGTCATTGGTAATAAAGCGCCACATCTTGATTCGATTAACAATCTCTAATCGACCAGAAGCATTCTCAAACCAAGGCTCAGATTTAGCTAAGATGGTTTGAATATCATTTTCATGCCCTTTACCTGCAAAGATCTCCTGATGAGCATCATAGCCTGCTTCTAAGTCGCTCAAATCCCATAAGCGCACCTGCGGTTCTTGAGGATTCAGTCGCACCTTAAACATATACCGTCGTCGATCGGTTCGATTTTGGCGACCACAGTGCCAAATGCCGTGATGTAGCACCAAAATTGAGCCGGCCGAACAAACCATCGGAATTTGCCCCGCCATGTTTTGATATCGCGCAATGTCCATTTCATTTACCTTGCGAAAATGGCTCCCGGGCAGCAAAAGCGTGCCGCCCATTTCCAAAGGCACATCGTGTGGGAAATACATAATTTGAATATCAAAATCTTGGGTGCGTGGATCAATAATGGAATCAGCATGAAGGCCTTGCGCTTTTCCCTGCATCGGCTCCCGAACGTGAACAGCATCATGGTCAAAAAGTGGATCTTGACCAACCAGACTATGAATAAGGCCCTGAATTTCAGGTAAATCGAGCATCTGGCGGATTGCTGAGCCTGAGTAGCATTGGGAAAGGGGTGTGCCCGCTGGCGCTCCGTGGATGGTGCCTGCATCAATTTCTTGCATGACGGCCGTATTAATTTCGCTAGGTACCAAGCCATCAAGCCTTAAATAGCCTTGCGCCACAAATTGGGCCATTTGCCGAGAGTTCAAAAGTTTTGCTTCTTGTTGCATCAGACCTCCACTATCTTCTCAAAAATATATTCATACTTCATAAAGGATGTACTTAGCTCTTCGCCGGGGTAAGGGGGATTGAGCTGAGGAAACTGAATCACGCGCCATCCTTCCTTGAGCGCATCAAGCCCCGTTTTATAGGGTGGCTCAAAACTATCCCCCGTGGTGTGGGCATTCTCACCTGTGCCGTCATAAAGGGTCCACCCCTTAACATCACTATCCAACGCGGAACTTCCCAAGTAGAGAATCAAAATTTTTTGGCGGTAGTTACTCATACATCTCCTCTTTTTAGGAACAACTTGTTTAGCCGTTCCTAACATCACATTAGGGCAGTGGTTGATAAAATCGGCCGATAATTTTGAATTTGTAACTCCCTGAACCCATAATAGCTGTCAACTGTTTATTACGACTGTGTGTTTCTCGCACACCGCGAAGCTGGGTTAGCGGACGGCCGCTTTCTCGAACACCAGAGATCGTGCTCGTAGGGAAGTAGATTTTGGCAGATGCATTGGCAGGCACAACCACTTCTATAAAAAAGTCTTCTTCTTTAAAGTACCAGTGAATGCGAAAACGGCCGTTCACGGTTTCAAGCTCCGCTTTAGCATATCTGAGATTGCCCCCAGGTCTAGGCTTTATAATGGCCTGTTTGAAGCCCGGTAAGCTTTCGTCCGGTGACAATCCCGCTACAACGCGATAAAGCCAATCCCCAATGGCTCCGTATGCATAATGGTTAAATGAGTTCATTCCCGCATCTTGAAAAGAGCCATCTGGTTTTAAACCGTCCCAACGTTCCCAAATAGTGGTCGCGCCTTGCTTGATGGGATAAAGCCAGCCCGGAAACGCTTCCTGTAAGAGGAGCTCATAAGCCAATTCAGTTTGGCCATGTTCAGAAAGCACATGGCACAAGAGCGGTGTCCCTAAAAAGCCAGTTGACAAATGCCCGCCGCGATAGCGAATATCGGCGGCTAAACGCTGCACGGCAAGTTCTACAAACTCTTCGGGCAGCAGATCAAAAGCAAGAGCAAGGCAGTAAGCAGTTTGAGTATTGCTTGATAAACGGCCGTTTGGCGTCAGATATTCATTACAAAAAGCTACCTTAATTTGATCCGAGAAGTTTTGGTACGCTTCGGCATCCGCATCACGGCCAAACACAGCGGCAATTTTGCCCATTAGATGAGTGCTATAGGCAAAGTAGGCCGTGGCAATTAGGTCTGTCTCGGTTAAACCAAACGGGGTCCCTAAATCGTGCCTTTCGTTAGAAAGCCAATCTCCAAAGTGAAAGTCGCCTTGCCAAAGCAAGTTTTCCCCCGCCTGTTGACCCATATATTGAACCCACAGCTGCATAGCCCGATAATTTTCAGCCAATATGCGGCGATCCCCATACTGCTGATACACGACCCAAGGCACAATAATGCCCGCATCTGCCCAGCCTGTGGCCCCAAATGCATCATCACCCAAAACGTGTGGCGAAACATGCGGCAAGGCACCATCGGCCCGCTGATCGGCTCTTAGGCTTTTCATCCAGCGGTGAAAGAAAACGGCCGTATTCATATTAAAGCAGGCCGTTGGGGCAAACACCTGGGCATCTCCCGTCCAGCCTAATCGTTCATCCCGCTGAGGACAATCGGTTGGAACGTCTAAGAAGTTTCCTCTTTGCCCCCACACAATATTTTTCTGGAGCTGGTTAATATCACTATTTGAGCATTCGAAATACCCAGTGGCCTCTAAATCAGAGTAAAGCACGATACCAATAAACTGGTCTAGCTTTAGTTTTTCGCTAGACATGCCCTCCACCTTGACGTAGCGAAACCCTTGAAAGCTAAAACGGGGTTCGTAAACTGCTGCAGTACCCTTTGAGATATAGGTCACTTTCTGTTGAGCAGCGCGCAAATTTTGAGTGTAGAAGTTTCCGTCTTTATCCAAAACTTCGGCGTGTGTTAGCGTAACGGCCGTTCCCGCTGGCTCATCAACCGCCATACGCACCCAACCCACCATATTTTGACCAAAATCAATCACGGTTTCCCCTTGAGGGGTTGTTAAAAGCGCAACCGGTTTAATTTCCCGCTTTTTACGAACGGGCTCTCCAATCTGAGCCACTAAGTTAAATTCAGCAGCTTGTAAATGGACAGCTGGTTCCCAACCAATGCGTTCATCTTGACCCCAAAAGCCTCGCTCTAAGCGGGCATCGTAGGTTTCACCGTTGTAATGATCTGCTTGGGTAATGGGGCCGATCGTTGTGTACCATTTTTCATCGGTTCCAAAGATAGATTGCGTACCGTCTTCGTATGTAACGGCAAGTTGCGCTATGAGCCCAAGCTGGTCACCGTAAAAGTTTCGGCCGTGGCCCATCACGTTGCCTCGATACCACCCATCTGCCACAATCCCACCCAGCACATTTTCACCGATGCTCAATAAATGGGTCACATCATACGTTTGGTATTGTAAAAAATGATGGTATGAGGTCCAACCGGGGGTAAAGTAGCTATCTCCGACTCGACAATTGTTTAGGTACATTTCATAGCAACCTAGAGCCGAGGCATAAAGTCGAGCCGTTTTGATTGGCCTATTAACGTTAAAGGTCGTTCTTAACCATGTAGGTTGCTCACTTTTCAACTCCGTGCTGATCCACTGTGCGTGCCACGCATTTTCGGCTAAAAGTCCCATCTCCCAAGAGGCGGGTTGGCTCCAACTGGTTCTCTTATCAAGCTCATCCCAGATAAGCACTTTCCAATAGTAACGCTGGCCCGACATGAGCGGTTCACCTTCATACCGTATGTGAGTTGATAGTCCACTTGTTACGCGCTTACTGTCCCAAACATTCCCTCTATTTTGAGCTAAAATCGCTTCGTCGTCAGCCACAATTAACCGATAGGCGGTTTGACGCATATTTCGCCTAACGGAAGAGGTTAGCTGCCAACTTAGGCGCGGGCGCGGATTATCAACGCCCAGTGGGTTGTTTTGATAATCACACCTAAGTTTTTTTATTGAAATGGAAGCACTCATAGAACGTCGAGAATGGGTTATCTTATTTCACCCAATTCAGCCTGAAGCGTTTTGGTTAATAATTCAATTGAAAAGGGCTTTTCAATGACGACGGCATCTTGCATGAGTTCGCCTATTATTTCTGATTGATTGGTCACGAACCCGGTCATGAATATCACTTTTAGATGTGGATATTGGGCTTGAATCTCATTGCGAAGCCGCTGCCCCCCCATTTTAGGCATAACAATGTCTGTTAGAACGAGATCAATACGGCTGGCTTGTGTTTTTAGTTTGTCTAGGGCATCTTTCCCATTAACGGCCGTAACCACTCGATAATCAAACATCTCCAAGACATCCTGAATCGATTGGCGGGTCAAAGGGTGATCTTCTACTAAAAGAATCACCTCTCTTTTAAGGGCCTGCCCCGCATGTGTCGACCCTTGATTTACAAAATTTTGCTCAAACGGCTCATTTAAGGTTGGAAAATACAGCGTAAAGCAAGTCCCCTTTCCAACCTCGCTGGCACAATCAATAAAACCAAAATGCTGTTTAACAATACCGTAAGCTTGTGATAAACCTAATCCAAAGCCCTCACCATATGCCTTAGTCGTGAAAAAAGGATCAAAAATATTTTCAAGATGTTCTTCGGCAATGCCCACACCATTATCTTCAACCTTAATAACAACATACCCATCCGTTACTTTTTGGTGGGTTAAACTGGCAAATTTCGCAGGCAAGCGGTGTCCAAAAGTCATGTTAATGGAAATTTTTCCATTCCCATCAATAGCATCCCGCGCATTGATAATCAAATTCATAAAAATTTGCTGCAGCTGGGTTTGATTCGCCTCAATAAAATGACTGTTTTTAAGAAGGCGACTCTCTACTTCAATCGTTGCTGGGAGCGTTCGTTTTGATAAAGCAATAAACTCTTCAAGCCACTGGTTAATATTTATGGGCTCTTTTTTGCTAATTGAGGAACGGCTGAAATCTAGTATTTGACGAATCAGCAGGGCTCCTCTTTCGCTTTGAGCAACGATGGCTTCTGCTCGAGCTCGAAGACCCTCATTCCCCTTCAGCAAGCGGCTCATCATTTGGGCCTCTAGCATAATTATCGCTAAAATGTTGTTGAAATCGTGAGAGATGCCTGCTGCTAGCTGACCAATTGCCCCTAATCTTTCCTGAAGTATAAGCTGGTTTTGGGTTTCGGTAAGCTTTTCAATGTACTGATTTAATCGATTCTCGACCTCTATTTGCTCGGTGATATCAAAATTTAATACGATAATGAAAATGGTATCATCAGGCTCTAAAACCAACCTAAAGGCGTAGCTCCGTATCCATCTTTTTCGTCCCGGCCCACCAATCAAGGCTGGGTCAAATTCAAAATCTGGAAATTGAATCTTGACCCCATCTCGAGCCTTAAGCATGAGATCGCGAAGCCCCATTTGCTCCAGCGGCTCCGCTTCAAAAGCGTTATATTGCCCAATCAGATTATCAGCTGTTGCGTGCCACATTTCTTCCCAAGCTGTGTTAGCGTAAACAAGTAGACCTGCATAGGAAAAAACTTGGATAGGGTAGGGAAACTCTTCAACAATTAGCAGCAGAGAGTCTGGCAGGTTTGGAAGCGTATTATTACTGGACATGCATCGATTTTATCAAAATAAAACCCAAGATGTATCTTTTGCTGATTCATAAAGTTTTTCAAAAACGTGACTGCGGAGACTTGCTTCTTCGGCAGAAACAAGGGGGAGTTGATTTTGTCCGACGACTTGATTCAGAAATAGATCAAATGCATGCGGCTGTTTTTCAGGCAGTGTGAGCCAAGGTGATTTGCCATCTGCGCCTTCAACGTGCTTGCTCTGGAAGAGAAGCTGATTGTTCACAAAGCAGGCATACCCTTCTGTTCCGCGAATCTCCCACTTGATGGGGTCGGCAATGTCAACCCAGCCAGCCGTGATCGTAGCAAGAATGCCGTTACTAAACTGCAGAATGCATTCGCCATACTCATCACATTTTTCCCCATATTGGGCAACGGCCGTATCAACAACGGCCGTTCCACGAACAGGTTTTTCATCAAGCCACCACAGCAAGATATCCATCACGTGAGTGCCTAAATCGCCAAATGCGCCAACGCCAGCAACAGCAGGATCGGTCATCCAGAGCCACTCTGGCGTAAACCAATCACCCAGAGACCCACTGTGACAGTTACTAAGCCGAATGCGGGTAATTTGGCCAAAATGCCCTTGCGCTATCGCTTGTTTGGCAAAAAGCATATCGGGAAATCCACGCATAAAGTAACCCGTTTGGAAGATGACGCCGGCTTGCTTAATCGCTTCTGCCATCTTTTCTGAATCAGCCGAACCGATGCCCAGCGGTTTTTCAACAAACATATCTTTTCGGGCACGGCACGCCGCTAAAACCAGCTCTTCATGTAAATTTGTTTCGGAGCAAATCACAACGGCCGTTATTTCATCATTTTGCCAAATGGCGTTCACGTCAGAAACGGCCGTGCTGCCTAGCTTTTCAGCATTCAATTTGGCTCGTTCAGCATCATGATCCCAAACAAGCGTCACGTCAAGATCATCACGCTCGTTGATTTTATTGACAAATCCTGGTGTATGGATGTGAGCACATCCGACTAAGGCTAATTTTTTCATAGGTTTAATAGGCGATGTTGCAATGTTGCAAAGTGGCAAGGTGCAACATTATTAGGATTATTAATAACTGATGTTACGCAGTACATGCAAAATAACTGACTATCATTTTATTCAAAGCAGGAACTTCGTTTCACTTAAAGCACAATTTCTCGGTTAGCTTCTTGACTGCGATAGATTGCATCTAAAATCGTCATGACCTGCAGCGATTGTTCGGCAGGTACAGGAGATGGCGCACCTTCGGCAATCGCCTGAGCAAATTCAACGCACTCTTGAGCATGGGGTTCTAGTTGGTCTTTGGTCAAAGTCAGTTGTCGATTGTAAATTTGCTTAGTGGCATTGTTGGTCTGATAAATTTCGCATTTAGGCCATAAGCTGCCCCCGTTTTTTCCATAAAGCCACATCTGCATATCTTCACCCGTCGTGCTGTGATGCAGTAGCCACGCTACTTCTAAAACGAGGGTAGCTCCATTGTCAAAACGGACAAAAGCGGCCGCCATCTCTTCCACATCATAGATTGAGGGGTCAATATCGGCTAAATTCCAGGTGCTAAAAGCGCCCGGTAAATGCGCCAGCTCTGTTCGCGATACGCCACTTACCGTGACCGGTTTGGGATTCCCCATCATCCAAAGCGTCAAATCGAGGATATGCACGCCGATATCGATACAGGCACCCCCATATGCTTGCGCTTTGCTCACAAAAGCGGCCGTGTAGGGGGTAAAACTGCGGCGCAACATCCAGCTTCGAGCGTGATAGATTTCACCCAGCACGCCTTGGTCAATTTCAGCCTTGAGCGCTTTAGATTTACCTGAGAAGCGAAAATGCTGGGCTGTCATCAGCATTTTTCCGCTGGCATCTCGTGCCTCAATCATCCGCTGTACTTCTGCAGGAGTTGGGGCAAGTGGTTTTTCGCAGAGAACGTGCTTACCTGCCTTTAAAGCAGCGATTGCCAAGTCAGCATGGTAGCTATTCGGTACACAAATATCAATGATGTCAATTTCGGGATTGTTGATTAATTCGGCCGTGGAGGTGGTTAATGTGTGAATGCCGTATCGTTCACCCCATGCGTTGACCGCATTTTCGTTAATATCACAAGCGGCTATCATTTCAGCATGAGGTGAAATATCCCACCCAGGAACGTGCGAATGAGCAATACCACCTGTGCCAATGAAGCCAACTTTTAAACTCTTTGTCATTATTTCTCCTTGAGCGTGTTGCAAAGTGCAAAGTGGTAAAGCGGCGCTATTAAATACGCCGCTTCAAACTCACCTCTAAACTGCAATTTCAACAGGGACACCGCCTTGGCTGGCAGAAGCTTTAATGGCGTCCCACAGTTTGGCCATGCGGAGGCCGATTTCGGGCGGTGACGGATTTTCGATTTCTCCAGTGCAAACGGCCATAAATTGATCCCACACGCCAAGAGAATGCGGCACGGGAACGGCCGTCCACTCATCTTCGCCGCGATATTTAATATCTAAAAATTTACCCCAGACCCCCGTGCGAATCATTCCTTTTGACCCCACCACGCGCACTTCCGAATGGCATGAAGGAAACGCTTCACCACACGCATTGAGCGTGACGAGCGGCCCAGATTGTAAACGGCCGATAACAACCCCATTAATATCAACCGGTCGACCGCGATTATCAAGAAAGGCAGAAACTTCTACAAAAGGTTCGCCCGCTAAATCGCTCACTGTGTTGAGCAAATGGGCACCGGTGTCAAACATAAAGCCCCCACCGGATAGCTCAGGGTTTTGTCGCCAAGTTCCCTCATGAGGGCCTAGCCATTTTTGCCAAACCTGGCCGTTGATCGTACGAATGTCACCGATAATGTCTGATCGCAGCAGTTTATCAGCCGTCCTCACCTGCATGGAAAGGCTGCCTTGGAACGCAACCACCAGATGTTGCCCCGTGCGATCTCGGGTTTCAATGAGGCTAACTGCCTCATCGGCCGTCATCACCATTGGTTTTTCAAGCAAAACATTAATGCCCGCTTCTAGGCAGGCTTTGGCCTGATCGTGATGGAATTTATGCGGCGTGATAATGAAAGCCGTGTCAAGCTCTGCGCCATACTCAACCAATAACTTATCTAAGTCTTTCACATTTGGTGGTACTGGCCGAGCGTTTTCTTCAAATACCTTGACTGTTTCAGCATACATCGCATCCGAAGGATCGCTAACGGCCGTAAAATTCGTCTCGGGAAAATGTTGCAGAATGGTTCGCAAATGATGCCGCGCCATTCCACCTACACCAATCATAAGTGCATTGTTTTTCATAGGGGGTTCGACCTCTAGCTAAGTGCATGTGCAGCCCAAAGCAACCCTCTACGGGTTATTTCTTTTGCTTCGGGAATGTCAAAGTCAGCAGCAACGTGACCGAGAGAGGTATAAAATATACGGCCGTTGCCCCAGCGCCGTTTCCACACATAAGGAATTTCCACCCCATCAATCCAATCGTGATATTCACCGCTAAACGTTGTGGTGGCGAGTACCTCGTTAGAAGGATCAATATGCATGTAATATTGTTCAGAGTGCATTTTGAAATCGCTCAAACCGGCCACAATCGGATCGTCATGCTGGGTAATATTGACTTCATAATCAATGATATTCCCCGGATGAGCCACCCATTGCCCGCCAACCATAAATTGATAGTTCACATTATTACGAAACGCATCCGACATGCCGCCGTGCCAGCCCGCAAATCCCACACCGCTGTGGATTGCATCCATCAACCCCTGTTCTTGTTCGCTGGTGATACTGCTCATTGTGTAAACTTGCGTCACGACATCATACGCTTTCATGCGTGGGGCATTTAAGTAAACATCTAATGAGGTTTCGATATCAACTTGAAACCCTTCTTTTTCTAACAAAGGTGCAAAGATTTGAACGCACTGTTCTGGTTCATGTCCATCCCAGCCTCCCCAAACCATGAGTGCTTTTTTCATGATGACTCCGTAATCAATAAATTTATTAGTTTCGCAATTCTGTTGGTTTATACCTTAGTAAAAACTACCCAGCTGATTGCGAATTGAAATGTTGTACAGCCAAATCAGAATAATGATGAGAACGGCCGTTATTAAAGAATTTCGAACAATCCACCCACTCGTCACCACAAAATCTGGAATGCCAAGATTGAAGAAGTAGTTGTAGGTTACCGTGAAAGGGATCATTAAAACGCTGGTAATCCAAAAACCCCACACGGCCAAGCGCCGTCGCCCCAGCGTTAAAAAACACCACACGAACATCGACAATAAAATGGCTATGCGAATAGAAAGCAACCAAGCCGGTATGCCGCTATCTCTCTGAACCGTAAAGGCAAAGATGGCGCTAACGCTGGAATAAAAGAAGATAAACAGCAAGAACCACAAAAAGTAGAGGCCAAAGCCAGAAAATGGGGGTGGGTTATTCATGATTTCAATTTAAATCCCGACATCGTGAATCTTAGAAACTCACGATGTCTATCAAGATAACTACTCTTTTACGCTAATTGTCTCCAGTGGTTCTTTGATGTTTGGAGCAGAATTAATCCCTTTAACTTGGGTGTTACCACGGAAACGTACGTACTGCGTCCCTTTGAACACAATATTCAAAATTTCAGGATTGTAAAAATGGGCGTAGGTCTCATGGCCAGGACGGAAATAGAAAATTTTGCCACGCCCGCGCGACCAAGTTGCCCCGCTGCGGAACACATCTCCACCCTCAAACCAGCTTACAAAAATCAGCTCATCTGGATCGGGGATATCAAAGTATTCTCCGTACATCTCAGCTTTCTCAAGCTCAATATAGGCCCCAATCCCCTCGGTAATCGGATGGCTCGGATTCACCACCCACAGCCGCTCTCGCTCATCAGCTTCGCGCCAGGTCAGGCTACAGCTTGTGCCCATCATGCGGCGGAAGATTTTGGAGTGATGGCCTGAGTGTAAAACAACCAGTCCCATTCCTTCCAAAATTCGCTTTTGAAGCTTATCAACAACGGTATCGTCAACTTTACCGTGGGCTAAATGCCCCCACCAAATCAAAACATCCGTATCAGCAATCACGTCATCCGTCAGCCCATGCTCAGGCATTTCAAGCGTAACGGTTCGCACCGTGCCAACACCATGCTGTGTTTCCATATAGCTGGCAATCGCTCCATGAATCCCGTCTGGATAAATTGAGCCAACCTTTGGATCTTTTTTCTCGTGAATAAATTCGTTATAGATGGTTATATTCATGGGTTCTCCATTTGTGTAAAAGTAAAGAGGCCTGAGTATAGAAGGGCATATTTGATTAGCAGGTAATTATCTGAAAACGATTATCCTTGCAGCTCTGAAAGCAAGTCCAATGCCTCACTCTAACGCCAAGCTCTATCTTCTAGCCAACCTCACCGTATGCCAATCCTTGAGGCATCGGCGACGGCCGTTTACAGCTGCTTTCAATCGTGATGTGCTGCTGCTGTTCAGCCGCGTCGTGGAAAGCGTGCATCAAATCAAGAACATGATAGGCTAATTCGCCATTGGCGCGGTGAGAACGGCCGTTTTTAATGGCTGCCGCCATATCAGCTAGCCCCAAACCACGGGAGTTTTCATCATAAATATGCGTGTGCTCAACCTCAGCCCAATCTTCACCCGGTTTTTTAAGCATCACCGAGCCACCAAAGATGTTTGGATCGGGCACGCTAATCGAGCCAGCCGTGCCGTGAATTTCAATACGCGGCACATTAGCCCCTGCCGCATCAAAACTCGTAATAATGGTCCCAATCGCACCACTCTCAAATTCCAACAGCCCAGTCACATGGGTTGGCACTTCAACATCAATAATCTGGCCAGCCAGCGGTTGGCTCGTAATCGTGCGCTGTTTGCGACCCGTCGTTACCATCCCCGTCACTTGCTTAACTGGCCCCAGCATAAAAATTAAATCAGTCAGGTAATATGGGCCCATATCAAACATGGGACCGCCACCTGATTTAAAGTAGAATTCAGGATTGGGATGCCACATCTCCATGCCCCAGCCCATCATAAACGCCGATGCGGCAACAGGGGTACCAATTGCCCCATCATCAATAAGCTTCCGCGCTGTTTGATGCCCAGCACCCAAGAAGGTATCAGGTGCACAGCCCACCAGCACGTTATTTTCAGCCGCTTTTTGTAGAACGGCCTTGCCTTCATCTCGGGTCAAGGTTAATGGCTTTTCACTGTAAACGGACTTACCCGCTGAAACGGCCGCCAAAGCCACCTGAGCATGCGCATTTGGGTTCGTAATGTTTAAAATTAAATCAATTTCGTCGCTGGCTAGCATCTCTTCAACAGTCATTGTTTGAGGGATGTCATACTCATCAGCTCGCGCCTTAGCCGCGTCCATCCGTAAATCAGCCACAGCCACGACATCGATATCTTTTAGCCATTTTGAGTTTTTCAAATAAATTCCACTGATATTGCCAACGCCGATGACGCCGACTTTTAAGGGATTTGTCATTGGGTATCCTTGGTGATTGGTAATTAGAGTTATTGGTTCTTGGTTATTGAGCTAATGCTAAAGTTAAAGGGAAGCGTTTGGGTGGGTTGCTGTATGGCAAAGTTGCAGGTGGCAAGTGTCATGTTACCTTGTCACGCACACACTGGCACACGCCATCACTCACACGGCTAGGCATTCCCTCGCGCCAGCCCTTGCCCAATCAGGTAATCATAGCTTTCATTAACGGCCGTCATCATATTCGTGCCGCAGCGATCCAATTCAACAACAAGCCATTCAGCATGTTGACCGGCCGGGATCACCTTATGAAAGTCCATAACGCCCTGTCCAACGGCAAGCATATCATCAGCTTGATTGGTAGAGCCGTCTTTAATATGCAAAAGCGATACTTTTTTGCCTAGCTTATTGATTTCAGCAACGGGGTCTTGCCCTGATGAAGCCACCCAGTAGGTATCAATTTCAAAGAAAATATCGTCATCAAGGGTTTCAAGAAGGATGTCGTAGGCAATACGGCCGTTGACCAGCGCATATTCCCACCAGTGGTTGTGTAAACCAAAGGCCAGACCATTCGCTTTACACACCGCATTCGCTTCATTAAACACCTTAGCACGATCACGAATATCAGCTTCCGTGCTAAAGAGATCGCGGCCCGTTCCAGCACAAATCAAACTGCTTGAGCCTGCCGCTTTGGCTGTCTCAATAATTTCACTTTGGTTTTCACCAAGGGGCAGCGGAGAGTGGGCACCAACTACCTGCAGCCCAAGCCTATCGAACTCAGCTTTGGCCTTTTCAACAGACCCAGCGTAACCAAAACCGGCCGTTTCCACACCAACGTAACCCTTCTCAGCAATCTTTTCTAACGTCCCTTTCCAATCCTGCGCTAATGCCTCACGGACAGTATACAGTTGAATGGCAACGGGCTTTGCATCACTCATATATATTTACTCCATTATTGGTATATTCGTTTATTTATTAAATTGGTGTATTAGTATATTGGTTTATTGGGTTGGGGCTAGCGTAAAAAACAAACCAATATACCAATGGTTTCTTAACATATTTTCTAGATTGAAATTTAGGCTTATTGTGCACCATTTTCAAGCCAATTTATTTCATCAACTGTTAATTCTAATTCTATCGCTTTAGCTGAGTCAGCAGCTTCATTTGCATTGTATACGGCTATGAGTGCATAAATATCTTGGGGTTGATTCATAACATATCCAAGCGCGATCTGAGCGAGAGAAACCCCTTTTTCTTCAGCCATCTGGTTAGCTCGATCAAGACGTCCCCAATTGTCACCATAACAGTACACTTCAACACACAGCTTGTCTAAATACGTCTCAAAACTATCAAGATTATCAGGTGTAAACCGTCCAGAGAAAAACCCACCAGCTAAGCTCGACCAAGTGAACAGCGTCACATCATTTTGCGCATACCATTCTCTATCGGCTTTCCCATCAGGCCCGCTCACAGAAACACATCCTGACCAAGGTTCTTTGAGCTGGGTGGCAAGGCTTAGATTAGGGCTACTGGCCACAAAGGGGGTCAAACCGTGTTCTTTGGCATAAGTGTTGGCCTCTGCCACCCTTGCCGCACTCCAGTTTGATCCACCATAGGCGTGAATACGTCCTTTTTCTTTGTGTTCATGAAGGCATTCAACGATGGGGCCAACAGGCACAGATGGATCGTCGCGATGAAGGATATATAGATCGATATAGTCGGTTTTGAAACGGTGTAGGGAGTCGTTAATATCGGCCGAAATATAGTATGGAGTCACACGATGAGGAACGTCCCGATTGGGATGTGCCCCCTTTCCCAAAATGACAACCTCATCGCGAATGCCTCGTGAATTTATCCACTCCCCTACACTTCGCTCACACTCGCCATTGCCATACCCGTGAGCGGTATCAAAAGTGTTGATCCCTTGCTCAAACACGGCATCGAGCAATTCATTTGTAAAATCCTGTTGATCTGTCTGACACATGATGGTGCCCTGAACAAGACGCGACAATTTTTTGTCAACGCCGGGAATACGGCCGTATTTCATTTTAATTCTCCCTTGGAAATAGTTTATCAGTTGGTCAGCAGCTCAATTCGCTTGACCAATTTTGGGGGCTACTTTTGTTTGCGGAAACGGCTAAATAGCTTAGCTAAACGGCCGTTTTTTCGTGCGGGTCGTTTTTTTGCCTGCCTTTTTTCTTGGGAACGGCTGCGACGGAAGAGGCGATCAAAAAACGAAGGTTTAGAGGGCTTGTTCGCAGGCTTAGATGTCTCGTCAGCCACCTCTTCAAGAATTAACTCAATCGATTGATCCCCATCAATGGCAGTTTGCTCTTCACTTGATTGCCACCAGAGCAACGAATGAACAAATCGTCGAATCAGACCCTCTTGGGAAACTTCATCGTCAAGCGCCTCATCAGTGGCCGAAATAACGCCAATAATTTCTTGGTCTTTTAGCTCAGCTTGGCTCAGCAAATCAGACGCATTTTCAACATCCCCAATTTGGTCAGCCGTTTTGTTTCGTTTGAATAGGGAAAGAATCGAGCCGGTAACGGCCGTTATGCCAGAGCCCACCCATTTACCAGCTCCCACCACACCAGAAACAACCTTGTTTGACCCCAATACAATCAGCTTGCCGGTTGATTGACCCACATAAATCACATTCTCCTTTGATTTTTGGAAGCCATTCGACATCATTTGCCAGGAGTTGGTCGTGGTTTCGCTGAGCCAGCCTACCAAGCGACGTTCATCAAGTCCGGTTAAGGCTCGGGCACTCTCTCCTAAATCTTGCATCGCTTCGGGGCCAAGTGAAAAATAGGCTTTGGCGCGATGTCCAATGAAATAGGTGGTCACCATGTTGGTGCCGCCATTGGAGGCAACGCCAATAAACGGAATCGCTTTGGTAACCGATTTTTGGGCTAATTCGGCCGTGGCTTTTTTGGCAATTTGCTGACCAGCTTTTGTAAAAACCTGATGACCACCAGAGCTTATGCCAGTTACTGCCAGTATGACCGCTCGTTTTTCACCTTCAGTAAGCTCATGCTCATAGAGGCATGCCATTTCAAGAACCAATTCGGCTTGAAGCTTGAACGTCATACCGATATCAGCAGCAATGCCAAAAGTGAGCGATGTAAACGAACCCAAGCCAGGCACAATCGCTGCACCAGAGGTTACGGCCCCAACGCTACCCGCTTGCCAAGATTTTCGCTTAATCAAAATATCAGCAATTTCATCTTGAGTCGCCTCAGGATTGCGAGATTTAATCAGTTTGACCTGTTTGGCAGCCGCTTCCAAATCGGCCGTGTTGATGGCGCGAACCATCCGGTTCATAATGGCGTCAGTTACAGACATAGGTTACTGTTTTGGATAAGATGCCGTTAGGAAAGCTGTTTTTCATAGCAACGGCTATTTGGGTCTTCAAAGTACTCGCCAAACGGCGGAATTTGGACAAATCCTGCAGATTCATAGAGACGGATCGCTGCTTTCTGGTGAATTCCGGTTTCTAACCGCACAATGTTAATATGTTGTTTTAACGCATACGCGCACAAAAATTCGACAAGCTTTTGCCCCAATTTTCGTCCCCTGTAATTAGGCCGAACATACATGCGCTTGAGTTCCCCATACTCATCATAAAACTGAATGCCACCGCAGCCGGCCGCTTTTCCATCCACTCGAACGATAAAAAAGGAAACATTTTGCTGAATAAGCTTATCGACACTGTATCCGTGCCTACTTTCACTTGGATAAAGCGGATTAAGAACATCCTCTAGCTCTTGGATTAGCTGGACGGCTTCTTCGCTATTTGGTTTTGAAGGGGTGATTTTGATCGTTTCGTTTGTCATGCTAACTATTGTAAGTAACCATGAAATTCATGAAAAGCGTCTAAACTTACAAATAATCACCTGAAAAACCATCACTCCATCGGATACTTCACCCCAAGCTCCGCTCGAATCTCATCAAGCGTTTGCATGATGGCAAGGGACTCATCAAGCGGAATCACATCCGATTCTAGGCGGCCTTCGCGAATCAGCGTCATCACTTCTTCAGCTTCATGGGTGTAGCCGTTGCCCTTGAAAGGTAAATCAAGAATTTCTTCTTCTTGACCGTGCCGCTTAACGGCGATCTGATTCGATACCCACCACGGATTCATGATTTTAATCCAACCTTCAGTGCCAAGGATAAATGCCTCATGCGGGGTATTGAGGCGAATAGCCGTGCTAAGGACGGCCATTTGACCTGTGTCATAACCGAAAAGAACGGCCGTTTCTTCATCTACGCCCGTTTCACCCAAATTCGCCATGCTGCTAATCTGGCTTGGTTGCCCAAAGAGCATGTAGGCCAGCGAGACGGGGTAAATGCCGACATCAAGCAAGGCACCACCACCCAGCGCTGGATCAAACAGACGGCCTTTGGGATTTACGTTGGTGCGAAACCCAAAATCAGCCTGCACCATACGCGCCTCGCCAATCGCCTCTTCGTTTAACAGGGCACGAACCATCACTAGGGTCGGCAAAAACCGAGACCACATCGCTTCCATTAAAACCCGCTTCTCTTCTCGGGCAACAGCAATCATCTCCGCCGCTTCTTTAGCATTGATGGCAAATGGTTTTTCACAAATAACGTGTTTGCCGTGTCGCAAGCAGAGAATGGAATGCGCTTTATGAAACGAGTGCGGTGTCCCAATATAGATGGCATCCACATCAGGATCGTTAACAAGCTCGTCATAACTGCCGTATGCGCGGGAAAAGCCAAACTCATCTGCAAAAGCTTGGGCTCGTTCTTGATTTCGGGAGCCGATTGCTAACAGCTCCGCCCCATCCGCACTCTGCAGACCTGTAGCAAACTTCCGTGAGATTGCTCCAGGCCCTAATATTCCCCATTTGATTATTTGGGTCATTGATTGCTCCTTTTTTAGCATTTCAGCCTACATGCTTCTAGCTGACTAGCTGATCGGTTCCAACTTAAACGAAAACTTAAACGTATCTGGTCGAATCCAATACTCCTCAAGGGTTCGAGGACCACAAGAAGCACCACCAATGGCGGCATTCAGGTGATCGATATTAACCATGATTTCGTCTTGGCGTTCGAGTTCATTGGTATGGAATTTGTCAGTTAGTTCTTGATCGGTAATGTGTCGCACAGTGGTTTCCATTAGACCATCAGCCGTAATTTTTAACCCTTTGCCGTCCTCGTTCGTCAGCGAC
>JBCCFD010000026.1:0-33991 GCA_039029915.1 Chloroflexota bacterium
AGTGGTGCACCAAACAAGGTTTGACGGGTAAGTTTGGTGCACCTTCAAGTAGTCCTCGTCATCGTTAAACCTTGCAAAAGATCTTTGGCGGACTACTAGTGTTTCGACAAACTTCTTTTGCTGGAAAAATGTGCCAAACTTTTTGTCAAAACCTCAGGTCTCGCCGTCACCTGCTATCCGGCAATTTTTGTTGGGCGGAACACGAGTTTTTTCAACACAAAGGCACAAAGAGTTTAAGGATCAAAAGAAAGAAAAATTCTTTGTCCTTCTTTGTGTCCTTCGTGCCTTTGTGTTGAATATCATTACCGATCCCCAATCCCCAATCTCTGATCCCTTATCTCAATCAATAAATCTGGTCGATCCGTAATCAACCCATCTACCCCTGCATCAATCAATCGAATCATCTGCTCCTCCTCGTTGACCGTCCAGACGTGGATTTCGATATTGAGCGATTGAGCATTGCGAATAAAACGGTCTGTTGTGACGTGAGTACGGCCGATTATGGGGAGGTTGAAATATTCCGGCACCTGAAACGCTTCAGCTGGTGATCGAAATAGGCCGCTCATCAACAGCGTGTTTAAAATGAAATAGCTCTGTATCTCAGCTTGAACCATTGAGGTCGCCACCTCTGGACACACTTCCCGAAACTCTAAAATAGCCACTTGACTAAACGAGGCCACCAAAACTTGGTCTTCTTTGCCATATTCCCGAATGAGGTCACAAAACGGTTGCCCAATAGGTGGTGCCTCCTGCTTGATTTCGATGTTCATCGGCATATCAGGGAAGGCTTGGAAAAGTTCTTCTAAGGCTGGAATGGTGACGCCTTGACCGCGATAAGGCGTGGTTTGCCCATCATCAACTGACCAATCGTAAGCTGCGTCAAGGGTTTTGAGTTCAGCGAGGGTGAGGTCATTAACACGGCCGTTTCCATCCGTCGTGCGATCTACCGTGTCATCATGAATCACCACCAGCTCGCCGTTAGCACTACTGTGAATATCCATCTCCAACACATCAACCCCCAGCTCAACCGCGTGGTTAAACGCCATCATCGTGTTGTCAGGCCGCACCAAGTTGCCCCCCTGATGCGCAATCACCAAAAAGCCATCGTTGTCAACAAAAAACGGCCGTTCTGCCACAGGTTGCCCGGGCCAGAGCGTCAAAATAGCGATGATTAGAACGAGCAGGAGGAAGAGGTAACGGCTGTGTTTTTTCATGTCATTAGTATACTGGTTAATTGGGTGGGGAGTAATTGTGTATTGGACATTAGTAATTGAAATGAGTGTCCAATGTTTCTTGTTACAATCAACAATAACCTCGCAAACTTATAAGGCTTCAACTTTGCAACCCTGCAACTTTGCCACTTTGCAACCCCTCAATCCCATAACCCTAATAACCAATCACCAATTACGCATTCTTCCTAAATTCAATGCGCCAAAACATTAAAAAAAGTGTATACTAACAAGCTGGACATTCCGTCCAAAACAATAACTTTTATGACACCGGAGTGAATCAATGGCACGTCGAGCCGTATTTCCATTTACAGCCATCGTTGGACAAGAGCACATGAAACGTGCGCTTATCCTCAATGCAGTTAGCCCCCGCATTGGTGGGGTTCTTATTCGCGGTGAACGCGGGACTGCAAAATCAACCGCATCACGCGGGTTAGCCGCTCTTTTACCAGATATCGAAGTGGTTGCCGGCAGTCGCTTTAATGACGACCCGGCCCGCCCTGATGAATGGAGTGAAGAAACGCGCGACCGTTTTGGAACTGGTGCGAACCCAAATGCTGAAATGCGTCAAACGCCATTTATTGATTTGCCCGTCAGCGCCACCGAAGATCGCGTTGTCGGTACGCTCGACATCGAAAAAGCGATTAAAACGGGTGAAAAACATTTCGACCCCGGCGTCCTTGCCTCGGCCAATCGCGGCTTGCTCTACGTTGACGAAGTCAACTTGCTCGACGACCATGTCGTTGACCTGTTGCTCGACTCTGCAGCAATGGGTGTCAACATTATCGAACGGGAGGGGATCAGCTTTACTCACCCCGCCAAATTCATCTTGGTCGGCACGATGAACCCTGAAGAAGGGGATTTGCGGCCACAGCTTCTTGACCGCTTTGCCTTTTCCGTTAACATGACTGGTTTAGCAGATTCCAAACAGCGCGTCCAAATTATGGAACGCCGCATCAACTTTGAAACGGACCCTGAAGGGTTCAACAAGATGTGGAAGAACTCTGAGAAACAGCTCTCTGACCAAATTGCAGCCGCCCGTAAAATTGTTTCGACCGTTAAATACACTCGCCGCGATCTGATGTCAATTGCCGCTTTGACCAGCTCCATGAATGTAGATGGTCACCGAGGTGATCTCGTTATTCTGCGCGGTGCGCAGGCCCACGCTGCTTTCCAAGGTCGTGACTACATTACGGATGAGGACATTATCACTGCGGCTGAGTTGGCACTGCCTCACCGTGTGAAGGGGCGCGTTTTCCAGGATACGGCCGTTACTGCCGACAACCTCCAAGAACGACTCGAAGATGCCCAAGCCGAGATGGGTGACGGCGACTCAATCGAGCCAATGGATGATGACACAAAAACCGACGACGTAAAAAAAAAGCGTTAGACTCGGCTGAGGAAGGTGAAGGCGCGGATGTTGACCAACGCGCCGAAGCTGGCCCCCAGTCTGTCCCATCTGCTCCGCAAGAAGGAAAATGGTGGGAAGGGGGCCAAAAAATCACCTCCAAACAAGAGTTTAGCGCCCGCCGCCTTGACACCCAGCTCGACAAACTGACGCGTAAATCAGCTGGCCGTCGCTCCCAAACGAAGACAGACCGCAAACGCGGCCGTTATATCCAATCAAGAATGCCCAAAGGCAAAGTCACGGACCTTGCCTTTGATGCTACCCTCCGTGCTGCCGCTCCCTACCAAAAAGAACGAGATACTTCTGAAATGGCGCTGGCCCTTGAGAAGAAAGATCTGCGCGAAAAAGTCCGCGTGCGCCGCTCAGCTAACCTCATCCTGTTTGTGGTGGATGCCAGCTGGAGTATGGCGGTCGCCGAACGGATGGAAGCCACTAAAGGGGCCATCATGTCGTTGCTCACCGATGCGTACCAACGTCGCGACCGCGTCGGCTTGATTGTGTTCCATAAAAATGAATCACGTCTTGTTCTGCCCCCGACCAACTCTGTGCAACTGGCTAAAAAGGCGCTGCGCGATATCGCTGTGGGTGGGAAAACGCCCCTGTCTCACGGTTTGATGATGTCATATGAAGTATTCCGTCAAGAGGCGATGCGTCACCCAGACGTCATGCCGCTGATGATTTTGCTGACGGATGGGGCGGGAAATGTCAGTATGTCAGACCTGCCGCCGCAGGAAGAAGCCCACCGCATTGCTCATCTAATTCGGGATATGGACGTTCGTTCAGTGGTGATCAATATGGAGCACGCTGCCTTTGACCAAGGGCTAGCCGCCAAGCTGGCTGATGAGTTGGAGGGCCCCTGCCACACTCTCGAAGACCTCCGCGCCGAAACGCTCTATCGAGCCGTTTTGGATGAGCTGGATTAATAGAATTTATGAGCAGACATCCTATGTGAGACGTAGGTCTTGCTTTGAATAAAACGATGGCAACAAACTTCGTTTCCTCGCGGTCCCGAAGGGTTGAGCTAACTTGATTTTCAATTTAGCAACTTCTGAACACTTACGTCTTGAAGCGCTAAGATATTTGTTCTCAAAATCTCAACCTTGGGCGTAGCGTTCGTAACTAAACAGTCAGTAAGCCACTTGTTTATTCTCTCTAGGAAACCAATATCAAAATACCTAGAGCGGGAGAAGATGATGAGGTATTGATGACGAATGACATATTCAACCGACGGGAATATTTGTCAAAGTACTACAGACCACCCAAAAACTTCTCACCAGCAGATACATCGACAAAAGTTGTAATCCTTGGCTCTGGAAATCCATTTCCAAACCCTTTACGTAGAGGTCCCTGTAGCGCAGTAATTGCAAACGGCATACCATATTTTGTCGATGCAGGAGAAGGAATCTGGCGTTCAATCGCTCATGCAGTCACTTATCATCCAAACACACTGAGTCGTATTTTTTCGCTTGAAAAGTTACGTTACTTGTTTGTTACCCATTTGCATGCCGATCACACCATTGGCATTCCCTCATTTCTACTTAGTCCCTATAAATTTAACGCACCGTTTGCTAAGGAAATATATGGACCAATTGGCATGAAACATATGGTTGAGCATATATTGACCGCTTATGAAGTTGATATTGACGGTGCTTGGAAACGCTCTGGCCATAATCCGATTGGTTGGCAGGCTAATGTGCATGAAATTCTCGAACCCGGCCTTGTCTTTGAAGATGAAAATGTCCGCATTGAAGCCTTTCGAACCCAGCATGCTCCTTTGGACCATTGCTGGGCCTTTCGTTTTACAACCCAAGATCGGATTGTGGTAGTGGGTGGCGATGGTCGCTATAGCCAAAGTCTAGTGCAAGCGGTCGTTGGAGCCGACATCTTTGTAGCTGACATTGTATCTGAGGTGAATTTAATTCACGCTCCTTGGGGAGGGGAGTTGGCAGATAAAGCCAAAACGATTCAAAGACATCACCTTTTGCCAAGAGACCTTGTAAGTTTGCAGAAAAAATCTGGTGTCAAGACTATTGTGACCTATCATGAGCAAAGCTTTATGCCGGAAGATAGCTACTATCGAGAGGGTCTTGCTGATGAAATTAAACAGCTGTCTGTTGAAGCAGATTTATTCTCTTCTGTTGATGGAGACATATTTTGAAAATGTTTAGGCTGAGTTTTAGGTGAATTCCCACTGTTAAGTAATAGTGGAACCAGACTGGAGAACATTGGCCTTTAACTTGTGCATGCGAAAGGAGATGATAGGTGAGCAAAACATTCTTCCGATTTCAAGTTGGTGAATTTGATTGTATTGCGCTCAACGATTGTCGAGACCTAAGGATGGCCCTTCCAATCAGAGCCAGTTTGTCGAATGCCTCTGAAGCAGAGTTAATGGAAGCAACTCGTCCTTATGGGTTTGAGCCTGATGAGTGGGTGCAAGACGTTTACATTAACTGTCTATTTATTGATACAGGTAATAGAAAGATATTATTTGATGTGGGAATGGGCACACCAGATGTATTTTCTGGGTCGGGCAAACTCCGCGCTGATTTGGAGGATGCCGGCGTATCAGCTCATGAAATTGACACTGTGATATTAACTCATGGGCATTGGGATCATGTTGCTGGTCTTGTTGACGACAGCCACAACCTCCTTTTTCCAAATGCAAATTACGTAATGCAGCAAAAGGAGTGGGATTTCTGGATGAATCGAACTAATTTGCAGAAGCTTAATCCAAAACACCAAGCGTTTGATGCCATTTCATTTGACAAGCTTCCCATGATTTCAGAGCGTATCAAGCTTTTTGAAACAGAGGGCGAAATCTTGCCTGGGATTATCGCCATAGCCGCACCTGGTCATACGCCTGGCCATACGGCATTTTTGATTTCTTCAGGTGATGATGAACTCCTTCATATTGCAGACTTGGTTCATAATGATCTGCATTTTGAACATCCAAACTGGCTTCATGAAGTAGATATCATGTCAGAACTATCTTTTGAAAGCAGAAGGAAAGTATTTTTTAAAGCCGCATCAAACCAAATGATGGTGTTTGGCTGTCATACAACCGGCCCAGCCTTTGGACTAGGCCAAATTGAGACACACGGTGATGCTTGGAAGTGGCGCCCTTGGCAATAACTCCCGAGTTTGTATATATATATGGCGTTGATAATCCAAAAGAAAACCCTTGAACCAGAGGGAGTATAAGACGTGTTAAGCGAAGCACAATTAAAAGAAAAGTTACAGAGTCTTGCCGAAAATCAGTTCAAAATTTCTGATGATGATTTGCCGACCCTCGTTTGGGAGATGGTTAATCATCTAGGTGCAGCCGATAGTTATTTACGCGATGACTTGATTTATGCAGCGTTTGGCATGTGGATATTAGAATATGATTTAATCGAGCAAGATCTACTTCGGGAATTGCTCCATACAGTTCTTAGCGAACAGCAAATGTTTCACGGTGTTGGTGAGCAAAATACGAACAGCGTATTTAGACGATCGTTCTCAGTGTTGCTTTTGCCTCTTATTCTGATTAACCATCGCGCTAATCCTTTCCTGCCCGTTGCAGATGTTTATAAAATAAAAGAGCAACTCCTTCGCTATCTTCAAGAAGAAAAAGATCTTAGAGGGTTTGTTGAGGGAATGGGATGGGCTCATGCGATTGCGCACGCGGCAGATGCCCTTGATGATTTGGCTCAATGTTCTGAAATCACCAAAGACGATTTGTTAGACCTCTTGGAAGGTATTCGAATGGTCGTTTGCACGTATGCAACAGGGTATGCTTCCCTGGAAGATGAACGCTTGGTAACAGCAGCAGTTGCGGTTTTTCAGCGGAAACTCCTAAGCGATGAGGAAATTGCAGCTTGGCTAACCGGGTTTAGCCAGACGGTGCTGAGTGTGGATACAATGCCAGAAAAATTGCTTATTCGCGCCAACGTAAAAAACTTTCTGCAGTCTCTCTTTTTTAGACTGCAGTGGCTACAAGTTGCCAATGATATACTCCCAACTATCGAGCAGACGCTACGAAAAATCGATTTATTTGCCCAGTAAGATGACGAAAAAGATATAAAATCACAGCCTTCGGAATTTTGTGACGAGCGGTTGGTAAATTTGGTGATCTCACAGTTGTTATGCTTGAAAAATGTAGGACATGATTTTGATAGCTGAAATTGTTTTAGAGGATCAGCAACTCGCTCAATGGTAAAAAATATGGGACTGAAAAACTATCTTATAGACGGCGTATCGTGTGCGGGAAAAACAACGGTCGGGACTGAACTCCAAAAATTAGGGTATCAAGTTATCCATGGCGACAGGGAGCTAGCGTATTGGGGTGTTTTGGATTCAGGAAAACTGGAGAGTGACATTGTGGATGAGAAACGGGCTTGGATTTGGAACGTGGAGCGGGTCAACGCTATCGTTGCGGATCAAAGCCATTCAGCTACATTTTTTTGCGGTGGTTCTCGAAATACCGATCAGTTCGTTGAGCAGTTTGATAAGGTTTTTGTGCTGGAGATAGATATGGAGACGCTGAACCAGCGGTTAGCTGCTCGGCCAGAAGATGAGTGGGGTGGCACTGCAAGTGAGGGGGAGGCTTTTGCCCGATACCAGCATAAAACAAAAGAATTTCTGCCCCAAAATGCGATTATCATTGATGCCTCTGCACCGCTCTCAACAGTCGTAGACACGCTTCTTCAACATACATATAGTGCCGGTTGATCGCATGTCCCCTTTTGGTCAAGAACCCACAAAACCTAATTATGATGAAACAAAAGTCCCGTCCTACGATCTGCCAAACCCTTTGATTGACAATGCGGGGAATTTGGTGGGACGGGACGAATGGCTGGCCTATCGTCGGGGGGAAATTTTGCGTCTGTTTGAAGAGGCTGTTTACGGCCGTACACCTCAAAAAAACTTATCTGTCAGGCCTGAGATGGTTGATCATGACCCACAGGCGTTAAACGGCCGTGCCACGCGAAAGCAAATTGCAGCCTACTTTGGCGAGACAGAATATCGACTCGACATCTTGCTATATATTCCCAACCAGCCTAAGAAACCAGTAGCTGGCTTTGTGGGCCTTAATTTCAACGGGAATCATACGGTTTTGAATGACCCCGCGATTATTATTCAAGATGGTGATGAAAACGGCCGTGGCTCACAGGCAAGTCGCTGGCAGATAGACAAGCTTGTTGACCGCGGATATGCGCTGGCAACCATTCATCGAGACCAAATTGCCCCCGATAATCCCGACATTCATTTTGCAAAAGGGATTTACCCGCTGTTCTATACTGAAGGCCAAATGAAACCTAAGCCGATGGAGTGGGGGGCGATTGGGGTTTGGGCTTGGGCTTTATCACGACTGCTGGATTATTTGGAGCTGGATGCACGGGTAGATGCTCAGCGAATTGGGGTGATGGGGCATTCGAGGCTTGGCAAAGCGGCGCTTTGGGCGGGCGCTCAGGACACGCGATTTGCTTTGGTTATTAGCAATAACTCTGGATGCGGAGGGGCGGCGCTTTATCGACGCTGCTTTGGTGAACGAATTCACCATATGATTCAGCCATTTGGACATTGGTTTTGTGCGAATCATCATGCTTATCAGCATCGAGAGCAAGATTTACCAGTCGATCAACATATGCTCTTGAGCCTCATTGCGCCGCGCCCTCTTTATGTTGCCAGCGCCACGGCCGATTTGTGGGCCGACCCTAAAGGCGAATTTTTGTCAGCCAAAAAGGCTGGTGAAGTCTATAAGCTATTTAATAAGCCCACCTTGTCACCGTACAACATGCCCCAGCCTGACCAACCCCTCCACACCACAATTGGATATCATCTCAGAACAGGTGAGCATGATGTGACCGCGTACGATTGGCAACACTATTTAAAGTTTGCAGACCACAACTCACCCAACGAAGATTAGATTAGATCCTAATAGCACGACCTAAGCAGCTTGTATTCGTTTGTGAATGCCTACATTATGCAAAAAGGAGTGTCGATGAAGCGGATTACTGATCGCCTCGGCACGCGTTTTGAGCAACGTTTTGGCTTCATGTAGCAGCTCCGTTGCTCCCGTATCCCCAGCGTTTGACAAAATTTCATAGGCACGAAAGGCGAGCTGATGGGGTCGGGCCTCTTGTCGCCACGCCCCTGTCGTCAGCGTTTCGGTAACCAGTTGCTTTGCTTTTTGGGTGTCACCTTGCAGCAGGGTGGCATGAGCCAATCCTAACTGTGACTGAGCAACCCTTGGGCCATGGTTGAGCGCTTCGCGCAACGCTGTGCTCTGGGCAAAAGCCGCCGCAGATTGCGCATATTGTTGACGTGCTAGAAAAAGCTCTCCTTCTCGATAGAGACAGTCGCTTTCAAATAGCTTCATGCCGCTCTCTTTGGCTAAAGCAATGGCCTCAGCCAAACAAACGGCCGTTTGCTCATACTCACCTTGCTCAAGATAAATATAGGAAAGGCCAGACAGCAGCGCACTCAAATTGGCGCGGCTCTCGCTCTCCATCAACGGTCTGGCTTCTAAATAAAGCGCCAACGCTTTTTCATACTGCCCCAAGTTTAAATAGTTCACGGCCAAATTGGCTAAGGCCGAGGCAATGTTGGCGACCACCCCAACGCCTCGCTCAAAGGCAAGCTGCTGTTGAAATAGTGACACCGCTGCCCCAAAGTCACCTGAGCCATTATGGACTACCCCTAAAATGGAGATGACAAAAATTTCTCGCTCCTGATCTTGGCGTTGCTTGGCTAGGGTCAACCCTTCATTTAGCACCTCTTTTGCTTGCTCAAAGCGACTTTGCAGCATCAGGGCGATGCCCAAATTGCGCTTGGCCGTAATTTCGCCAAACAGATGGTTGTGGTTACGGTAAATTTGTTCCGCTTCGCGCAAAAATTGCTCGGCTTCGGTGGCTGCCCCAAGCACCAGCTTGGCAAACCCAGCGTCAAGCTGTGCCGCTGCCTGAATCGTTGGGCGCTTATTTTGCTGTGCTGCCGCGACGATGGTTTCACCCAAATCAACGCTGACTTGATATTGATCCTGCTGGGTGTGCCAAATTTGTTGAGTTAGCAGGCAGTCAAGCCTAAGCGAGAGGTCGCTCTGCTGGTCGGCAAGGGCAAGCGCTGCCTCAATTGTGTTGCCTGCCGCTTCGTTTTGTCGCAAATGTACCTGAAACCAAGCTAGGGCAGCTAGCAGCCAGCCTTGGATGGGTTTGGGTTGATTAGAAGCTAGCTGGCAGGCGTTGGCAAACAGCGCGATGCCAGCGTGATAGAGGCCGCGAAAGCGATAGAGTGCCCGCATTGCGTTGATCTGTTGGGGCGTGAGGCTGTGGGCGTGAAGAGCGTGCTCCCAAGCGGCACTGAGATTGTCAAAGAGTTGACGGCTGCGCAAAACGGCCGTTTCAAATTCAAGTCCTGTCCACAGCGGCAGCAAGGTTTCTGCTTCGCTCAAAAAGGTGGCAGCGTGCTGGGTAGCAACCTGCTCAAACAGGGGGAGCTGGTACAGCTTATCGGCGGCCAGTCGCTGAATGACCGGATGCAACAAATAGCGATCATCGTGGGTTTGCAGCAATGAATGCTGAACCAGCGCGGTTAATGCGGAGCGGGTCACTGGCCCCAATACGGCTTCTGCCTCGGCGAAGCCAAACTCGCCCCGAAAAATGGCAAGCTGCGCTAGCAGCGTTTGCTGAGCGGGCGTTAGCAAAATCCACGACGATTCGAACACCGCCACCAAGCTGCGCTGACGAGCCGGCACATCCCGCATTTCTGTTTCGACCGTCGCTAAGGTGCTTGCTAAAACTTGCTCAATCTCACGCTGTGAACGTGACTCTAGCTGCGCGGCGGCCAGCTCAATGCCCAATGGCAAATGGCCGACCAGCGCACAAATTCGTTCAATGATTGGCTCATCTGGTATAGTGAACGGATGAAGCTGGGCCATTTGGGCAATAAAAAGCTGATGCGCCGCATCTGGCTGCAGGCTGCCGAGCGGCAAGCGGGTTTCCACACGCAGCCGCAGCGGACGACGCGAGGTGGTCATGATGTGCAGCCGCTCGGTGTTTTGCAGCAGCGTTGCCACTACGTCGGCGAGTTCTTCCGGCAAATGTTCGAGGTTGTCTAGAATGAGCAGCAGTTCTTTTTGACGCAGGCGCGTTTGTAGCTGAGTCGCGGGATTAGATTCGCCGAGTAGGCGAATGTTGAGCGCGTCGGCAATGGTGGGAATAACGGCCGTTAATCGGTCAACGCCGGCCAGTGGAACAAACCAAACGCCATCAGCAAAGGCCGCTTTTTGGGCGTGGGCGGCAGCCAGCGCCAAGCGTGTTTTCCCGCTGCCGCCTTGCCCCAGCAGCGTAATGAGCCGCGCCTCGCGGGTAGCAAGGAGCGTATTGAGGTGCGCCAGCTCTTGCTGGCGGCCAAACAGGGGGGGCAGGGCGAGCGGCAGATTATGAACACCGACCGTCGCGTGCCCTGCTCGCTGCAGCTCGCGCCACAGCGTTTCCGTTGCCGCCGATGGCTCAATCCCCAGCTCTTCTTTTAGCACCTGACAACAACGCGCATAGGCGGCTTTGGCTTGGCTAAGTTGGCCTAGCCCGACCAAGCCGCGAAGCAAGGCGCGGTGAGCGGGCTCGTGCCACGGCTCAAGCGTTAGCTGCTGTTGAGCGGTTTCAATCAGCGTCTGCCATTGCTCATGCGCGGTGAAATGCTGGGTCAACCAATCTAGGGCGTTCATCTGCTGTTGATGAAGCCGTTCTTGGGTCAGCAATCGCCAATCTTCAAAATCGGGGGCGTCTTCGATTTGTAATCCGGCCAGTAGACTGCCTTGTGGCATGTTGACGGCATTTTGCAGGGAAACGGCCGTTTTCGGCTCTGTATTCAACGCTGCCTGAAACTGAAGCAAATCCACCACGGCGTGCTGGCTGTGAAAGCGGACGCTGCTGCGGCTGATTGCCAAAGCTGGATGGGCATTGAGCCGTTTTTTGAGACCCGAAAGCTCAATGCGCAAATTAGTTTTAGCTCGGCTTTCTGGGTGATTGCCCCACAGCAGTGTTGCGAGCTGATTGCGGCTGTGATCTACATTTGGGTGCGCCGCAAGCCATGCCAGCAGCGCCTGCGCTTTCGTCGAACGGAATTGGGTGATCGGTTGCTCGGCCAAGATAACGCTAAAAGAGCCAAGTAGGTTGATTTTAACTTTATCCATGTTGCTCAATTTTAGCATAGCCAGCCCCTCGCTACGATCTCGCTACGTTGGGTTAGTACGCTGGGCTTATGAATGAAACGAAGGTGCAATTTGGCGAGCAGCCACCCATATTTCTGCTGCGCATTGTGTGGCAAACAGGAACAGATGATTGCCGCATTTTGGTCAAATCAACGCATGAAGAAAAGCGACATCTGTTTACCAGTCTAGAAGCAGCTTTTTTACATATCCGCACCGAATTGAGTCGTTCTCTCAATTGATAGGCAATTATGCCAGTCAGTGTAGAAATTGTATGGTGCTGCCATAGAGGTGGTCACATGATAACCAATGTGCACTCGACTGCTTACACAAAGGAAAAGTCAAATGTATTCATCCAGATTCAAGCCTCAAAGGCGTCACCCATTAATCTTGGCCATGGTCAGCATGGTCTTACTGGTTTTACTTAACGGGTTCTCAACAGCAGCAGCGCAGAGTGGCCTAACAGAGCCTGATAATGTGAAGCAGATGGAGCATTCGTATGATACAGTCGATCTCGGTGCAACTAAAAATGAAGATGTAACATCGCCAACCGTCTTGGCACTTGCTCCGACAGATGAGGCAACGAATGTGGCACTCAACCAGAACCTCATCATTGAATTTGATGAGAACGTGGCAGCAGGGACAGGCAACATGACGCTGTTTAAGGGTACACCGCAAGAACTGTTTAATGATCCATTGGATGATGCATCGCAACTGACCGTAACAACTGGTAACTTTGGCGTCAACCTTGATTTTGGCCCACCCTATACTCACTTCGGTGTAAACGATGGCGCAGGCGGCGGAGACTATGGCGGCGATACACCGTCAGCCCGCGTGGATTATAACGGGTTCAGCGGTGGTTATCTCGAGGCGTATGGATTGGCAAGCCTCACGAATCCATCAGTTGTTGAATGGCAGAATATTGACATCACAGGGGCAACCAATCTGCAATTTAGCGCAGACTTTGCCTCGGCGCTTCAACCAGACATTCCAGATTCTGTGACGATTGAAGCAATCATCGATGGCGGTACTCCAGAGCAAATCCTGTTGTTTAACAGTTCAGCGAATAACAGCGTTTTCCGGTTAGATGGGACAGCTATAGAGTTGACCGATACGGCACAAAACTTCCAGGCTTCTATCACTGGAACAGGCAATTCGCTGACGATTCGTGCGAGACTCTCCCTATCTGCTTCGACCTCCAGCGGGGACGATATTGCGATTGACAATGTCATCGTCACGGGCAGCGGTTTGGGGACCAGTACGCTGGTGGAGCAGGTTACGGCGAGTGATGCTAATGTAAGTATCGTGGACAATACGCTTACCTTCAACCCAACCGCCAACTTGGATGTTTTAACAAATTACTACGTCACCATGGATGCAGGGACCGTAACAGATGCCTCCGTGAATGCAAACGAGTTCAAAGGTATCCTGGACTCTGAGTGGAACTTCACAACGGGTAATGACGCCATAGCACCAATCATTCTAATGCTAGATCCAGCAGAAGATGCTGTCGATGTCGTTACAATGCCAACATTGTCCATTACGTTTGATGAAACGGTACAGACCGGCACGGGAAACATCACAATTCATCAAACTAGTGATGATGCTGTGGTCGCCACATTTGATGTCACGGCCGATATTTCATTGCTTACAACAACAGAAACTAACGACACAATCCAGTTTGCGCCGGGCAGTCCACTGGCAGAATCTACCGAATATTATGTTCTGATTCCTGTGGGAGCGATACAAGATGTGGCAACGGTGCCAAACGACTTTGCAGGGATTAGTAGCCTGACAGCGTGGAGCTTCACGGTCGCCGAACCTGATGTTGAATATCTCATCTTTTTACCGTTCGTTGTAACGTCAAGCAACCCTGACTGAATCGTCGAGGATAAGACGGTTACAATTACAGACATAACCGTGGTCATTAGCAATGTAGGTAATGGGCCTGTGCTCCACATCAAATAACTTGAATAAAATGTGGGCTGATGAAAATTACTTTAAGGAGAACAAAAACTTATACAGAGCTGTTGCTCCAAGATGCTTTTTGTTCTCCACGTAATAATGATTATTGTTTATGGTTTACACAATACGCAGTAAAAGATTGAAAATCCCAGCCTAGGTTAAAATTACGCGTTGAAATATCCGCTTAGGAAGATTACAAAATCGATAACGGAATCATCCCATTCTGGTGATTGTCAACGGTCATATCTTCTGGTGGAGGCGCGAACTTTGTTAGATTGATGCCCAAAACGGCCGCTTTGTACTCTTCAATCGTTGGTGTTCGGCCGATAATTGCGGCCAACACCACGACCGGTGTTGATGCCAATAACGATTCGCCCTTTTTGCGGTCAGAATCAGCCACAACGCGACCTTGGAATAGACGGGTTGATGTTGCCAGGACCGTATCCCCTTTCTCAGCTTTCTCTTGATTGCCCATACAGAGATTGCAGCCAGGTCGCTCAAGATACATCATGTTTTCGTACTTCGTGCGAGCCTTCTGTTTTGGCAGCAAATCACTAAATTCGAAGCCAGAGTATCGCTGCAGTACTTCCCAATCCCCTTCTTCTTTTAGTTCTTCGATAATGTTGTAAGTTGGCGCAGCCACAACGAGCGGTGCCTCAAATTCAACTTTGCCTCGAGCTTCTTCAAGATTTCTTAAAATCTGAGCAACAATTTTCAGATCCCCTTTGTGAACCATGCACGAGCCAACAAAACCGAGATCAACGTGCTTCTTGCCACCGTAGTAGGTCAAATCTCTAATTGTGTCATGGGTGTATCGCTTTGATACATCCTCGTTATTCACATCTGGATCAGCGATCATTGGTTCACTGATGAGGCTCAAATCAATTTCTACTTCTGCCGCATACTTGGCGTTTGCATCAGGGGCGAGGGCTGGTTTTTCACCCGATTTAAGCTCTGCGATTCTTTTATTTGCGCGATCAATCAACCCCTGCAGAACCTGCTTTTCATTATCCATACCCTTTTGAATCATGATCTGGATTCTGTTTTTCGCTATCTCCAGTGATTCGATCAGAGTATCATCTTGGGAAATACAGATCGACGCTTTGGCTTTCATCTCGGCCGTCCAGTCAGTGAAGGTAAACGCTTGATCTGCTGGAAGCGTACCAATATGGACCTCAATCACTCTGCCTTGGAACACATTGTCGCCACCAAATTTGCTTAACATTTGGGCCTGAGTGGCGTGAACCACATCACGGAAATCGATGTGATCATGCATTTCTCCCGTAAAAGTCACCTTCACTGATTCAGGGATCGGCATTGATGCCTCACCCGTTGCCAGTGCTAGGGCAACCGTTCCCGAGTCTGCACCAAAGGCAACCCCTTTTGACATGCGCGTGTGGGAGTCGCCACCGATTATAACGGACCAATCATCTACGGTGATGTCGTTGAGCACCTTGTGAATGACATCGGTCATTGAATGGTAGACTCCTTTCGGGTCACGACCGGTGATCAAACCAAAGTCATTCATGAACTTCATCAACTTGGGCGTATTTTCCTGAGCTTTTTTATCCCAGACTGACGCAGTATGGCAGCCAGATTGATAGGCCCCGTCAACGATAGGTGATATTAAGGTGGCCGCCATCATTTCTAGTTCTTGTGAAGTCATCAGCCCGGTGGTGTCCTGCGAGCCCACGATATTGACTTCGACGCGGACATTGGAGCCTGCATGGAGCACTTTGCCTGGCGTGTTGCCAACAGCATTGTTATTGAAAATCTTCTCAACGGCCGTTAAGCCTTGCTCTTCGTGAGAAATTTCTTTCGATGGGGCAAACACTGGCGGTACGTCGATACCTAGCGCATTAGCAGCGAAAGTTTGCAGCTTTTTGCCAAACACCACGGCGTAAGAACCACCAGCCTTTATAAATTCGAGTTTTTGTGGAGTTAGTGCACTCGAGATATCAATCAACGCTTCGTCACCGTTGTACAGCTTTTTCTCTTTTGTGTTGATTGTAAAAACCGTGCCTGTATCGACCGAGTAAACTTGCTCCAGAACCGGTTCACCATCTCCGTCAAGGACGACATTGCCGTCAGCATCCAGTTTTTTGACCCAGTTCTTTAGGTCAATACCAATCCCTCCGGTGACGCCAACAGTCGTTAAGAAGATCGGGGCAATGCCGTTGGTACCCGCAACAATGGGCGCGATATTGATGAATGGCACATAGGGGCTTGATGGCTTACCAATCCAGAGCGCCACATTATTGACGCCCGACATTCTTGATGAGCCAACTCCCATGGTCCCTTTTTCAGCGAGCAACATCACCCGCTTGTCTGGATGTTTTTCCTGCAAGGCCAACAATTCTTTTTGCCGCACTTCATCGAACTCAAACATACATTGACCGTGTAATTCACGGTCTGAGCGAGAATGTGCTTGGTTTCCGGGAGAAAGCAAGTCAGTTGAGATGTCGCCAACCCCAGCCACAAACGTCACAATTTCGATCTCTTCTGGTACGTCAGGAAGTTGGGTGAAGAACTCCGCCTTTGCATAGCTGTCGATAATGTCATAAGCGATTTCGTTGCCCTGCTTGTATGCGTCTTCAAGGCGTTCAGAATCAGCTTCATAGAGGAAGACCTGTGTCTTAAGAACCTTCGCCGCTTGTTCTGCGAGCTTGCGGTCTTTACCCAATGCTAAATCGAGTAAAACCCTAACCGAAGGGCCACCCTTCATGTGCGACAGTTGTTCAAAGGCAAACACGGGAGTAATCTCGGGAATAGTGACCAGCCCCAAGATGATCTCCTTCAAAAATTCTGCCTTTGCACCTGCGGCACTCGTTGTGCCCGGTAAGGTGTTGTAAATAAAAAAATTAAGAGAGGCTTCCCGATTAGGATTAGTTGCATCCTTGATTTGGGCAATAATTTCACCCGTCAGCTCGGCTGAGTCAATTGGCTTCGGGTGAAGACCTTCTTGTTTGCGTTCTTCGATTTCATTGAGATAGTCAGAGTATAATTTCATTTGATTATTGTGTGAATAAAAAGGTTTTGATTAGTGTGAGAATAAAATATTCAATGCGAGCCATTATATTCTCACTGTATAAAATTCCCATATGATCTATCTTGCTTAGATTGATCAGTTTTGGGTGGAACACACTGCTTTTTTTAGAAATAAACCTTTCAAACGCCCCTTACTTATTTTTTAGCATTCTCCAGAATTTGAAGATGATTACAATCACCTTTTCGTCCCCTAGCAGTTAGAGAACCTAGTGAATACAGTAAATTCAATGATGGTCATACGGAGACCCTGCACAACCTTGTTCCATTTTAATCATATGGATGGCGTTTGTATTAGGCCTCGACATCATTGGACAGCGCTTAGACCACGTTTTCAGCTCGTGCTGAATAGAGAGGATAAACCTGTTAAAGTGACCTGCTGAGGTTACTTTTATTACATGATTCTTCAATTTAATTTTATGATCAACGATCGAAAAACTCAAGATTCAAACGCTTTTCGATACAAATTTTTAATGATTTTTACGCTTTAGGTGAGTGAAAACATTTCGACGATTCTTGTTGAAAAACTATATTTTTACACATCATGACACAACAAAAATTCAATTTTAAGGCCCCACAATAATTTCAGGTGAGAATAGCCCCATTCGACCTGTAAGGCTGGTGGTGGCGAGGGTGATTAGGTAGGAAATGTTTGGATCGAGGCCGGTAATGGCGACGTTACCGGTCTTTTTTGCTGCAACAATGTGTGAAGGGGAGTAGTTGGGGGCGCCAGCGACGTTTCTATCTTTGGTAAGGTCTTTATGCTAGCTGTGGTCGGCGTTGTCTCCGTGTCGTTTCCCCTCAAGCATGGTCGTTACTCCGTTATGTCAGGCGGAACATGTTGGTGAAGTCTCAATAAGCCCACCTTGTCACAATACGACATACCCCAGCCTGGCGAACAGTTTATCCAGCGCTTTTGGCAGCAGTGCTGCCAAAGGGGTTTGTCAAGATTCGCTACTATGGCTTATTTTTGTCAAGTAACCGCCCTCTTCTCCAAACGATTCGGGTGGCGTTAGGGCTAAGACAGGTGTTTCGACAACCTGAGACTCAAAAAGAGCCTATCGACAAAGCATCCAAATGCCCCAATTGCGGTCAGCCGATGCAGATGAGACGGCGGCTTTTTCCTCTGCCCTGATTGCCGCCTAAACGAAGCATCTCTTTAAATTGAAGCGGATTATGGGTCATTATTTTTAGGATGGGGACCAAATTGACCCTGCTTGTAAAACGGGAGAAAAACCGCGGAAAGGGCTTTGATTGGTTAGGTTGAATTGATTTTGCATTTTTCTTCTCGACTTGGCCCACATATCTTTTATAATGAACCTCAGAGAAGTCGGTTTTAACGCCTTGCGGACTCATTTGATACAAACTTAAATTCCAAGAAGACCCATTCACCGCGAAAACGGCTTCGTCCAACTAGGATTAGACAGCGGGTTCAATCCTTAATTAGTTATGTGTATTGGAGCCGCAAGCCAAAGATAAAGGAGCGGAAATAATGGACACCAACGAGCCGATTGTTGTAGAAGCTCAAATGCTTATTCGAAGACCAGCAGCAGAAGTATTCGAAGCGATTGTAAATCCCAAAATTACAACTAGGTTTTGGTTTACCAAAAGCAGCGGCCAATTAAAACTCGGAGAAAAAGTACGCTGGGACTGGGAGATGTTTGGTGTTGGTGATGAACTAACAGTAAAGGAATTTGAGTTGGACCAGCGAATTTTAGTCGAATGGTCGGGCGATAAAACCTCAGTCGAATGGCGATTCGAAGCTCGTGAAGACAACACGACTTTGGTGAAGATATCGAATTGGGGTTTTTCCGATAATTATATTGAATCATTACCGGCTGTTGTTGACGCAAAAGGCGGATACACGATGGTCCTTGCCGGGCTTAAAGCATGGTTAGAGCAAGGCATAGAACTTAACTTAATTCGCGATCAATTTCCGGATGAGTTTCCAATATAAAAATACACCTAACAAGCGCATGCAGACGGACGCACCGCGAGCATAGCGAGTGGTGCGCTGCTGATGCGAAACGGTAGTTGGCTAAGTCTCTAGAAGATAAGCAAACAATGATAAGATTATGAATATCCCTCAAGCTGATGTTGATTTAGCCTTTACCTATGGCTATCAATTTAACGTTCTTCAAAAAAATGGTCGAGGCAAACCTTGGCAAACTGTATTTGAAGATATTCCATCTCTTTCCGAAGCTATGGAAAAAGTTACTATAATTGATGCTTGGGAAACTGGCGTATTTACAATGGAGGGCACGCTCTACTGGAGCAGTCTTACTCCTGAAGTTTTCAACTCTACCATTATTGAATAAGGTAATATTGAACAAGGTAAATGGGTAACGGTTTTTCTCGAAAATTTCCAATTAACTTGGGACGCTTTTATCAAGGCAAAATCCAAACAAAAAGCGGAGAAACTAATAAATCAAACAAAAAGAAAAATTGACCATCCGATAACTATTATTATGAATGAAAGGTATTGGAAAGATAAATCCCTTTATCATGTGATTTTTTCTTGCAAGATCAACACAAATAAAATTTCTGAAGCAACATTCCAAACGCTCCAGTTGAATAGTCAAATTGCATCAAAATGGACGATTTCTCCCCCCTGTCATTATGATGACAACAAGTGGGATTTTGAGGGTGTTGCCCAGAATGTGTTAATCTCTGGAATAGAATTAATCAGTTTTCGTCTGCACAATTACGAAAATAAATATATGAAAGAAGTTAACAATGCCAGCTAACAAAAGGTAAACTCGATTTGCGAGCACCGGGGCATTTGCCATTATTGTAGAAGTTATTGAAGGTATTTCGGTTAGACAGGTATTTTGTGAGACCCGCTGATATAACAACTGATTGGGTTGCTAATCAACTTAAAAAAAATAAACACTTCTTTGAAGGTGAAATTGTAAATCTTGTTACAAAGCGTCTAGAATCTCACGCATCGGCTGCTATTTCCCTTGAAATTACTTACAGCGCAGACTCCATGCAAAATGCACCTCAGCGTTTATTTTGCAAGCTCTATCTTGACGATCAATTTTGGGGAGGTAAGGGGGAGTATATCTTTTACACTGAGCTTGCACCTGAGATGCAACCTTTTGCGAATCCAGTTTGCTATGCAAGCGACTTTGACAAAAAAAATCAAGTCTGTTTTCTTCTGCTGGAAGATGTAACAATTACTCACACATTGACATCTGGTGGCTTCTTAACTCTGAAACAGTATCAAAAGTGCATTGATGAGTTAGTACAGCTTCACTCAAATTGGTGGGAACACCCAAAACTCGATAGCCGAGTTTTTACCAGCCCACTTGGTGGTCCACTCAAGATGGTGCAAGCACTATCACCGCAACAAATTTTTGCGAACGGGCAGTCTTTCATCGAGCAACTTCCGCAATTGTTAGAGCAGATTAGCAACGGCTTAAGTCAAACTAACCGCACATTCTGTGCATTGGTTGGCACAAAGTGGTTTGAACTATTCGCGGTACGCACAAAAGGTGGACGGCAAACCACAATGCTTCACGGCGATTACCATCATTACGGCAATATATGCTTACCGATAGATCGGTTAGAGCGTATCCGAATTTTAGATTGGGAAACTTGGAAGCGAGGCATCGGGGCTTATGACTTAGCCTACCTAATTGCATATCAAGATAAATCAGATAAACAATTTGAGTTTGAGCTTTTGAAATACTACCATCAGAATCTGGTACGCAGTGGGATGGATTATAGCTGGGAACAGTGTTTATTCGATTATCGATTATCTCTGCTCGGCTGCATATTTCCACCTCTATTTTGGTCTAATGCTGATGCTTTATTTTCTGCAATGCAGATTTGTGAAAGATGGGATTGTCAGGCTCTTTTACGTTAGCTGTCAGACTTGTACACTACCCAACACTGCTTGCAGCCGATGCGAAGACGCTGCTGAAACGGCCGTTTAGCGTTGTTTAGAAATAGGGCTATAGATAGGGCTATAGAAGGAATATTAATATGGATTTTATTGAATTAGAGGTCAGAACCGCGCTGATTGTTCATGGATTTGATTCTGAAAATCGTGAAATTACTGAAGAGGTTGAAGACCCTTCCTTTGTAAAGAAAATTATCGCTCGCTCAAGAATTCTTTCCATTAGTGAGCAATACGTTCTTGTGTCATCTTCCCATGATAGAGTGATGTATTGGGAATACAAAGGGACAATGGAAGAATTAAAAAGCCGGATGCTCAATAGTGGTGCAGTAATCGCATAACAAAGCGTTGAGCAAATGATATTGAGAGATTGGCATCGTTGATGTCAGCTTATTTTTAGCAAAACGGCCGTTTTTCACGCTACTCAAGTAGAAACGGCCGTTAGCCAATCTTCCCCCAAATCAGCACAAAAATTCTGAGTTATGGCCCCACAATAATTTCAGGGGAAAACAAGCCCATTCGACCTGTATCGCTGATGGCGGCAATGCTGACTAGATAGGAAACATTTGGATCGAGGCCGGTGATGGCCACATTACCAGCTTCCTCTGCGGCGACGAAGCGGAAAGGGGGGTAGTTCGGGTCGCCAGCGACGCGGAAGCTCATGGCGTAGCCGGCCGCTAGATCATCAACGGGCCATGTCAAAATGTAGCCACCGGGGTCTGCCATGGGAGCCCAAGCGGGTGAGACTGGACGAGGCGGCCCGCCTACCATATGGGCGGCCGTAATAAAGTTTAACTGGGTTGCTTTCACCAAATAGTCGTAATCAATTAGATTGGAGGTGTCTAGCGCATTGTGTTGCACATCGGGATCTTCAATTGATTCTGTTAAGCGGATGGCCGGCACGCCAACGTCTAAAAAAGTGATGTGGTCGCTAAAGCGCCCTTCACGGTCTCTGGTCGGTTCGAGCGTAATGGGGAATTGGGGCAGGTAAAGCGAGCTGATAAAGTTAATATAACGCGCGATTTGGCGGGGTTCTGAGGTTTCGGGACCGGGGGTAAATAGCCGAATCGATTGTGGAATACCAGGGCGGCCACCGATGATGTCGTTGTTAATGGCGGCGTCGAAGGTAGTGCCTGCCAGCATTTCGGCCGTGACGTAGTTTTGGCTGCCTAAACGGCCTTGCTCTTCAGCAGCAAAGGCAGCAAATACAATCGTTTGGTTCCAATCTCGCGAGCTTAAAATGCGAGCGATCTCTAGCATAGCGGCTACACCAGAGGCGTTGTCGTTGGCACCGGGGGCAAAGCTTTCACCGTCAAAAGGATCAATGGTTCGAGAGTCGTAGTGACCCATGATTACGATGACGCCAGCGTGGGGACTGGTGCCGGGCAGGGTGGCGATAACGTTTTGCTGAGTGTTGATGAGGCCATTGTTATTGACGACAAAATCATCCATTTCTACTAAAAGACGGCCGTTTCCCACGCGAATAAACTCATTAAAAATCCAAAGCCGTGCGGCTCCAATACCAAATGCTGGATCATCAACGCTGGAGTAAGTATTCCGCGTTTGGAACCCTTCCAGCGTTTGCACATAGCCAATGAGGCTTTGGCGAGAGACTTGATTCATCAATACCTGAAGCTCTCGATCAATGGCTGGCACGACATCACTGACAGGATCAAAAACCAGTTCACCAGAAACCTGTTCTAAATTAAGTGGAGGTGGAGTGGGGATGGCCGTCGGCAAAATGACCGGCTGTGGCCCTTCAAGGAGGGAGCAGGCTGTCAAAAAAATGAGAAAGAAGAGAAATGGAACGATTCGATAAGTGCGCATATAAACAAAAAAATAGGTGAGATGTTGAATTATCTCACCTATTTTAGTTGATGTCTTGTTTTTTGACCTACGTTTTGGAAACGGAAGCCTTTTACTGCAAACTTTTAGCTGCTTGCGTTCTCTTCGCCCTCTTCGCTCTTCCCGTTTCCACGTTCCATAAATTCAGAAATAATGTCAATCGGAATTGGGAAGATGGTCGTCGTATTTTGCTCAACACCAATTTCAACCAAGGTTTGGAGATAACGGAGCGTCATAGCACTCGGCTCTGTCCCAATGATCTTCGCAGCCTGAGCGAGTTTTTCAGACGCTTGGAGTTCACCTGTGGCATGGATAATTTTAGCGCGGCGTTCCCGTTCCGCTTCCGCTTCACGAGCCATCGCTCGAACCATCTGTGAATTCAATTCAACGTCTTTAATTTCAACGATTGAAACTTTTACACCCCATGGTTCGGTTGCCTCATCAATGATGCTTTGGAGCTGCTCATTGATGTTTTCACGATCTTGGAGAAGCTCATCAAGGGCGGATTGACCAATGACGTTACGCAAACTGGTTTGTGCAATTTGCCAAGTCGCCCGACGGAAATCTTCAACTTGAATAACTGAGTTTTCAGGGCTGATAACGCGGAAGTAAACAACAGCGTTTACTTTTACCGTAACGTTATCTCGCGTAATCGCCTCTTGAGCCGGAACATCCAGCGTAACAGTACGCATATCGACGCGGAACATGCGGTCGATGATGGGCACTACAAAAAATAGACCTGGCCCCTTGGCGCCAACAACTCGACCAAGGCGGAAGATAACACCTCGTTCATACTCTTGGACGATGCGGATGGAGGTCACTAAAATGGCGAGGGCACCGATGGCTAATACACAAATGACTGCAATAAACCCGGACATGAATAATCTCCTTTGGATTTTAATAATGGACGGCGAGTACAGGTAATTGGTAATTAGAAATTGGTAACTAAGAAGGCTATTCAATGTTTTTGTTAGATTACCAACATTTATTGGACTGGTCGTCTCTTAATTTGTTTGTGAATTGATATAAAAATTATACTCGTTTTTTGTTATTGATAGAAAATCTCTTATCTGGTTATGCTCATTGCACAAAATATCTTGAAATTAGCAATTTGTTTCTAAATTTTCTAATGACTTAGGACCTCATCATGTTGAGTCAATGTATCATTTCTCAATTCCTTTGTGATGACCCTCATAAATAAATTGTATGATTGTCTTAGGAGGCTTGCCCTTGGATTTTTGCCCAAACGGCAGGATAGTGACGGGCTTCAATGAGTTCAATGCTGTTTTGGTCAGGGTCGCGAAAATAGATGGAGTGGGTGCCTTGTGACCAATCTTGCTCGTGTTCAATTTCAACATTCATATTGATGAGATGCTGTCGCCATGCATCTATTTCTTCTGATGAAATAGCTAGCGCAACATGCCCCTGTCCTTCTGAGCCGTGTCCCGGAATAATTGATTTACGACTAGCGAGTGTATCTCTTTGAAATAGGATGAGGGTGTCGTTAGGCCCCGTTTGCAAAAAGGTGGAGTCGCCAAATTGGGCGGTCTTTATTAATCCTAATACGTCCTCGTAAAATTTTGTGGCAATGTTAATATCGTCAACATACAGGGCAACTTCGGCAATGCCGTTGATTTGAGGCATGGAGATCTCCTTTTTGTGATTGTAGCAGGGATTGGGAACTAGAGAAATGAGCTAGAGCTAGAGGAAACGTTATTGGAGAAATAAGGGATGATAAATTGGGCGATGTAATCAATGACTAACTGATGTTACGCGGAAAAAACCGCTGAGGTTTCTAAACAGAGTGGCAATCATTGGCGTTTTTTGAAATACTTCAGCGGTTTAAACCAGTGGTACTGCGTAACTCCAGTGACTAATTAAAAGCATGGGAGGTGCTTATGAAATATCCGGAAGATTTTGATGATATTGTTTTTGACAACCGTGAGGATTTTGCCAAATTGGATAAAAAAACTCAGGTCGGCCTCTGTATCCATATGTTAGAAGCACAAATTAATAATGGCGGATTTGACCAATATTTTTTTAATTCAAGTGGTTTGTTCGTTCAGGAAACTGTAGAGGCGCTTGAATTAATTGGAGCCGCCAAGACCAAGAAGTTACTGGCTGATGCAATTGCATTGTCTTTTCCTGATGGATATCCTGTAGATCCGACAACTCATCGGCAGGCGATGGTTGATGATGAGTCAGTTTTTGATGCACTGGATGAGCTTGACCAAAAATTTTATGCGTATGAGGAGCCACTTTATTCCTTAGTGAATGCGTTTCTTGACGGGGGGTGAGCTGCTGCTTCAACGGGTTCAGCCTACTTTATGATTCTTTATCAAGACATAGCAGGCTATGTCCCTACAACAATCGTTAAATTGGGACTTGAAACTTGTATTCGGGGTTAATTGCTGGGAATAATGAGTTCCTGGCCAACGGAAATATTGTTGCCGATGATGCCATTGGCGGTGCGGATGGCATCTACGTTCGTGTTGAAACGTTGGGCAATAGAAAAGAGAGTGTCGCCGCTTTGGACGGTGTAGGTTGTGCCTGTGGTTGGGGTGGTGAGGTCTTCGATCTGGGATAGGCCAGCTTGGGCTTCGCCGCTGAGTGGATTGATCACAACGGCCGTTTCAAACTGAGTGCGGGCTGAGTCAAGATTTCCGGATTCAATAAGCTGGTATCCAAAATTAACAAGCGCGCTGTACTGTTTTTCACGAATTTCTGGGAAATTGGGATCAACTTCAATAATTTGATCGATGATGGTGAGCACGGCTGGCCAATTCTCGGCCGCCCACGGCAGGTCAAGCTGTTGAGATAGCTGCGTCGCAGGGCTAGGTGCGCCTGTTTCCGGTTGACCTCCGATCGTCTCATCTGCAACATCAACGACGGTGGTTGTTGGCAAGTTGTTGAGAGCTTCACCGGTGGCGAAAGGAGACGTGTAGAGGGTGAGCTGAAAGCTGAGCGTGCCACGGCCGTTTTGCTCTACCAAGGTGACATCTGTTAGAGAGACGGTGGTGACGGCCGTTTCGCGCATTAAGGCTAAAAATTGCAGCAGTCGTTCGACCTCGCCAGCAGCCTGAATTTCAAATTGACGTACGTCAAAAAAGGTATTGGGCGCTTTTTGGGGTAGCGGCTGAGCTTCCACTTCGATTAACGTCACCGAGGTCGCTATGGCGTATTGATTGATCGCTTCAAGAACGGTGGCGGCTTGGGCTTCAGTGAGAAAAACGGCCGTGGCGGTATCCAAGCGGGCCTGAGCCGCTTCAAGCTGCGCGTCTTGCTCCTCGTTGCTTAGTTCTAAGACTGCTTCTTGCTGAGTTTGAGCCGAAACGGCCGTTTCCAACCGCTCGTTTAGATTCCCCCGATCTTGCAAAAGAGGCGCAATATTTCCCGCGATGAGGACTAAATACACAACCGTCAGCAAGGCGGCAAACATGACTCCGATAACGGTCAATAGATTTTCACGAATGGTGTCAATCAGCTGATTCATTCGGTATCAAACTCCACGATGATGATGAACTCAAAGGCTGAGCCACTCTGCTGAACGCGCTTAAAGCGAATTTTATACGGCCGTGTTGCCCCATCGAAAATCTGGTCGGCTACGATGACGTCATGGCTAGGAATTTGGCTTGTGTCCCGCTCAATTTGTAAAAAGACCGGAATCTGCTGATGGCAAGCGGTGCCCCAAATAATATCAATAGCGCCTTCATATTCGCCGGGCAGTAAACCTGAGGTATCTGCAATAATGTTAAAGGTGCTCAGTGAGATGTTTGTTGTACCAGAGGTGAGGTCTGTAAATAACCAGGGAGCGTTAGATTGAATTGTAAAGCTCATATTGGTTGAGCTACTCAAAGAGACTGTGTCTGAAACAGTGGTATTCCCCTCTAAATAGGTGCCAAAATCAATTTCTTGGGTGTCTGCCGAAAATGGCACTTCGCTAGCTGTGACGGTGTATCTTTTATTGGGATCATACTGCTGGCTTTTGTTGAGAATCTCGATAAGCGCCACGCTGTCTTTGGATGCGGAGAAGCAAATAGAAGAGGAAAGATCATCGGACCCAAGCGGTGAGTAATCATCATTTTGGGTAAAGACGCTGTCCAAATCGACCGTCACAATCGTGTCGACGCCCACGGCGAGGGATGAAGTGGTGATTTGATAATTGCGCCCTTCTTTCACCAATATTTGCAAGTAATCTTCATCCACACTGGGGAAAAAGGTGTGAACTTGTGACTCGCCAACGGCTAAAAGCGTCGGCGGATCATCTGGTTCATACGCATCTCGTAAATCAGGGGTGGCGGTGAAGGTGGGAACTGGGGTGAGCGGAATGGTGGTGGGAACGGCCGTTGGTACAATTTCCTGCACGCTAATCTGATACGTTTTATCTGCCCCAAAACTGCCTCGGTTTGTAATTCGCACAAACACATTGATATCTTGATCGGCTGGCGCTTGTACCTCTACGAGCGATGTTAACGTCCCATTTTGAATATCATCGTTTGTAAAAGTTTGATCCCCCATGCTTACGGTAAGGAAAGTATCAACACCAGCCGCTAAATTCGTGGTGCGAATTTGGTAAAAACGGCCCGCCTTAGCTAAAAAGAAGACGTTATCCACATCAAAATTAGGTAAGAAGTTGTGCGTTTGAGACTGGCCTAAAAAGATGGGCTGGGCGGTATGATCATCCCATTCAAACTCATCGGTGAGGTCAGGGGTGGGGGTGGAGGGAATGCGTGTTTGGGTGGGAACGGCCGTTGGTTGATTGGTGGGTGACGGCGTTGGAGTAGGCCCCGGTGGCGTGGGAGATTCAATAACAAATGGCGTTTCAACGGCCAAAATCGACTGGACTAAAACGGAGCTAAACGCGCCAGATTGCTCAAGCTGATTCGCATAGCCAGTAATAGCCTGTTCGTTTATGGCGCGCCCTCGAATGGTTAAGCGTCCCGGGGCTTGAACCAATGATACGATGGAAAGCTGAGCGTCATCAAACGTCCGAACCGCTTGCATAACGTTTGACCATTCAATTTGTTGGGCGTCTAAAGTGGGTTGAAGGCCATCAATCTGGGCCACTTGCTCGTTTAGCTCAATCAGTTCCGGCGCAATTGAGGGAGCGCTGGGGGTTAATTGGCGGTTGCCTGAAACGGCCGTTTCCAGCGGAATTACCGTGCCCTCAAGCTGTTGTACATCTTGATTGAGCGAGCGGGAAAACAAAAATATCGGAATTAACAAAACGGTTAATCCCAAAATAATAAACCAGAGAATGATATTCCCTGGAATCTGTTGTCTCGGTTGTCGTGGTGCACTACCTTGTGAAAACACTGCCTATCCCTGACGTAGACCTTGGTGGTATTTAGTAAAACTGTGAATGATGTCGGTCTACTTTTTGAAGAACAAAATAAGATAACTTTTGTTCTTTATTTTTTCTTCGCATCGCTTATAGATCAGTGTAATGGATGTAGATGCTCGATAAGCTGACACGGAACTGCCAAACATTTTGCTTAAACGTCACTATTATGTCATATTGTGATTAAAAGGGTGTGAATGCTTCGCAGGAAGCCCGTGAAAAATGCGTAAGGGGTGAGAGGTTAGGGATTGGAGATTGGGGGTTGGGGATTATGTGGAGGACAAAAAGGTCTATGAAACAAAACATTCGCTTGCCAAAACGGCCGTTTGCGAAAGATGGGGGTCCGATTGTGCTGGCTCATCGCGGTTGGCGTGGCTACTACCCAGAAAACACAATGCTTGCCTTGGATTGGGCAGCGCATATGCCGATTGATGGGTTGGAACTGGACATTCACAGCACAAAAGATGGGGAACTCGTTGTCACTCATGACGAAACGGTGGAGCGTACGACTGATGGGCAGGGGCGGGTGCAGGATTATTCACTAGCTGAACTGCAAAAGCTGGATGCTGGCTACTGGTGGACGGCTGATGAGGGCAAAACCTACCCGTTTCGTGGTAGTCAGCTACGAATCCCAACGGTTGAAGCGGTGTTTAAACGATTCCCAAACTTGTGGATCAACATTGATATTAAGCAGAAAACACCATCGATTGTGAAGCCGTTTGCCGATTTGATTCGGGATTACAAAATGGAAGAGCGCATGTGCGTTGGCTCGTTTGAAAATGAAACGATTCGCGCTTTTCGGCAAGAGATCCCTGAGGTGGTTACGGCTGGCTCTGCGAATGAGGTGCGACTGATGTTTGTGTTAAACAAGATGTGGCTGACTGGTTTGTATCGGGGTAAGGGGCTGAACTTCCAAATTCCTGAATGGGAGAAAAACTTGCATATTGTGACGAGGTCGTTTGTTGAGGCATGCCATCGGCAGAAGACGGCCGTTCACGTTTGGACCGTCAACGAAATTGAAGATATGAAGCGACTGCTTGATTTAAATGTGGATGGGCTGGTGTCTGATTATCCCGATCGGGCGTTGGCGCTAATGGGGCGGCTGAATGAGTCACACCACCTCAAGCGCGCCACCGTGATTATTGTGCAGGATGGGAAGGTGCTTTTGTTTAAGCGGGTCCGCGAAGGGAACCCCGCTTACTACATCGTGCCCGGTGGTGGCATTGAGGCTGGGGAAACCCCTGACCAAGCCGCCATCCGGGAAGCCAAAGAAGAGACGAATTTTGAGGTGACTCTGGGGCCAAAGCTGTGGCAGAAGCAGATCAACCCTCTGTTTGAAGATCACGGATATTTAGTGACTGATTTTAGTGGAGACCTACAGTTGGGTGGCCCTGAAGCCGAGCGCCATTCAGAAAATAATCAGTATATTTTTGAGTGGGTGCCGCTTGACGAGGCGTGGCATTTACCGCTGTATCCCAGCCAACTTGATGTTGAGGCGATAAAAACGTATTTGTAGAAATTTGCGCACTTCCCCTATCGCCTAATTTTAGGCTATAATTAGGCGATGAAGCCATTTCAGCCTCAATATACCATTACCCCCCAACTGTTATCCATGATCAAGCAGATCGCTGTTTTGATTCATGATTTGAATTTGCGTGCTTATCCCGAGCTGGTGTTAATGAAACTAAGAGGGGAAGCCTCTGCTTTGTCTACCTTCGCCTCTACAAGCATTGAAGGGAACCCTCTACCTCTAACCGAAGTAAAACGACTGCTTAAGCAAAAACTGGCGTATGCTCGGCAGAGCGAACAAGAAGTATTGAACTACAATTCAATGCTCAACCGTCTAAATCACCTAAGCGAACAGCCTTTTTCTTCTAAAGTGATCAAGGAAATTCAAGCTGGCGTTATGGATGGACTTTTGCCTAAACATCAACGAGGGGAATGGCGAAAGGAGGCCGTTGTCATTTATGAAGCACAAGGAGATGGCATTGTCTATTTGCTGCCTAATTATGCGGATGTCCCCTCGTTGATGGAGGCTTTAGTACGTTTCGTCGAACAAAATCAATCCATTTTAGATCCTGTCATATTAGCTGGATTGGTTCATCGGCAGTTAGTCATCATTCACCCATTTATGGATGGAAACGGCCGTTCTACTCGTCTAATTACCACACTTTTATTAGCTAATTTAGGCTTGAATACGCTGAATCTGTTTAGTTTTGAGAACTACTATAATCTAAACGTAACCCGCTATTTTCAAACGGTTGGTTTATTTGGCGACTATTATGAATTGGTTGACACGCTTGATTTTACAATGTGGCTCACTTATTTTGCCGAAGGCATTTTAGATGAACTGTATCGCGTTCAAAAACAGCTCACTTCCATTCAAGTGTCTCCCCAACAACGACTTAAGCCGTATCATCAAAAGATTTTAGACTACATTGATACGCACGGATTCATTACTGATTATGATTATGCTCAACTGACTGACCGTGCCAAAGCGACTCGAACATTAGATTTTAATCGCTTGATAGAGATGAATTTGATTGAACGTCGAGGCAAGGGGCGCAACACCCATTATGTCAGAGAGCTGTAACAACAAGTCGTTTGCATTTTACTTCGACTTCGACAGGTTCCTCCTCCGTTCCTAAATCTCCAACCACTAATCTCTAATCCCCAATACACCAATTAAAAATGACCGGACTGCTATTTTGATGTAAACTGCCATCATGGGGAATGAAGCGGTGTTACTGCGGCGGCGTAATCGAGAATTATCTATTCTCAATGTGATAGCCCAAGCGTTAAATCAATCGGTTAATTTATCTCAAACTTTGCCTGCCATCTTGTCTGAAGTGGCGAAATTGCTTGATTTGAAGACGAGCTGGCTGTGGTTGTTCCATGAAGGGTCAACCCGCTCGTATCTCGCCGCAGCTCAAAACCTGCCCCCTGTTTTAGAAGAAAATCCGCATAAGATGATGGGCTCATGCTACTGTTTACGCACCTTTTTAGAGGATGATATGGCAGGTGCAGCCAATGTGAACGAAGTTGAGTGCAGTCGCTTGGTTGGTGTGGGTGAAGGCACCGATGGGCTTTTGTATCACGCCTCGATACCGGTGCGCGCTCATGGAAAAAAGCTGGGTGTGCTCAATGTAGCCAGCGCTGATTGGTGCGGCTTGTCATCTGAAGATTTGCAGCTGCTGAATACCATTGGGGATATGCTGGGAACGGCCGTTGAGCGGTCAAGACTGTTTAGTCAAAGCAGTCAGCTAGGCGTCGTGCAAGAACGGAACCGCCTCGCCCGTGAGATTCATGATACGCTGGCGCAGGGATTAACGGCCGTTTCTCTCCAGCTTGAATCTGCAGATGCAATGCTAGATGCTGACCTCGGGAAACAAAGAGTGCAGGACACCATTCAACAAGCCCTCGCTCTAACGCGTGCCAATCTGGAAGAGGCCCGCCGTTCAGTGATGGATTTACGCGCCACAATCCTTGAAGAAAAATCGCTCCCAGAAGCGGTAACAGATTTAACCAATTCAAGACCCTATCCCTTCGAGATTACCTTGCGCATAGACAGCCCGCCTTTAGCGCCCGGTATTGAAACAGGCATCTTTCGGATTGTGCAAGAGGCGTTAACTAATATTGAACGACACGCCAACGCAACGGCCGTAACGCTTCAAATTTCACATGCCAATGGATTGCTCACCCTGCTCATCGTTGATAATGGTCAAGGGTTTGATCCCAAACAAACGGCTGATGATCGGTTTGGGCTGGTGGGTATGAGCGAACGGGCTAAATTGATGAACGGCCGTTTAACACTCAACACCACCAGCAATCAAGGCACAGAAATTATCGTTAAAATACCCATTGTGGATGGAAGAATTTAAGTGAGTGGCCGCATGTGGGATGGACAAAATTACGATTTGCAACTTGCAACCTGCAACCTGCAACCCCCAAATAGGAGACTTTTTTAATGCTCATTGCATTACTTTTAAGCATCGCAAACGGTTTATTTTCCATGTCAGAAATTGTAATTGTGTCTGCACGCAAGGCGCGGCTACAGGCAAGGGCGCAATCCGGTGATGCAGGTGCTAAAAAAGCGTTATCTTTGTCGGAAGACCCTGAGGATGTGCTCTCAACCGTTCAAATTTTTATTACGTTGATCAGCATCGTGGCCGGGTTGCTAGCAAGCGATGCCATTCTAAATGATTTAAATAGAGTGATCGGCAATTTAACGCTCCCTGAAATTGTTACCCAGAGAGTGATCCCTATTCTTGTGGTGGTTATCATAACCTACTTCCAACTTGTGATTGGGGAGTTGGTGCCAAAGCGTATTGGTCTCAACAGTCCAGAATCAATCGCGGCCAGAGTAGCTTTACCAATGCACTGGTTGTCGATTGCGACAATGCCTTTTGTAAGTTTCTTAAATGCTTCCTCTAACGGTATTTTAGCCTTATTACGGGTCAAGCCATCCAATGAACCGGCTGTTACTATCGAAGAAGTCCAAATCATGATGGAAGCGGGGGCCGACAGCGGCTTATTTGACCCTGTTAAAGAGGAGATGATGGAGCAGGTGCTCACCCTTGGCTCCCTGCGCGTTAATGATTTGATGGTGCCTCGCCCCGACATTATCTCACTTGATTTGCAAGCCCCAGAGGACGTGCTGCGCACCATCATTCAGCAAACGAAATATGAACGTTACCCCGTTGTTGAGGGGGATGAGGATAATGTGGTGGGCATTGTCTTTTCTCGAGATATTTTAGGCCAGCAGCTGCAGGGACGGCCGTTTGAACTGCAAGCGCTCCTAAGAGAACCACTCATTTTGCCTGAGGGCATTCCTGTTTTGGACTTGCTGAATAAGTTTAAAGCGGAACAGATGCAGATGGCGCTTGTGATTGATGAATATGGTGAAGTGCAAGGTTTAATGACGTTTAATGATTTGTTGGAAGCGATCGTGGGCGATGTGCCCGAACAGGGGGATGCCCCTGACCCGCAAATCGTTCGGCGGGCGGATGGGTCTTGGCTGGTAGACGGCCGTTACCCGATCGAAACGATAAAACCTCAGCTCTCAATCGGGCAATTCCCAAGCGAAGAAGAAAATTATTTTCACACCATCGGTGGCTTTATGCTCCACTTCTTAGGACGTGTACCCATAGCTAGCGATCATTTTCAGTGGGGAAACTATCGCTTTGAGGTGGTTGATATGGACGGGCGACGGGTTGATAAGGTGATGATCTCAGCAATTCAGGAGTCTTCGAATGAGTGATCCAATCCGACTCCTCTTAGTGGATGATCATCCGGTGGTGCGGGACGGGCTGGTCGCCATTTTAAGCACGCAGCCTGATTTTGAAGTGGTGGGTGAAGCGGGAGATGGTTTAACGGCCGTTTCGCTCACGGCCACGCTAAATCCTGACCTCATTCTGTTAGATTTAGAGATGCCAGAACTAGACGGTGTGGAAACTTTACGCCGGTTGCGAGCAGATAACCCGGATGCTCGGGTAATTGTCTTTACAGCATTTGATACGGATGAGCGAATTGTAACGGCCGTACAGGCCGGTGCGCGCGGCTATTTGTTAAAAGGGGTGCCGCGTCAAGAGTTGTTCAATGCAATTCGTGTGGTTAACCAAGGTGGGTCTTTGCTTCAACCCGTTATTGCCACTAAGTTGATGCAACACGTGAGTCAAGAAGCCCAACCATTGGTTGAACCGTTAACGCCACGGGAATCAGAGGTGCTCTCCCATTTAGCGCAGGGGTTACAAAATAAAGAGATCGCGCTTAAGCTGGTGATCAGTGAGCGCACAGTGAAGTTTCACGTTAGCGCTATCTTGGCAAAGCTCAATGCCAGCAATCGAACAGAAGCGGTTTCCATCGCGGCACAACAAGGGCTCATTTCCATTTAGCTGGGCAGTATGACAACGTTTCAATTCGCTATTTACTTCCTGATTTTTTACGCCATCGTGCGTCCTTTTTATTTGGGGTTTCGATTTGCGTTCCCTCGGCGCGTCCGAGTTTCCTTTTTTACGCCTACATCAATGGGCGTATCGTATGAAGATGTCAATCTCACCACCCG
>JBCCFD010000027.1:0-33901 GCA_039029915.1 Chloroflexota bacterium
GATAGCAATAGCTATCAAGATATTTTTGCCTATACCGTATCCGGCAGCAGTACGTCGCTAGTCAGTGTGGCAAGCGATGGCACCGTTGCCAATCGTTCAAGCAAACTGCCATCGATTTCAGATAACGGCCGTTATGTCTCTTTTGAAACCGTGGCTGACACCTTAACAAGCGGTGATGGAAATGGTTTTTCTGATATCTATGTCAAAGACCTCGTTCTAAATACTGTCTCCATTGAAAGTGTGAAGTCAAATGGTGTCATTGGGAATTTTGCCAGCGAAGGTGCTGTTTTATCGAGCGATGGGCGCATGCTGGTGTTTGCGTCAGAATCCAATAATCTTGTGCTCGGCGATGCAAACGGTGTTCAGGATATCTTCTTCCGTAAGCGATTTAATCCACCTTCAGCTAGCTTTGATTTTCCACTTGGATCACCCGGATCACAGTTTATATTAACCGGCATTGACTTTTTGCCAAACAGTACGGCAATGTTGACGATTAACAACCAACCAATTGGGGGCACGATCAATATTGGGAATGATGGGGCTTTCACGGCTAAATTTCATTCAAATACCGAAACTGATGAAGGCACGTATGTTGTTGTGGTGACGTCGGGTGACGATACGGCCGTTGCGGGATTCACGATCGCTAACGGCGCACCGGCTCGACCACCAAGTGGGTTTGGGTTTGCCGTTCCCGACGGCATCGCCTATCAGAATATGATCTACTTACCGCTTATTTTGAAAAATTAAAATCTCTCAACACAAAGGCTCGAAGGACTCAAAGAAAGCCCAAAAAAGTTTTTTTCTTTATCTTTAGGACTTATGCAAATAGCGGTCACTGAGCCTGTCGAAGTGACTTTCTTAACCCTTCGACAGGCTCAGAGTGCGTAAGTCCTGATATTGTTTAAACTCTTTGAGCCTTTGTGTTTGATAAATGTCGAAAAATTCCCTTAAGCTCCGTTTAATGCTTGTAGGTGTATCGTTATTTGTAGACGTATCCTTTTTGGAGGGATGATGAGACAGAGATTTTTTATAACGGCCGTAATTTTTTTCGCACTTTTTATTGGAGCCATTCTTTTACTAAACCAGCCTCAAGCCTTAACCGCTAACTTTCAAGCCGTCAAGCCCGGACCAACCAATAGCTATGACGTTGACGTTTTGTTTTCTGACACGTCACTAACCAGTAAGGCTCAAACAATATTGCCCAGCCTGTTTGGCCCGCAAATTTGCACTGCTTATGGGGATGCCTTTTCCCCATGGGCCAGTCCCTATGAGCCAAATGTGTACACCTTTGAATATCGCATCGCCGTTCCGCCCGATTATGCCCATAATATCCTGCGGGTAGAGCTTTTTGATCCAGACTCTATCAACAGCAGTGAAAATGAAGCGACAGTGACCCGCTCTGCGCTTGTTCAAGATAGCTCAGCCGTTAACCCGAGCTTGGGCGCCACAACAACAAAATTTTGTGGCATAGACACAGATATACAAAATAGGAGGCAGGATTTTTCTTGTATAGTGCCAACCGACGAGCTGAACTATTTAGACGACCCGCTTTCGATAAATCAAATCAATCCCTACTGGTTTATGCGCGTGGATGTAAACCGTGGTAACTATCACACACAAGCACCACATGGTGATGGCTCTTGCCAAGTTCCAGATGCTTACACAGTTGGTTTAAACACCCAGACGAGATTTGACCTGTATTATTTCTATTTAGATGCGGAAGAAAACGTAACGAGGGCAGGCCTAGCCTCGTACACGGGGCAGACCGATGATTATCGAGACCAGCTAATCCATCTTTCAGGCTCGCCGGGTGATCACAATACGGACCTATACTGGATATCACCGGGAGCTGAAAGTCAAGGGCCTGATTTTGATGCCCTTTATGGAACCAATCACGTGCCAGTCGATCCCGGATCATCGCTGGATTCTTTTGAAATTGATTTGACCGTTGATGTGCCTAACATCGTGATGGATGAAGATGGCGTGCGTTACATCCATTTGGATATTACCGCCCTAAGCGGAGCATCAGGAAATGCATTTGCGATTTGGGCTGGGCCACCCACCTATGTTGACAGCGTGCCGGCAAATGTGAATCAGCGGAATGTGGTTGTCACGAACAGCCCTGGTGCACACGAGTCTGGCGGCGTTGCTGTAGCGGCAGTTGGCCGTGGTGTGATGACGTCACTCTTCGATAATCAAATTGATTACCCCATTGATAATTTAAATGCGGATTGGGCCGGTGAGATTGTTTCTGCTACTTTCTTTGATGTGGATTCTGGTTCTCAACCGCCCGTCACTTTCTATATAGACACGATTCCTGAGGAGGATTGGTCACTTACTTTTGGTGCTGGGGGGACAGATCCTGATGGCGTGGTGGTGGGTGACCGCTGTACATTTGGAAGCTGCAATAATCAATGGATCACCCCTACCTATCAAATTCAGCTACCCGGTAATTATGCTAATTGTACCCCTGATAATCCTGAAAGTCCTGATTGCACACCCCTACACAGTGGCAGGTTAATGATGAAAGCCGATTTTGGACTTAGTGATTCATTTACTTATGAATTCCAAGCGGATGAGCCTGAAACAAAGCCGATTACCGACAGCTGTGCCGCTTATCCAATTGCTTTGGGGCTAGGGGCGCGCTCAATTTCAGGTGACATGACAGGAGCAGAGCCATATCCAACCAACTTCCAATACCCTTTGGTGGCACCTGATTACCATCAGTTTACTCGCCATCAGCCTAATGTTACCTTAGATGACAATACGCCTGAGGGCACGATTTTTAGATACTTTTTGGGCACATCCCACTCGTCATTTAGCTGGCTGGTTTGGAATCAGCTCATCACAACCCCTTCGGATGTGGTCTTAAGCACAAGCCTACGGTTTCCTGGAAATTCAACTGATTTTACAGATCATGGCGATCCCGGCTTTCCTCATCCCAATTTAGGACACGTAGTTCGTGGCTATGTAGAACCGGGGAACAGCCTTGATACCAAACTGCATATTGACGATTTTGTGGCGCCATCAGTCGCCCAACTTTCAAACGATATTACCTTTGGAGCAGTTAATGATCCTATGAATGAGCATATTACGCTTAGCCGAGTTTTAACGCTACCTGTGTTTAATTCTATTGAAGGTGGCACAGGGAATATTGTAGTTGAGCGCTTTGGCCTTTTCCGGATCGCTGGATATGGCGGTGCTGGTACGGCCAGTGAATGGCTATTGGTGGAGTTTATGGGCTGGAACGATAGCTGTGGGCAGCTGTCGGAACCGGAACCCCCAGCAACCCCAACCCCCGATCCCACCGATACGCCAGAGCCAACCGCAACGCCTGACCCATCAGAAACTCCCGAGCCTCCGATTATTAATGATGCGTTTTTGATTCATTTACCGCTGATGGTTAATGAGTAGCAGGGTGGCAAAGTAGCAAAGTAGCAGAGTGACAAGGTGGCATGTTTAACAAGCAGCATGCCACTTTGTCCGTCCCCTTAATCAGCTGCCTGAGCCTGTGGGGGGCTTCACCCCTTCTTGCTATTGAATAAACGGCCGTTTCCCTCTACCATTTTTATCATCAATATATACAGCCAAATCAGACTGTTTTGCAAGTTTACGCAACAAAGAGCCCATATCAATGATCAAAAATAACCCAACCGATTTACAAAACTTTATTCATGAAAAAACGGGACTCGAGTTTGTGCAAATTCCGGCCGGAGCGTTTTTGTTTGGGCGGGAACCTTATCAACAAAAGAGACATCTGCCGACTTACTGGATTAGCAAAACGGCCGTGACGCAGGCTGTTTATCATCGGTATATACAAGAAAATCCCAATGCGGATGTGCCGTTTGGGAGCCTAGATAAGTTCGCGCCGTACAATTGGAACCCACAAGACAGAACGCCACCTCAAGATAAGCTTGAGCACCCTGTTGTGCTGGTGACCTGGTTTGATGCGGTTGCGTTTTGTGAATGGGCGGATGTCCAACTGCCAACGGTAGAAGAGTGGGAAAAAGCGGCTAGAGGTACGGCCGGTTTTATTTACCCCTGGGGGAATGAGTGGCGTGATCACCATGCCAACACGCGGAAAGCCGGTATTCACGCCACAACGCCCGTAGGACAATTTTCGCCGCAGGGGGACAGCCCGTTTGGTTGTGTTGATATGGTCGGTAATGTGTGGGAATGGTGTTTTACCGAATATGACGATACCCAAGAATTTATAACCGACTATAGCAGCTTGCCGCGTATGCTGCGCGGTGGCTGTGCCAGCACCCATGAGTCTGGTACGCGGACAGATTATTGGCATCCAGACGATCGTGAGGCCAAGAATGAAGGCTACGGTTTTCGAGTCGTGATTCGCTCATAATCTTGAGTCGCAACTAGCAAGTTGCAAGTAGTACATAACCATCTTGCTTTTAATGCCCTCCTTAATCAGGTGCCTGAGCCTGTCGAAGGCTTCACCCTTTGCTGTGCAAATCTCCATCGCTTTACACTGTCCCGCTTTGGCTTCGACATGCCCTTCGACAAGCTCAGTGTGACAATCTGCGCCCGCTTGCAGTTTGGTACTCAGCCACCGCTCGTTATTCACTTAAACCTCCCCTAGCTCTTGCTCTTGCTCTAGCTTATAATTTCAAACATGACATTAAACATTCTATGGGCCTTGATTGGCTGGCTGGTTGGATATGTGGTCAATCAACTGGCTGATTTTTTTGCGGAGCTAGTCGCCGTGCAGGATGCATTTACGGAATCTGCCGCCACGGCTGATGAGGCGGGTGAGCCTACGGCCGATTTTGAACAGCCAGATGAGGCGTCAGTCAAGCTCTCATTTGGCAGGCCGGGGATGGTGCGCTTTTTGCAAGGGGAGCGGGCTAGAAAACGGCCGTTTTTCCTCGAACTTATCTGCATCGCCTTTTATGCGTTTTTACCCAGCCTCATTCCCAACACAACCAACCTCATCGTCAACTCCCTCTACATCGCCATTTTAATCCTGATTATGGTCGTCGATTTGGAAAACAAAGCCGTTTTTGGCATTGTGATCTACCCGGCAGTGCTTGTGGCCCTGTTGGGGAGCTTTATTGTGACACCTGAAGAAAACACCATTGGCCTAGCGGTAGTGGGGGCCATTGTGGGGTTTGTCATCTTTTGGGGCATCTATAAATTTGCTCAACTGCTCTACGGAGCGGATTCTGGGGCGCTGGGGTTTGGTGACGTGCAGATTGCCCTGTTGATGGGGGCGATGCTCGGTTTGCACCGCGTGATTTTTGCCCTAATCTTGGCCATGTTTCTTGGCGGCATCATCAGCGCCATTGTCCTGCTGGTGAATCGAAACGTGGGGCGGCAAACAGCGCTGCCGTATGGACAATATCTAACGCTGGCGGCGATCATTATGCTCATTTGGGGAGCCGCTTACTATCAATTTTATTGGAGCTGACGGATGAATCCAGACTCAGTGGTGAATCATATTTTAAGCTCAGGTATTGTGGCCACATTACCGAGTGTGGTTCCGCTACAGGACATCACTAAACTATCTGATGCGCTTTTGGCTTCTCCTGTTCTGACCGTTCAAATGCCGTGGTGCATGGATGCTGCCTCGCTGATTTGCGATTTAAAAAACAACGGTAATGGCAATATGGTGGTGGGGGTCTCTGGGGTGACAACGGCCGTTTCCCTAAGAGCTGCCATTTCGGCCGGTGCCCAATTTATCATTACACCCCAATATGATCCTGAGCTGGCAGCCATTTGCAAGCAATATTATATTTTGATGATTCCAACCGTGATTAGCGGTATGGTGGCGGCAGTCGCTTATCAAAACGGCCTCAAGCTCATTAATATGCGTACGGGTGGTCATCGGGGGCCAGATTTTATCAGCATGGTTCAGCGCAGCATACCGGGGCTTCACGTGGCGGTAGGTGGTAACTTTTCCCAAAGAGAGATTGCGGTTTATGCTCAATTTGGCGCGTCAGCTATTATTGTTCAAGATGCGATTTATGAGGGAGGTGAACAGCTTATGGCTGATGTGATCACAAATGCCCGCCGTGCTCAGAAGGGGTGGGATAAGGGACTGAAAAATCGGCAGCGATTTGGCTCAGAACGGCCGTTTTTCCCATCATTAAATTGATGTTCAGCATGGACTCCTTTTGCGGCAAACAAGGTTTGACGGGTAAATTTGTCGCAACTTCAAGTAATCCTAGCCAACTCTGCATCCGTCAAAAGATCATTGTCGGACTACTTGGTAAGGCGCCATGCTGACACCGTCATTGATAGGTTAAGTGCAAGCAAATAATTTACGAAGGGTGTTTTAGACCCAGACCTGACAGGTTTTCTCCATCATTCTGCGTCAATCATTGATAAACCTGTCAGGTCTTTTATCAAAATAGTTTTGGCTGTACTTAAAGAAGGAAACCGCCTATGAAAATTGAAAAAATAGACCTTTATTTCATTAATATGCCGCTGGTGTCCCCTTTTGGCACCAGCTTTGGTATTCAATCAGAACGTGACGCCCTTATTTTAGCCATGCACAGCGACGGGCTTGTGGGCTGGGGTGAATGTGTGGCGACAAATGATCCGGGCTATAGTTATGAAACGGCCGTTACCGCTTGGCATATCCTAGAAGACTTCCTCATCCCTAAAGTTCTCGGCAAATCTTTGGACCAACCAGAAGATATCCAAGCGTTGATGCGCTCAGTGCGGGGGCACCCGCTAGCAAAAGCAACTTTAGATCAAGCCGTTTGGGATTTGTTTGCCCAGCGAGATGGGGTGTCGTTTGCCCAAAAGCTGGCTGAACCGTACGAAGAAGGGCCAAAAGAGCGGGTTAAAGTGGGCGTTAGCGTAGGCACCCAGCCATCGATTGAAAAAACGATAGAGGTGATTCAAGGATATGTTAATGATGGATACGGCCGTGTAAAGCTTAAAATCAAGCCGGGTCACGATAAGGAGCTGGCTCAGGCCGCTCGTCAAAGCTTCCCTAATCTGCCTATCATGCTGGATGCTAACTCAGCCTACACGCTTGATGATGCGCCTGTTTTTCAGGCAATGGATGATTTGAACCTGCTCATGATTGAGCAGCCGCTAGGACATGAAGATATTTACTTTCACAGCTGGCTTAAGCCTAAAATAAAATCGCCACTTTGCTTAGATGAAAGCATCGTTTCAAGCGATCACGCACGCTATGCCATTAACATGCAGGCGTGCGACATTATCAATGTCAAACCCACCCGCGTGGGGGGCTGGACGGTGGCTCGTGAAATTCACGACCTGTGTATTCAAAATGGGATTCAGTTGTGGGTTGGGGGAATGCTGGAAACGGGCGTTGGTCGGGCGGCGCAGCTGGCGCTGGCATCGCTGCCCGGATTTACTCTGCCAGGTGATATTTCTGCAACGGCTCGTTATTATCATGAAGATATTGCCACAGCCTTTACTCTCAATGAAGAAGATAGCACGATTTCAGTGCCACAAGGGCTAGGCCTCGGCATTGAAGTTAATATGGATCGATTAGAAGCGGTTTCGAAAAAGAAGGCAACGTATGTTCAATGATAAACTGATCGCATTTATTGGCGGTGGTGCCATGGGTAGCGCCATTATTCGCGGCATGATTGCCAATATGCTGGTTGATCCAAATCAGATTGTTGTATCTGACACGGCACTCGGCTTGAAGGAAAGGCTGAATGATGAGTTGGGGGTGCAGGTGGCACCTGATAATTTAACGGCCGTAAAAAATGCAGATGTTGTTGTCCTCGCTATTAAGCCTCAAGGCTTGCCCTATCTTTTACCCGAGCTAAACGGCCGTCTTGCAGCCGATAGCCTTGTTATCTCAATCATTGCCGGTGCGCCAATTGCCACATTCCAAGCTGGTTTGGGCCATAATGCCATTGTGCGCTCTATGCCGAATACGCCTGCTCAGGTTGGTGAAGGGATGACAGTATGGACACAAACCGAGGCAGTTAGCGATGAGCAAGCACAGCAGGCACAGGCCATTTTTGGAGCATATGGCGCGGAACTCAAGGTTGAGCAAGAAAAATATCTGGATATGTCTACTGCTATTAATGGGTCGGGTCCAGCTTACGTCTTTCTCTTTTTAGAGGCGATGATTGATGCGGGCGTCCATATGGGCTTGCCCAGACCCATCGCTGAGAAACTTGTGAATCAAACGGTTTTTGGGTCCACTAAATACGCGATTGAATCAGATAAGCACTTAGCTCAGTTGAAAAACCAAGTGACCTCTCCGGGAGGCACGACTGCCGCTGGCTTGTTTGAGCTTGAGGCCGGGAAGCTGCGTCACACAGTAGCCAACGGGGTGTGGGCGGCGTATAAGCGGTCGGTTGAGCTGGGGAAGAAGGGTTAAGTGTGGGATAGCTAAAGAGCTAGGACGAGTATTTTGTACCATAAGTTCCCATCATGTTTGGGTTAAACGAAACAGAAGTGGGGCTTCGCTTGCCAAACGGTAAAGCCTTCGACAAGCTCAAGCCCCTCGGGAAGGAGGCAAAAAGACGAAATGCTCCCTCATCGAATTTTTTTGTTTGCACTTAAGCGAAAAATAAATGATCTAAATATTTACTTGCTATTATTCAGTGGCGCGTTACCCTATTCGATATGTCTTCAACAGATATAAATGAAAGTGCCGGAAATACGGCCGTTCAACCTCAAACCCCTAATTTAAGCCGCATTTTTCGGGTCATTATTGGGTTATTTGTTCTGGTTGTCCTACTGGGTATCTTGCCCAATAGCGGAAACACCACTGTTACCAGCCGTTTTCAAACCTTTACCACAATCTTCCTCGGTATTTTTATTGAAGCGGTGCCATTCTTGTTGGCCGGTTCACTCGTCTCTGGTTTGATTGAACTCTTTGTCAATCAAGAATCCTTGGCCCGTATCATTCCCCGTCGAGCAGTACCGGCCGCCGTGGTGGGGTCTCTGCTGGGATTTGTCTTCCCGGTTTGTGAATGCGGAGTGGTACCCGTTACCCGACGCCTGTATCAAAAAGGGCTACCGCTTTCTGTGGGTATTGCTTTCTTGCTAAGTGCTCCTGTTGTAAATCCCGTCGTGATTGCCAGCACTTATTTTGCTTTTGGCTGGGGGCCGATTTTTGTAGGGCGATTTGTTTTCAGTATTTTGATCGCCTTTATAGCTGGCTTGATTTTCCACTTTGCCTCCCCTGAAGAAATTCTCCTACCGCCTGAAGAAAGCGGCATGCATCTACACGAGCATCATCATCACCAAGGTGAAAACAACATGAGTAAGTTCTGGAACACCGTTGTCATTGCTGGTGATGATTTTATGGATATGGTGCGGTACCTGATCTTAGGTTCTATGCTGGCTGGCTTGATGCAGACCTTGGTGCCTCAATCCACGTTGCTTTCCTTTGGCAATGGCTCGGTGATGAGCGTGGTGGCTATGATGGTTTTGGCGTTTGTGCTTTCCATTTGTTCAACCGTCGATGCATTTTTAGCCTTATCGTTTGTAAATACATTTACCCCTGGCTCAATTTTAAGCTTTTTAGTTTTTGGCCCTATGGTCGATATCAAGAGCGCCTTGATGTTCTTGGGGGTTTTTAAACGACGAATTGTCCTTTATCTAATTTTGATTCCACTCCTATTGACCCTTTTAATTACAGTCTTCTTAAATTTGAACGTGGCATTATGAAAAATATCGATTTAAAAACGGCCGTTAAAATCACGCTTCTCATAGGTTTAGGTTGGTTCTTAGCCAGCCGCCTCATTTTTGGCACCCTCAATTTTTACATTCACCCACGCTTTAATGGTTTAACCTTGGGCACCGCAATTATTCTATTCCTTTTGGGTGTTGCGTACTGGTGGCAAAAAGTCGGCCGTAAAGAGTTTGCTGACGAACATGACCATGATCATCACCACGATCATGATTATCACCACGGCCACAGTCATGATATTCCGTGGTCTGGTCTGTTTATTTTAGCGATTCCGATTTTGCTTGGGCTTTTTGTTCAACCAAGACCGCTTGGAGCAAATGCGCTTGATAACCGTGAACTGAACTTTTCGTTGACGGCGGCGCAGGGAAGCAATCTGCGAGACACAACCATTGAAACAGATGGCCCTCGTAACATTTTAGACTGGCTGTACGATTTTCAACGTCAGCAAGATGCCGCTTTGTTTAACAACCGAGAAGCGGATGTAGTGGGGTTTGTTTATCGGGATGAACGATTTGGTGAAGATCAATTTATGGTGAGCCGCTTTACGATTAGCTGCTGTGTGGCTGATGCAAACCCGATTGGGCTGATTGTGGCTACAGACGACGCACCACAGCTCACGGCCGATAGCTGGGTTCAGGTGACCGGTAAGTTTCAAGTCCAAAGCTTTGATGGACAAATGATTCCAGTGCTGATAGCTGACTCAATAACGGCTGTTGATGCCCCCTCTCAACCTTATCTGTACGAATAAAAAATATGTCCCGATTTGATACCATTATTATCAGCTTTTTAAGCACGGTTGCCGTCTTGATTGGGGCCGTTATCTGGCGTGGTGATCAGCTTGGCATCGGCGTGTTAACTACCTTTCCTGAAAGCCGGGCCGCCTCAACCCAAACGCAAATCCGTATCGCTTTTGATGCGCCGATCGCCTTTGCGGAAGATGTTACTGTGTCGTTAGATCCCCCAGCAGAAGGGGCTTTTACTATTCAAAATAATCTGCTTATCTTTCAAGCTGAAACGCCGCTCACATCAAACACAACTTATGCCGTTACAGTTGATGGAGATTTGCGAAACGATCAGGGCCGTCGCTTAAAAGAGCCTGTGCAGTGGCAATTCACGACAGGTGAACCACGAATCTTGTTTATTAGCTGGGAGCCAGAAAGCCTAAACCAAATTTACGAAGCGCCAATTTCGGGTGAAGGGGAGGCTAAGCCACTTTCAACGGTCGAGGGCGATGTGACGGATTTTGCAGTGTCCCCTGATGGGGCGCTTATCCTTTTCACCGTATTCCGGGCTGAGGATGGTGGGTCTGATCTGTGGAAAATGGATGCAGATGGAAGCAATCAAGCGATGTTCCTGCCGTGTGAAAATGCAGCTTGCAGTCAAATGGTGTGGGTGCCCAACAGCAATCGGGTTATTTATGAGCGGCGTACGATACCGAATCCCGGTGCCCCTCCGGGCTTGCCGCGACTCTGGTGGTTGGACATAATCACCAACGAGACGGTCCCCGTGTTTCAAGATAGCCAACTGCTTGGCTTAGGGGCCACCATTTCCGAAAATGGGGATTGGTTTAGCTTTGTTTCTCCGACCGACCAAGGGATTCAGGTGTATAGCTTGGTTGATGGGGCCGGTATTTTTATTCCGAATCGAATGGGGTCTCCGGCGGCTTGGAATCCAGAAACGGGTCGTTTGTTGTTGAATGATATTCAATTTTTGGAAGAAAATGATTGGCAGGTGCATCTACTTGAGGTGGATGTCAACACGGAGGATGTGGTGACGTTAAGCAACGACACCTTTTTTGCCGTTGATGACAGTACGCCCACCTTTTCTCCAAACGGCCGTTTTATTGCATTCGGTCGCAAAGAAGCGCGTACCGCGATGGGGCGTCAGCTGTGGATTATGAATTCTGATGGCACTGATGCCTATGCGGTTACTAACGATCCCGATGTGCATTATGGCCCTTTCGAGTGGTCCCCAAACGGCCGTTTTATTATCATGCAGCAATATCAACTCAAAGAACAGTTTGCTAGCCCTCAACTGATGATCCACGATTTTGAGACTGGCGAGTGGCGAGAAGTGCGCACGCCAGCCATCCAACCCTTCGCCTTTATTCCTTAAGTGTTCCGAAGTTTCTAAATTGAAAAATGTATTAGATAAAAGCTTCGGAACCTCGAGGAAACGAAGTCTTTAGCCGCCGTTTTATTCAAAATAGGGACTTCGTTTCACTTAAATCCGTGCCATCTTGATCTGATTCAAGTATAGTCTCTTTTATGCAGCAACTATCATTTTTTATTTCCATTGGTATTGTGATATTGAGCACGATGGGATATCACATTTCCCAAAAGTATATTGAAGCAGACATAAATCCGGCGGTCGTTTTGGTTGTGGCTTATATCTTTGCGACCGTGCTTTCTGCCGCGGCCCTGCTTTTTAATCCGCCTGAATCTGGTGTCCGCGGGCTGATGGAAGGGTTAACCTGGCCTGTGATTGGTTTGGGGATTGCCGTCGTGGGAATTGAAATTGGCTTTTTGCTGGCTTATCGGGCTGGATGGCAAGTGAGCACCGCCGGTATGGTAGCGAATGTCGCTACGGCCGTATTTCTTATACCTATTGGATTTCTCTTTTTTCGGGAGCGATTAACGGCCGTTAATTTTGCTGGCTTAGTGGTGTGCGTTGTTGGATTGATTATGGTCAATTGGACCCCCTCAAACTAAGATTTTATTAAACGGGCAATTCAAATTATTCGTGAATGGTAAAATAAAGTGATGAATACTTTAACGTGTGAATGGTTTGGCCGTGTGCCATACGAAGAAGGGTTGGTTTTGCAGGAAACGGCCGTTCAGGAGCGTAGCCACAGTCTATCCATGCCAGATAAGCTCATTTTACTGGAGCATCCCCATACGTTTACGTTTGGCTTGCGGAGTGATCCTCATAATTTACTGATCAATGAAGCCCAATTAGCCAAGCAGGGCGTCTCTGTTCATCACGTGCGGCGCGGTGGTGATATTACCTACCACGGTCCAAATCAGCTTGTTGGCTATCCTATTTTTAATATCAAGCGAACAAACTCTCGGTTAGGGTATCGACCATTAAACGTGCGTGCTTTTATCCAAACCCTTGAGAACTGTTTAATTCATGCACTGTCAGATTTTGGGATTTTGGGCTGGCGGGAGGATAAATATCCGGGCGTTTGGGTTGAGAAGAACGGGTCACAAGCCAAAATTGCTGCTATTGGGGTGCACATCAATCAATATCGGATTAGCAGTCATGGATTTGCGCTCAACGTTGACCCAGATATGTCTTTTTTTGATAAAATTATTCCCTGTGGGATTCAAGAGTATCAGGTGACATCGATGTCTGAAGTTTTAAAACGGCCGCTATCTCTATCTGAACTTCTGCCACATATCGAATCTGCTTTTAAACACAATTTTAAATTTGATGAAGTCAAAAGAGACGCCAAAATAATCGCTAATGAATCAATTGGCTATTAATATTCCCAAATCCATCAATAGACCAATAACCAAGAAACCAAAAATAACTTAAGGAAAACGAATGACCTTAATCGATCTAGATTCAATTGAAGTTCATAAAGAACCGCCGAAAAGACACCGAACCGGTCGACGTCGCCATCCAGAATGGCTGCGTGTGCGGCCGCCAAGCGGTGAAAATTATCAGATGCTCAAAAATCTGATGCGTTCAAAAGCCCTGCATACTGTCTGTGAAGAGGCAAAATGCCCCAACATTAGTGAATGTTGGGGGGCTGGCACGGCTACTTTCCTGATTATGGGCGATATTTGTACGCGGAGCTGTGCTTTTTGCGACATCAAATCGGGACGGCCGTTACCGCTCGATTGGTTAGAACCCAAACGATTGGCCGAAGCGGTACAGCGAATGAATTTGAATCATGTTGTGATCACCTCAGTGAATCGTGATGAACGGGAAGATGGTGGGGCACCTATCTTTGCCATGTGTATTGATGAAGTTCGTAAACACCAGCCCGGCTGCTCGATTGAAGTGCTCATTCCCGATTTTAAGGGAAGCGAATCGGCCCTGAAAATTGTGATGGATGCCCGACCAGAGATTCTAAACCATAATGTTGAAACCGTGCCCAGACTGTTTAAGCGTGTTCAGCCCCAAGATAAGTATGAATGGGCCATGGTGACGCTTGAAAACGCTAAAAAATTGGATGCCGAGGTTTTAACAAAAAGCGGCATTATGTTGGGCTTAGGGGAAACTTGGGAAGAGCTTCTTGCAGTTATGCAAGATCTAGCCGACCGAAAAGTAGATATTTTGACATTAGGCCAATATTTACAGCCCAACAGCCAAAAGCATCTGCCAGTGAAGCGGTTCTATACACCTGCAGAGTTTGTCCAACTCAAGCAGATTGGGTTGGAGATGGGGTTTCGCTGGGTAGAAAGTGGTCCTTTTGTGCGCAGTAGCTATCATGCTGAACAACAGGTTCGCGCTTTATCCCCTTTCTATAATAAAAATAATACAGTCTAAATGGAGAACAAAAAGGATCTTAAAATAATAGGACTTACGCAAATAGAGGTCATTGAGCCTGGCAAAGCGACTTTCTTAACCCTTCGACAGGCTCAGGGTGCGTAAGTCCTGGATAGAACAGGTTCGTATAAGTTTTTGTTCTCCTGTAAGTAATTTTCATTTTGTGCTCAGGAATTCAAGAATCTTTCTGAAAATTACTTAAAGATATTGGCCGTAACAATTGAATCAAAAAGCAATTCCCTATTTACTTTTGACGGGCTTCTTTTTTGGCTCTAGCCTTATCTCTTCTCGCTTTGCGCTTGGGCAATTTAGTGCGCTAACCTTTGTCCATTTGAGGTTGATTGTTGCCTCAATATGCTTTTTCTTCATTTACACTGCAAGCCGCCAAAGAAGCTGGCCTAAGGGGCTTGAGCTCTGGCAACATGGGTTTGTGTTAGGCATCATTTCAACGGCCGTTCCTATGTTTTCATTTGTGAGCGCTCTGAACTATTTATCCAGCGGCGTCACATCGATTATTAATACCACTGGTCCAGCCGTGACCGTGGTGATGGCCCACTTCTTGCTGCAGGGGGAGTCATTAACCAAGCGGAAAATCGTCGGTGTATTGCTTGCCTTTTCTGGTGCCTTCATGCTGGCAATTCGGGGTGAAACGGGTTTGGGGGAGGCCGCTAATGCTGAGCCGATTGGCTATATTTTCGTTTTAGTGGGGCTGTTAAGCGTCAGTAGCTCAACCATCTACGTACGGCGCTATGCTCAAGAGATGGATAGCTTTGATTTAACTAGCACCCAGATTTTTTTAGGCGTCTTGATCTTATTGCCAGTTGTTCTATTGACCGGCGGCTGGCAAATGACAAACGTGAATGGCTTGGGTGTTGTGGCAGTTGGGTATGGCGCAATTATTGGCACAGTGGCCGCATTTTGGGCGTTTTTTTATAGCGTACGGCGCTTTGGCGCCATTGCAGGGGCCATGATTCCATATGTTGTGCCCATTGCTGCTACGCTTGGTGGGGCGTTGGTACTCAATGAAAAAATTACGGTTGGCACGCTTGTTGGAATGGGTATTATTGGCTTAGGTATCGCCATCATAAATTCAGGCGAGAGGTGATCATGCCCAAAGCAAGAACGTTAGGCATTCCATTTAATGGAGAAACTGGTCCTTTAAACGCCATTACAGACGTGGCTGGGGTTGAGGTTGGCCACACGACGCTTATTTCAGGAGAGGGGGACCTTGTGGTGGGGCAAGGGCCAGTACGCACGGGCGTAACGGCCGTATTGCCGCGTGGTAAGCGGTATGCTCCCGTTATGGCGGGCTGGTATGCGCTTAACGGAAACGGAGAAATGACCGGCACAACTTGGGTTGAAGAATCCGGTTTTTTGGAAAGCCCCATCATGATTACAAACACGCACAGCGTGGGTGCTGTTCATGAGGCTGTCATTGCTTGGTCTTATAAACAGAAGCTTTATAGCCCTCGATATGCCGATGTATTTTGGAGCTTGCCCGTTGTAGGTGAAACCTATGATGGTGTATTGAATGATATCAACGGATTTCATGTAAAGCAGAGCCACGTTTTTGCTGCCTTAGATCAAGCCACATCGGGTGATGTTGCCGAAGGCTGTGTGGGCGGCGGCACCGGTATGATTTGTCATGGCTTCAAAGGGGGGATTGGGTCATCGTCAAGGATTGTGCTCTTTAATGATGTCCGCTATACGGTTGGGGTTATTGTTCAAGCAAATTACGGTAGCCGCCAAAATTTAATGATTGCGGGACAGCCCGTGGGGAAGCTGATGCCTGACCTAATGCCAGAAATTAATCAAAAGAAGCCTGCAAACCGAGATGGCTCTATTATTGTAATTGTCGCGACGGATGCACCACTTTTACCTCATCAGTTGAAGCGGTTGGCTCGGCGTGTTCCGCTGGGCATTGCTCGAGTTGGCGGAATGGGGGCGGACAGCTCAGGTGATATCTTTATCGCCTTTTCCACGGCCAATGAAGGGGCCGCCCAAAGACATGGCGTGGGTCAGGTTGCTATGTTGCCGAACGATCAAATGACGCCTATTTTTGAAGCAACGGTTTTTGCGACGGAAGAGGCGATTGTTAATGCCCTCACCTCAGCCACCACAATGACAGGGATCAATGGGAATACTGTGCACGCAATTCCAAACGGCCGTTTACGCGAGCTATTTTTAACCCCCAACGTATAGGAGAATCCAATGCACCAATTATTCAAAGATTTCCAAGAAAGATTTGCAAAAGCGCATCAAGATTTGCTTAATGTTTTGGATGCGCTGCCGGAGCACGCTATAGATTGGGTGCCCGGTGAAGGCATGAACTCAACGGCTGTTTTAATAGCCCACGTGGCTGGCGCCTCCCGATATTGGGTTGGTGATATGGCGCTTGGAGATGATTCTCAGCGGATAAGGCAAGACGAATTCGACAGCGTTGGGCATTCGAAAGCATTGCTTAAAACAAAATTAGACGATAGCATGGCTTATATTCAGCAGGGGCTGACTAAAATTTCGTTAACGGACTTAGATCGCATGGTAGAACGACCCCATACCGATCAGGTGTTTTCCGTAGGCTGGTGCCTGCTGCACGCGCTTGAGCATACAACAGAGCACGTTGGGCATTTGCAAATTTTGCAGCAGCTTTGGGACGCTCGTTCTTCATAATCAATATGTTAAAAATTTTGTTACTTAATGGTCCAAACTTAAATATGCTTGGCCTGCGTGAACCGGAAATTTATGGTTCGGAGACGCTGTCTGATTTAGAAACGGCCGTTCAGCAGTATGCGGCTTCTAAGCAGATTGAGGTGCGCACCCTTCAATCAAACCGCGAGGGAGAGCTGGTAACGGCCGTACAAGAAGCCCGCAGCTGGGCAGACGGCATCGTATTTAACGCCGGCGCCTACACGCATACCAGCATTGCGCTTCGTGATGCAATTAGCGCGGTTGAACTGCCAGTTGTAGAAGTGCACATTTCAAACGTTCACGCCCGAGAGCCTTTTCGACACCACTCCTATTTGAGCGCAGTGTGTTTAGGCGTCATTGCAGGGTTTGGCCGAAACAGCTACTTTTTAGGTGTTGATGCCCTTGAACGTCACTTTAGCGACAGAGGAGAGTGAGATGAAAGCAGTTCAAGTTGTTGCCCGAGGTAAAGCACAATTTGTAGAAACGGCCGTGCCTGAACTTAAGCCCGACCATACACTTATTAAAACCCATCGTCTGAGTTTGTGCGGCAGCGATATTGCTTGGCTCCACTACCTATCAGAAGAAAAATATCCCTGCGGTCCAGGCTCAACCGGTCACGAGATGATTGGCTATGTGGAAAAAATTGGAACCAGCAAAACAGGTGATGGCCCGCCATATAAAATTGGTGACATGGTTCTTGCCATTGTGCCTGATCATGGAGCGATGGCAGACTATTACCTCGCTCCCAATAAAAATGTACTGACCTTACCGGCTCATGGTGATCCGGAGCATCTCCTTCAAGCTCAACAGCTAGGAACCGTTATTTATGCCTGCCAAAAATTGCCTAATCTTATAGGCAAAAATGTAGTCATTATAGGCCAAGGCTCTGCTGGACAATGGTTCAACACAATGGCCAGCCGGATGGGTGCCAATCGTATTATTGCGGTTGATTTGCAGGCGCATCGATTGATGCTGAGTCCACAATACGGGGCAACCCATACGATTCACAACAAAGCGTCAGAACCGATTGACGCTCTCCAAGAAATCACAGGCGGCGTGTTGGCAGACGTTGTTATTGAGGCAGCTGGTGAACTTGAGTCCATCAATCTGGCGGCCTCAATGGTTAAACATTCCGGTTTTATGCTCCAATTCGGTGTGCCTAGAGCAGAGGCTTTTCCCATCAATTACAAAGAGCTATTTATCAAATGTGTTACGTGGCAAGGTATCGTTCATGCCTCACGTGAAAAAGATCATCTTTCCACTCAAATCGCCCTCCAAATGATCGCCGATGGGGAGGTCAACGTGGCCCCTTTATTGACGCATCGCTTTCGTTTTGATCAGGTGCTTGAGGCATATGCGCTGCAAGATACCCGTGACGAAGGGGCAGTGAAAATATTGATCGAGATGGATGGATAGAAATTTGCACTTGATGATTGACGATTTGCGATATATATGGAACACCACTATTGCTTTCCAACGCAAAAAGTCTAAATCTATCTCTCCCATACAACTTTCCCACCAACCATCGTCATCGTGGCATTAATATCTTTTATCTCATCTTCGGGAATCGTGAAGTAATCCCGGTCAATAACTGCCAAATCTGCTAGTTTGCCCGCTTCAATTGATCCTTTTAGATTTTCTTCCCGCGTGAGCCACGTTCCCGATATCGTGTATGCTCTTAAGGCTTCTTCTCGCGTTAGCGCTTGGTCTGGAGCAACCTGTTGCCCTAGATTGTTTTTACGGGTAATAAGCGTGTACATCGCAATAAATGGATTGGCGGAAACGGTGCTAGGTAGATCGGAGCTTGCTGTTAATGGAATACCGTGGTCAAGGAATTTTCGCGACGGCTTCCAGTTGGCGGCTCGTTTTTCACCAACATCTCGAAAGATCAAATCTCCTTCCCAATAAATAAATGTAGGCTGAATGACAGCCCCAATGTTGTGAGTTGCCATTTGTGCCAAGGCACGGTCTGATGGGAAGTAGGCGTGGATAATATTGTGCCGCATATCTTCCCGAGGTAATTCTTGAGCTACTTGGGCAAATGCATCAACGGCAATATCCATCGCTTTATCACCGCAAATATGGATGCCCACATCCCAACCTAGCTCTTGAGCCGTCATAAAGTAACGTCGCAGGGTGTCGGGAGAAATACGATTGTAATCAATAACCTCAGCTTCTCCCTCAAACGGTTCATACATCAGAGCGGTGTGAGGCGTTGTGCCACCGTCAAGCGCCATCTTCAGCCCCCCAATTTTTAGCCACTCATCACCGAGCCCCGAATAAATGCCGAGTTCACGCGCCCGATAATCAAGCTCGGTTTCTGTCTCATGTTCTCGAAAGCCATGCCAGCTTGGCATGATATTCATGCGAACAGTTAGATCGTGATAGCTCGCCTGGTAGGCGTGCATTTCATAAGGCATTAGACCTGGGTCGATCATGCTGGTGATGCCAAACTGGTTAAAATCGGCGCAGCCTAACTTGATGGCCTGTTTGAGTTCATCTAAAGTTGGTTGGGGTATTAATGAGCGTACAAGCAATTTGGCACTAGCACGCAGCAAACCGTTTGGCTGTCCATATTCGTCTCGTTCAATTTTGCCCCCTTCAGGATTTTGCGTTTTGGCGTGAATATTGGCTTTTTGTAAAGCAACGCTATTAACTACATCGGTATTGAAAAACCGCTGTAGCAGCACAGGATGTTTATCGGTGGCGGGGTCAATGTCTGCTTTGGTTGGCAAACGGCCGTTTTTAAAATTCCCTTCATTCCATCCCATCCCAACGATCCACTGTCCTTCTGGCGTGACTTTGGCTCGCTCGCGCACAAGCGCCATCATTTCTTCAGGGGATTGACATTCATCTAGGCGAATTGCGGCTAGCTTAAGCCCTACTTCTTGTAAATGAGCATGGCTGTCGAAGATGCCGGGCAAAACAGTTTGCCCGTTTAAATCAATGGTTTTCGTATAATCACCGGCTAGACTTTTGATTTGTTCATTCGAGCCAACGGTCAGAAAACGGCCGTTTTTAATAGCGACCGCCTGAGCCACACTGTTTTGGGGGTCAACCGTATAAAATTGCCCATTAATGAGCAGGGTGTCTGGGGCAAGGTCAACAATTTTCATGCGTCTTCTCCTTGGATATAATGAGGAAATGATATCAACTCTGTTTTCTACCAATGATATACGGGATCGGTTTGATAGAGAAACGGCCGTTCATGAACTGGTTAACCCTGCGACGCGGTGTGCTGCCGTGGCGATGATCTTTTCGGATAATCAAGGCGAGCTTAATTTGTGTTTTGGGTTGAGGGCTACCTATGAAGGTGATCCGTGGTCAGGAGATATGGCTTTTCCCGGCGGCAAGTCAGAGCCGGGCGATCAAACGTTTCATCAAGTTGCCCAACGAGAAACAATGGAAGAAATTGGGTTTTTGCTGAAGGAGGCAGAGTTGGTAGGGGGGCTTGACCCGATGACGCTTAGTAATAAGAAGCGAGTCGATTTAATCCTGAAACCAATGATCTATGTTTTAAACAGAACACCGCCACCTTTTCAAATTAGTAGTGAACTAGAAAAAGCATTCTGGATTCCTGTTTCCCATTTGTGGCAAACTGCCAACTGGAAAAAGCAACATGTTCAATGGCGTGATCAATGGTATCCGGGGATTCAATTTGATGATCAGGTGATATGGGGCTTAACCCTGCGGATATTGATGGATTTTAGTCAACAACTCGGTTATCCCCTTACCCGATAAATTAGGCGAATAGTGAGCCAGCTTCGCTATTTAACGGGGAAAGCTCATCTTCATTCTTTTCCCCTTTTTGCAATTTGGCTAGGGCTTTTTTTAATTTTGGATCGCTTGAATAGTTGAGCGCTTTTTTATATTGGGCGATAGCCCGTTTATTAAACTGAAGCTGATTGTACCCATTGGCGAGCCTGGCGTTAATTTTAGGGTCATCCATCTGATATTGAATGGCTTGGCGCCAGTGTAATACGGCCGTTCCCCACATCCCCAAATTTGCAAACCCTTCAGCCAAACGATCGAGCTCATCGACGTTCGTAATATTTTTATTTACCTCAGCAATTCGTTTTTGCTTTCGCTGATTAAAATTTGGATAAGCTTTGATGCTAAAATAAACGGCCGCTCCATATAACATGCCATATCCAACACTAAAAGGGATCATCAAAGTTGGAGACAATTGTCTGAGGAGGAAGGCCAAAATAACAGTCGTGCCAAGGGACCCAAAGATCGAAAACCAAAATGCCTCAATTTTTCTCAGATACAGGGCGATTGTGGCAAAAATACCAATAACTTGACCAGAAATAAACAGCAAGCCGAATAAATTAACGAGATTGCTTGAGCTGTTCAATTGACGAATAAAGTCGGATTGATTTGGGATAAACCACCAAAAGTAAACAAAAATCAATAGTAGATGAATCAATGTGCGTAATAAAAACCAAATTTTTGATGATGAACTGATTGATGGTTCTGCAAGAACTAAGCCAAAAATTTGTCGCTTGCACTTTGGGCATTGACTTTGGCTTCGAGAGATATCGGTGGCGCAATAGGCACACATCGGTAATTTTTCTTCCCAAACATCATTAAACTTTGCCTTTTTATTTTGAGTCGCTAGCAGAGCGTGAAACTCATCATCAAAGTAAGGGGAAAAATCATTGATCGATTGTTGAGCAACAACCGTAATCGAAGGCTGTTCGTGGGGTGTTTCTTGAATTTCAAATTCGCCCGTCAGCCTTTTTAAACTACGCCTGGCCTTGATGTTACTAGGATTAATGACAAGAATGTTCTTTAAGCAAGTGATGCGCTCGTCTCTTGTCGTCACCGCTTTTGCTAACCACAGCCAAGCCTTTTCGTTTCTCTTATTGAGTTGGATTGACGCTTTGAAATATTTTTTTGCTTTAGATCGATTGCCCTGTTCATAGGCTTTAATGCCATGACGGATATATTTTTCTTCTCTTTTCATGGTGTATGCAATGGTGAGCAAATGTGTGATACTGCTTGGAACTTCTTATTTGCCTGACAGATTAGTTACTTTGTTACTATAGTTTTTACTATATTTAACTTTGAAAAGACTGTTTACTAAGGTAACAATATTGTAATAATGTAGCGCAGTGGCTCCGTTGGTCTGACTGGATAGGTCTATTCTCGTCTTTTAATTTATAAAAATTACCTTACATTAAAGATTATTTTTCAAGCCTGATCGGCCTAAATAAGAGTAAAAGCCTCTCACTTTTAAGTAAAAGGCTTTTAATTCACGATTTATTCACTTTGATCAGTAAATAGGATCTTAACTTGCTCGACTAACGGCCGTTTCTAAGGCCCGACGGACAAAGACTGGCGCCATCATGCGGCGGTAATCTGCACTCGCATGAATATCACCCATTACTTCATCGTCCAGATCGTTGGCTACAGCAGCGGCTGCCGATGCGATTGTCGCATCATTAGCTGGCTGACCTACCAGAGCAGCTTCAACGGATGAGGCTCGGGTTGCTTTTGGGGTGAGACCACCAACCGCGACACCTGCCGCTGTGATCGTTCCGTTTTCAATTGTGACTTGGGCTGCAGCACCAACCATTGCATAACGAGACGCTGGATTAAACAGTTTTTGATAGGAAGAACCTGTATTGGCACCTTCCTCGGCTAGGGAGATTGAAGTTAGCACATCATTTTCACCGAGTGCTGTCTCAAATAAGTCGATAAAGAACTCATCTGATGATGCTGAGCGCTCGCCACTTTCACTCGTCATATGGAAAGAAGCCCGCAAAGCCATTAAAACGGTTGGTAAATCGGAAGCTGGGTCAGCATGAGCAACATTCCCACCAACCGTCCCTCGATTTCGCACTTGAGGGTCACCAATCATGCCGGCTGCTTCAGTGAGCGCATCCGGTAATACTTCAGATGCCGCCACCATAGCATGGGTTGTTAATGCACCAATCGAAATAACGCCGTTTCCACCGCCAATGCCTTTCATATCATTTAAGCGGCTAATGTCCACAAGCGTGCCTGGATCGGCTAGGCGTAGGTTCATTGCCGGAATAAGACTATGTCCCCCAGCAATAAATTTCCCATCGCTTTCCTTAACTAGTGAAATAGCTTCTTGGACTGTGTTTGCTTTATGGTAATCAAATTTTGGTGGATACATTAGTCACCTCCTCCATTGGCGGCATCAATCGCCGCTTTAATTTTTTGTGCTGTTAACGGTAAATCGATATGACGGATGCCCAGAGGTGCTAAAGCATCCATTACAGCATTTGCAACAGTAACGGTGCCAGCAATGGTGCCCATTTCACCAGCACCCTTTACGCCTAATGGATTAGAAGGGGAGGGCGTAATGGTTCGGCCAACTTGAATGCCGGGGAAACCGTCCGCACGGGGCATTGCGTAATCCATGAAAGAACCGCTCAAAAGCTGCCCATTTTCATCATATGCACCGTGTTCCCAGAGTGCTTGTCCAACACCCTGTGCGACACCGCCAACAATCTGGCCTTCGACGAGTAGCGGATTGATGATATTCCCAACATCATCAACAGCAATGTAATCCTGCAGAGCGACTTCGCCACTTTCTTTATCAATTTCTACCTGGCAAATATGGGCGCTGTTTGGGAAGGTGAAGTTTGGGGGATCAAAATAAGATGTTTCCTCTAGACCCGGTTCCATACCCTCTGGTAAATTGTTGGCTAAAGTGACTGCAAAAGCGATTTCTGCAAACGCTTTAGATTTATCAGGTGCCCCTTTAACGTAAATTGTGCCGTTTTCGCGGTCATAAACCATATCTTCAACCGCAGCTTCCAACTGATGGGCTGCAATCTTTGTCACTTTGTCTCGGATCTTTTCTGCGCTCATGACCAAAGCGCCACCACCAACAGCCATTGAACGGCTTGCGTAAGTGCCCACGCCGTAAGGTAGTTTTTCGGTATCTCCATGAACAATTTCGATATCTTCGATAGGCACGCCCAACTCATCACCAACAATTTGGGCAAGCGAGGTTTCATGACCTTGACCATGGCTGTGTGCTCCGGTTAGTACGGTGATTTTGCCGGTTGGGTGGACACGAATAGCGCCGCTTTCATATAAACCGATTGCGGCACCCAAGCCCACAACTGCTGCAGAGGGCCCAGCACCACTGGCTTCAATACAGCCGCTAACGCCAACACCAACAAGCCGTCCTTCTTCCCGAGCCGAAGACTGCTCGGTTCGCATTTTGTCATAATCTGCAATCTTGACGGCTTCATCGAAAACGCCATCGTAATCCCCGCTATCATAAATGAGGGCTACAGGGGTTTGGTATGGGAACTCGTCTGGTTGAATAAAGTTTTTGCGGCGGAGTTCAATGGGGTCAATGCCTAAATCGTGTGACGCAATATCAATAACGCGTTCCAGCAGATAGCTCGCTTCAGGACGGCCAGCACCGCGATAGGCGTCAACCGGGGTTGTGTTTGTCATGGTGCCATACGTGATCCCGTAAATCAGCGGCGTCTTGTAAAGACCCGCCATTAATGTGTGATAGAGCGCAGTGGGAATCATCGGGGCGAATAGGGAAAGGTAAGCCCCCATATTGGCATACGTTTCAATATGAAGCGCTTGGAACTCACCGTCTTTTGTCATGCCCATTTTAGCGCGGCTGATATGGTCACGACCGTGTGCATCGGTTAAATGGGCTTCGCTGCGGGTAGCAACCCATTTGACGGGGCGGCCTATCGCTCTGGCACAAAATGGAACGATGAGTTCTTCAGCGTAATGGAAAATTTTACTACCAAATCCACCACCCACATCTGGAGAGATAACCCGAAGCTTGTGCTCAGGGATGCCAAATGTAAAAGCGCTCATTAAAAGACGAATCGTATGTGGATTTTGAGAGGTCGTCCACAGGGTGAGATTTTCCATTGCCCCATCCCACTGTGCGACAGCCGCACGAGGTTCCATGGCATTTGGAATGAGGCGCTGATTGATGAGGTCAACTTCTACCACGTGGTCACATTGAGCTAAAGCGTTATTGACCTCTTCTTCATTACCGATTGGCCACGTGAAGCTCAAATTGTTGGGTGTTTCTTCATGAAGCTGAGGTGCACCATCTGCCATGGCTTCTTTGGCATCAACGATGGCCTCAAGCGGTTCATAATCAACTTCAATCAAATCAAGCGCATCGTAGGCGATGTACGCCGTTTCTGCAACCACCACTGCTACACCATCACCAACGTGCCGCACTTTGTCGACGGCGAGGGAATAATGGGGAGGTAATTTGATGTCCGGCGGTGTGAAGCCACATGGAATTGGGCCAACGCCACCATCGATCATGTCTTGCCCGGTGAAGACAGCGAGAACGCCCTCAAGGGCTTCTGCCTCAGCCGTATCGATACTGTTGATTTTTGCGTGGGGATAAGGGCTGCGCTTAATGGCAGCGTGAGTCATGCCGTAAATTTGAAGATTGGCAACATATTTCCCTTGTCCTTGAATAAAGCGCGGGTCTTCTACCCGCTTTATGCCTTTACCCATGTAATTGGCCACTAGTCACCTCCTGCCATTTCTTTGGAAGCTGACTGAACCGCTTTCACGATGTTTTGATAGCCGGTACAGCGGCAAATATTGCCCTCAAGCCCGTGCCGAATCTCCGATTCGCTCATATTTGGATTATTCTCTACCAATTTCGTAGAAGCCATAATCATACCGGGGGTACAGTAGCCACATTGAAGCCCGTGCTCTTCCCAAAATGCTTTTTGCATGGGGTGAAGGTTGCCTTTTGGGGCTAACCCTTCGATGGTGGTGATGTCAGCACCATCGACCATGACTGCTAAGGTGGTGCAAGACTTTATAGACATACCATCTAGGTGAACGGTACAAGCGCCGCACTGACTCGTGTCACATCCAATGTTGGTGCCTGTTAAACCTAACACGTCACGAATGAAGTGAACCAGCAACATGCGTGGCTCAACATCGCGTGTGTACGATTTGCCGTTAACAGCTACACTAATGTTCATATTTGTGTCTCCTTCTCAAAGTTAAATTTAATGAATGCTGGCGTGATTTTTAAAATCACTCAATGTTTTTCTTTTATAAATCAAAAATTTTTGGGGTCAGGGCTTGATTGCTAGAACGGCACCTCCTTCAAATGTTAATAACAAACAAAGCATTTATTCTTTTTAATATTTGATTTGTTGTATTGGTGTAATTGATTAGGGATGTTGAGAAGAATCGGAGCCGAATTTTGGTCGTCTGTTGACACGGCAAAGCAAATCAGTTGCTGTTGATAGGTAATTGATTGCAACTCAACGCGAAAGATAACGACCCTCCTTTGCTAAAAGGATTATGAATTTGGACTTTTTTAAACAATTATTATTAGTCGTTGCTTTGTAAAAAGTAGACTAAAAATATTCCTTCTCTAAATTGATTTTTACCCAATCTTTACTGTACTGTCAACTTAATCATGTTGAAAACCGTTTTGTGGATGGAGAAATAGTTTTTAAATTTCTTTTATAGGTGATTGATTTTGATTGTAATTTTGCTTTCTCATCAATCATCCTTTTGAAAACCAAAAAGCATGTGATAAAACAAATTTATCTACCTCTGGGTAATATCAAGTTTCCATTAGTTTGATTTCTTTTATGTAAATCACAGAAAGTTTTAAAAATTAAATCAGCCCCAATGGCTGTGATTTACTCGGTGATTGACAGGATTTGCAGGGCATCTTTTTTAGAATACTTTCTGTCAATCAAATAATTTAGCTGTGCTCTACTGTTTCATTCTGCAACCCACCGGATTTTACTTATTCGGTATGTGAAAGCTATTTTAATTTATATTTATTCGATAATTTTCTGCCAATGTCATAAGGAGGAAAAATGATTGGTTATGAAGAGATGATTGCGAATTTTGAGTGGGAGTTCCCTAAAACATTCAACTTTGCCAGTGATGTTGTGGATAAGTGGGCAAATTCCGATCCTAATCTTTTAGCCCTTCATTGGGTTGATGATGTTGGCAATGAAAAAAAGATGACTTACCAAGAGATTAGCGTTCGGTCTCAGCGGTTGTGTAATTACTTGGCCCGCTTGGGTGTTAAGCGAGGCGAAGTGGTTGTCATCATGCTTAGTCGTGAGTCTGAGTGGTGGGAAATTTGCACGGCCTGTTTGCGAATGGGGGCAATTCTTTCACCGGGAACGATTCAGATGACAAGTAAAGACATTGAGTATCGAATGAATCGGGCTGAGGCAACCTGTTTTATCACGGTGCCTCAGTTTGCAGACAAAATGGAAGAAGTTGAGGCACAGTGCCCAACTTTGAAAGCGAAGATTCTGATTGGCTCTGAACGAGAAGGCTGGTCAAATTACGAGTCGGGTATTGAGGACGCTAGCGATTCATTTGAAACGGCCGTAACTGCTGGGGATGACAATGCAATTTGCTACTTCACCTCGGGCACGACAGGGTATCCAAAAATGACGCTGCATACCCATACTTCTTATCCACTGGGCCATGTTACTACAGGGAAGTATTGGCTTGATTTGAATCCCGGTGATCTCCATTGGAATATTAGCGATACGGGTTGGGCAAAAGCGGCGTGGAGCAGTTACTTTGGGCCTTGGAATCAAGGAGCCACCGTCTTCGTGCATCACACTTCAGGGTTTGATCCTTTGAAAGTGCTTGATTTACTAGAGAAGCATCCTATAAAAACACTGTGTGGTCCACCCACCGTCTACCGAATGTTAGTCCTACAAGATTTGAGCCAGTATAAGTTTCCAAATTTACGCCACTGCATCGGTGCTGGTGAACCGCTAAACCCCGAGATTATTGAAACATGGCAAAAAGCCACGGGCATTGTGATTCGAGATGGGTATGGGCAAACAGAAACGGTGATTTTGTGCGGTAGCTTCTTAAATATTGAGCCAAAATTTGGGTCGATGGGGAAACCTGCACCCGGTATTGATTTGCACGTTATTGATCATAACGGGGCTATTTTGCCCCCTCATCAAGAGGGAGATATTGCGGTTCGCGTGGCCCCTAAACGGCCGTTAGGGTTGTTCAAGGAATATTGGAAAGATCCTGAGCGGACCGCTTCTACACGCAATGGGGATTGGTATATTACAGGCGATCGTGCTTATGTAGATGAAGACGGCTATTTTTGGTTTGTGGGACGGGCTGATGACGTGATTTTGTCCGCTGGTTACCGAATTGGACCATTTGAGGTTGAAAGCGCTCTAATTGAACACCCAGCCGTTGCTGAATCAGCCGTTGTCGCTAGTCCAGACGAAATTCGCGGGGCAATCGTTAAAGCGTTTGTGGTTTTGGCACCAGGATTTTCTGGCTCTGATGAACTTGTTGCTGAGCTGCAGGAGCATGTTAAAAATGTGACGGCACCTTATAAATATCCTCGAAAAATCGAGTTTATTGAGTCGTTACCAAAGACAATTAGCGGGAAAATTCGTCGGATTGAGCTTCGAGAACGAGAAGGAAATTGAACTATTAATTTTGGGGATTGGATTTTATATTTGTGCGTTTAGCTTTGATTTGACGCACTTGAAAAATTGATCAATCTGCCTTGGGAGAACATTTTTTATTAGCTGATTAATAAAGGGATTTGTTGTTTGAACAACGGCCGTAAATTCTAGCGTTGTTTCTGCTTCCTTATTTTCGATTAGGGCCATTTCCCCATCAAGGTGAATTCTACCAAATGTTTTTGGGTCAGTGACTGCTGAGAAACATAACTTTTCGGGGGGGGATAGCGTCTCCCACGTCAGTTTTGTCGGGAAATTCAGCTTCGTTTTAGCAGGGGTTTCCCATAAGAAGCTAAGATGAAATTCCGAACGAGGCGATATCTCGCGCCATTCCGTTAGACCAGGCGTGCATTCGCTGGCAAGTTGTGGGGACGTTAAAAATCGCCAAACGGTATTGAGGCTTTGGGAAAATTGCACTTGACCCACAAACTTTGATTTAATTTTTATCGGCATAAGGGGATGTCGAACTACTTTTCCGATTTTTCGGCGGATGACTCTTCCATTATTGACTCTAGTTTTTTGTTCAATGCATCAATTTGTAGGTTAATCTCATTAATTTCGTTTTTAGAGGGCACGCCTCGGCTCGCCAGTAATCTTTCGATTTGATTCTGCCCCGGCAAAGACGGTTTTTCAGGCAGCTTGGCAGCAGAGAGCAGTTTGTCACGTATGCCCATTGCTTCTTCTTTGGCCATCTCCCCTCTAGATATGAGATGCTGAATGCGTTTATCAATTTCTTCGTCAACCTGTTGCAGAATCTCCATGGGAGACGTTAATGTTTTGCGGATGTTTGTAACGGTTTCCCCACCTGCCTGTACCAAGCCAGTTAAAATAGATGTGGGTAAAAAGCCACCTTTTTTCTTTTCTTGTTCAAAAATAATTTGGGTGAGCGTAACGGCCGTTAAATCTTCATCGGTGGTATGATCCACAACCTTCACCTCGGTCCCTTTGCGAATCATTGCAGCAATGCCATCTAGCGTAATATACTTTTTTGAAACGGTGTCATAGAGTTTGCGATTGGGGTAACGCTTGATGACGAGCATGCTTAAATCCTTTTCATTTTATGACGCAACGCATTATGGCGATGATAAATTAAGTATAAAAATTTGTCAACATAATATTGTGTAAGCCCTTCGTTTATGTATAATCTTTTCGTTAATCGTTTTCCAAATTACTCAAATTGTAATCCATTTGTCACTTTATGTAGGACCTCAATACTATAATTTGGTAACAATTATCGTAAGATTGTCACTCTAAAGTGGAATTGTAACCCTCGGGAAAGGGATTATGTAATTAACAATCGTTTGCTCAAACCTTGTTGATTATTCGGGAAACCTACAAACATCAACGTATTGTAAAAAGCCTTTTGTAGTTCTCTAAATCCTGTATTTGAAGTCTAACAAGTAAATAGATGCTCGTTTGGATGATCGTTTTGTTGCGCAAATTTTTGCAGCGGCTTTTATCTTTCTAATGCTTCCTGTTTGGAAAATGATTCTTTAGCGTGGCGTCGTTTATGACATATCCGGTTTGTTGTATCGTATTTAATCCGGAAAGGGAGGAATCCTAATGAGGCATTCCGTAGTATTATTTTTGAGGTCAAACGTTTCAAGATTACCTCTTCTGTTTCTATTATTCATTACCCCCATCGTTTTTTTGTCTCCAAACTCAACCAGCGCAGATACCCAAGGATTGCAGTTAATTTTGCAAGAGACGGGGTATCTTGATTTTGTTGCTTTTGGAACCGGTACCCGCGGCGATCCAGCTACAAATGCCGATGTGGGTGTAGGGACGTTTGTTCTAGACCTGCCGAGTGATATGGCTCAGGTGCGCAGTGCAAGATTGATTTGGACAGGGCGGACTGAAAAGCAAGGCCAACCAAATATTTATGATGATGATGGGGTTATGCTCTCAATAAATGGGGCAACGGCCGTTAATATTATGGCTGATTCCCAAGTGGAACAAGATCCTTGGTTTCCTTCTCAACAGGGTAATCAGGTTGTCCAGCTACATGAATCTGCTGACGTAACGGCGCTTATTCAAGCCTTAATTCCATTAGGTGGCACATATTCAGAAGAAATAAATATAACCGTTACCGATCATGAGCACGGTACTCAAGCAGCCGGTCAAAACCCCGACTATGATTTGAATTATGGGGTTGGTATGTGGGTGATTTATGAATACCCCGGCGCGCCGAATGAACCCTTGAGTGAAGTGCTGATGTATGAAGGGCAAGACTCTTTCTTTAGAAATTGGACGCCGCCAAGAGGGCCTCATTCTGATGTACAGTGTGTATCTTTCCCACCGTCTGTGGATGATCGCATTGTTGAGATGACGCATCTAGTATCAGGTGTCGACCTTATGGCTGACCCCGATGGAAAACGAAGTAATGCATTTTGGTTCATGACGGGAACTGGAACAGCCCCAACATTTAATTCACCCGAACCCGGTATCATTGCTCAGCCTGGTGCGATGGGATTTGTGCCAGATCCGGCGATTGACAACTATCCATTGCGCAGTTCTGAAATGCTGGAGTGGGATAATTTTGTGACGGGTGATTTTGTGCAGATCCCAGCCGGTAACGAGTGGGCCTGTTTCCAAATTGAATCTGGTGATTCCCAGAACTTGTCAGGTCAAAATAACGCTCACCTCGCGGCCAGCGGTATGTGGAACTTCTTTGGCATACGCATGCCATCGGATGAGCCACCACCGCCCCCACCACCGCCAACGGCCGTTTCGTTAGTCTCCTTTACTGGTGAACATTTAGGCCAGCAAGATGGGCTTATAAAGTGGGTCACCGATCAAGAAATCGATAACTTTGCTTATAATCTTTATCGCAGCAGCGCTGCAGACTTTGCAACATCCACTTTGATTCATCAGAAGCCAACCAAGGTGGCCGGTGGGACTGGTCCCGGTGCGACATATGACCATGTGGATACCGTTCCGCAGTTTGGTAGATGGTGGTACTGGCTGGAGGATGTTGATACCGAAGGGAATAAGACGCAGCATGGGCCAATTTATATCGACTATTCCCAGTTCATAAGGCGATATCTTCCTATAATTAGAAATTGATTTTGAGCAACAGTTCAGATAAAAGTATCTGAACTGTTTTTTTATGGTTATTTAACGAAATTAATACGGTTGGTTTGTAGACTCACCATGAGAATAGGCCATATTAACTATGTGACTTTTGGAAGACACCTACTGTCTAAATAGGTGCAACCATATTATATTATTCAGTGAGTCAATTTTTAGCCCGTCACTCAAACCAAAGAGACCTTATGCGATATTTCATTCTATTTACGTTTATCACTTTTTTCCTTGTTTTTACAAGTTCGCCTTCATTTTCTTTAAATGAACCAGAACCCCAAATTACTTCGTTTTCGGATCGGATTGAACTAAGTTGGCAGACCCCAACGCTTTCATGGCTTGAAGATGAAAGGGGACATTTGTTAGCTCAGGTTGAAGGATATGAACTGACGAAGATTCCTGAATCCTACAGAGTTCCGTTTTACTCCGCTTTGATAGCCATACCAGAAGGGGCCAGCCCAACGATGCAAATAACGGCCGTTTCTGAAAAAGATATCCTGATTGATGGGGCTTTAGATATTGCTCCCCGACCAGAAGGGGTCGTTATTGATGATGCAGGAAACGTTGCTGGTGGTGATTTTGTTGAAGTCAGCGCTGCCATTCATCAGGACCTGCCATTGGTAGATTTTCATGAAATTGGGTCAATGCGGGGAACCCGCTTGGCGCGAGTGACCTTTTATCCTTTACATCCCCAACTAAACGGCACGGCTCGCTGGATTGACTCTATTTCAATTGCGGTCGAGTTTAATTTGCCCATTAGCTCATATTCGGCAAGAGCGCCAATATCTGATCCGCTAACCTCATCGTTAGTCTCTATGGTAGTTAATCCACAGCATATTCAGCCCCCAAGCCGAGATAGTGACACTGTTGGAAATAAAACCGCCTTCATTCAAAATCAACAAAGTAATCAAGAGGTGGTGATTGAGGTGGCCGAAACTGGCTTGACGGCCGTTACCTACAGCGACCTAACAAATGCTGGCTTCTCATTATCTGGTGTTGACCCTGATCTACTGCATTTACAGTTAAACGGTAGTTCGATTCCGTTTGAATGGGACGGTGATGACGATACCCAATTTGAATCCAATGAGCAAATCATCTTTTACGCTGCCCCAGAATTTAGCCGTTGGAGCAACAGTGATGCTTATATCTTGTCAGTTGAGTCAACAAATGGGAGCCGAATTGCTACAAGCGCACCGTCAATAACAGGCTTACAAACCGGCGATCGAACCACATCACTCCTTCTAGAAGAAAACAATATTTATGGCCCAAATTGCTACTGTGGCAAATTGCCCTTCGGTCGGGACGGTGACCGCTTTGTGTGGGATGATTTACGCCAGCCTGGTCGTCCCGAAAATGATTATGCGTTTTCTTTACCTTTAGCGGATAGTTCAAAGGGGGCCGAGCTAACCGTTTGGTACATAGGTTTCACAAGTATTAATAGCCAGAATCCTGACCATAAAATGATCGTATCTATAAATGATACTCAATTGGGAAATACAACTTGGGACGCCAGAACGGCCGTTACCGATACCTTCCCAATCCCTATCGCTACACTCCAAACAGAGAATGAGCTAAATTTACAAATACCTGAGGTTTCAGGCGTAACGATTGATGGGATTTGGTTTGATGCTGCTTCAATTTCCTACGTGCTCAACTCAAATTCAGTAGGAAATCAGATTTCATTTTTAGGCGAGGCTACGAATCATAAGTACACAACGGAGATGACGAATGTATCAAACGTTCGTGTTTATGATATTACCAATCCTAACGCGCCAGTAAAAATTACGAACTTGAACACATCCGGCAATAGCGTTACCTTTGGGGAAGCAACGGCTGGCCAACATGCCTATGCGTTGTCAAATGGGAACGGGTTGATTTCGCCTGAAACGGTCCGGTTGAAGTATTCACTCCGCACCGAGGGTGAAACATCAGTTGATTACGTGATTCTGTCCCATCCTGACTTTATTTCTTCTTTAACGCGTTTGGTTAATTGGCGCGAAGCACAAGGTTTAGAAGTTGTGGTTGAAGATGTGCTGGCAATTTATGATGAGTATGGAAACGGCCGTCCATCCCCTGACGCAATTTATGATTATTTAAGTGATGCGTATGCAAACTGGACACCGACTTATGTTTTATTTGTTGGTGATGCCACCGTTGATCCCAAGCAATATTTAGATAACTCTTCAGGCACGTGGATGCTGCCCTACATGGCAGATGTTGACCCTTGGATTGGAGAAGTGCCTGCAGACAATCGGTATGTGTCTGTTGATGGTAATGATATTGTGCCAGATATGCTCACTGGACGATTACCCGTGAATTCAGCCCAAGAAACGGCCGTTGTGGTGAATAAGATTGTCGATTACGAAGAAAACCCTGCATTTGGCTTGTGGAATGGGTATGTTTCGCTCGTAGCGGATGATCGTGATTCTGCGGGTGATTTTGAAGACCATTCCGAAGAGATTATTGACCTTCATTTACAAAATCCTAA
>JBCCFD010000028.1:0-33852 GCA_039029915.1 Chloroflexota bacterium
ATGAGGAAAAGAGAAAAAGTCGCATGTTTAACTTAAAAAACTTTATCGCCAAAAGACGCTCAAACGGGCAAGCACTTGTAGAAACGGCGCTATTCTTACCCATTTTCCTAGTTATTCTGGCAGGTGTTGTAGAGGTAAGCCAATTTGTAGTCACAACAAATCGCTTAACAAGCGCGGCTCGGGCAGGCACTCGCTTCGCTTCAAATGGAGGTGAAGATGCAGGGGTGTTAAGCGCGTTTAGGAATTCCATTACAAATACAATGAACGTGGATGAAAACATTTGGGATGTATTTACCATTCGAGCAACCCTCAATGGGGATGGAACAGGGTTTTCAGATTGGGAATTCAATCACATTTACGGCATCTCAAACACCCAAACGTTAACACCGATTAATCAGCTAGATGTTGCCGCGCTGCAAACCCGAATATTGGATGATTTGCAGTTTGATGAGGACGGTAATCGAATTACAAACGTCAATACCGAATTAGCCGACCTCAGAATTGTTGGTACCTACATAATTCACGACATGGAATCATTACTCAATCTTGATGCCACACCGGCTCTCTCTTCCATTTATTCAGTGAATTCACTAAATGTGATGCGAATTTCGGGTCTCAACGTTGTTTCGTCGGATGGGTGCGCCGCTTTCCCACTAGCCCTAGGCTTAGGAGCGAGATCAATCTCTGGGGATACAACCGGGGGCGATCCCTTCCCCACGGATTTTCAGTATCCATTGGTGGCACCCAACTACTTCCAGTTTGTGCGGCACCAGCCCAATATCAGCTTAGATAACGGCACACCAGAAGGCACCATCTTTAGGTATTTTCTGGGCACCAGCAATGCAAACTTCCAATATTTAAAATGGAATCAACAAATAACCTCACCAGCTGATGAAACATTAGCGAATAGCGTCAGGTGGCCTGGTGACAGCCTAGACTATTCCGATCATGCAGATCCGGGTATTCCCCTTGCTGAATATGGGTATGTGGTTAGAGGGTATGCTGAACCAGGGAATACGTTAGATACTGAGCTCCATATTGAAGATTTTGTGGCACCATCGACAGCCCAATTAGCTAATGACATTACATTTGGCATGGTCAACGATCCGTTAAATGAGAGTATTGCATTAGGACGAGACCTTCGGCTTATTGTTTTTAATTCCTTAGAGGGAGGCAGTGGAAACATTATCATAGCCCGATTTGGAGTCTTCAAGATTCGGGGTTATGGCGGTGCTGGCACAGCAAACGAGTGGATTCTGGTTGAGTTCACCCGCTGGGATGATACCTGCGGACAAAATATAGATTTACCATAAAGCAATTTCAATTAGGTAAACGGAAAGACGTCGATTGTAATAGATTTTGATAGAAGCTTTCCGTTTCCTATGTAATTGGAGGAATCGTTCTCGATCCTTCTTCAAAATCATTTCTTTCATTTACATGAATAGGATAAATATTATGAAGCAACTTCATTATTGGATGCAAAATATCCTTAAAAAGAATCAAATTCCTGAAAAAGGGCAAAGTATTGTTATCATCGCTTTTATTTTGATAGCCTTACTTTTATTTGCAGGGATTGCCGTGGACGTGGGATTTATCTTTGCCCGAAATTCCCAGTTACAAGCTGCAGTAGATGCCGCGGCTTTGGCTGGTGTACCGGAACTCATTGAAGCAACCAATGAAAATGACACCGAGCCTGCCGACATCAGGGCCGGTATGTTTCTCAATACCAACGGTGTTCCCATCACAAATACCCAGGGCATCAGTATTGTCTTCAGCTCTTCAAGAAATTTAACTGAATTAGGGGATACAGAGTATTCAATTACGGTCACTTGGCCCGTCGAACTTTATTTTCTACGCCTCATTCGAGACGATGATGTTAATTTAACGAAATCAGCCACGGCCACAATTAATACATTAGCAGATATTTACGCTAGCCGGCGCGTTGAAGAAGGGAATGTCAGCACATCAACTCAGGGTATATTTGGCCCCCAAATATGTATCAATTATGGTGATCCATTCTCACCATGGACAAGCCCATTTGAACCGAATGTATACACTTATCAATATCGAATCATGGTGCCGGCTTCGTATTCTCACGACATTCTGCGGGTGGAGCTATTTGACCCTGATTCAATTAATTCTGCCAACAACGAAGCCACAGTGACACGATCCGCTCTCGTTCAAAATGGCGCCGCTGTTAACCCTGTTTTAGGGGCCATAACCACAAAATTCTGCGGTATCGATACAGACCCTGAAAATGGACGTCAGGATTTCACCTGTGTACTACCCACTGATGAGCTAAATTATTTAGACAGCCCATTAACATTAGACCAGATCAATCCGTATTGGTTTATGCGAATCGATGAAAATCGCGGGAATCCTGCTACCCAGCATGGTGACGGCAGTTGCCAAGTCCCTGACAATTATACGGTTGGTTTAAATACACAAACAAAATTTGAATTGTACTACTATCGAGGTGCCGCTGATGGTTCGCCTATTAAAGCACCTCTGGCAACTTATACTGGACAAACAGACGATTATCGAGACCAACAAATTCATCCAACAGGAACTCCTGGAGACCACAACACAGACTTATTCTGGGTATCACCTGGTGCTGTAAATCAAGGCACCGACTTTGATAGTCTATACGGCACATCGCATGTTCCTGTTGATCCTGATTCCGCAAATGATTCTTTTGAAATCGATTTAACCGCTGATGTACCAGGAATTATTACTGACCCAGGCACAGGGGCCCGATTCATCAACTTGGATGTAACCGCCATCAGCGGCGCATCGGAAAATGGGTTTGAAATTTGGGCAGGCCCCCCTACGTATGTGAATACCGTTCCTGCCAATGTAAACCAGCGAAACGTTGTGGTAACAAACACACCCGGTGCTCACTATTCAGGTGGTGCAGTAGTTTTTGCACTAGGTCGCCTGCCGATGAACTCCATTTTTAACAATCAGGTTGATATTCCGCTTGTGTTTGTTGGCTCTGAACAGGCTGGCGAAACAATGACCGTTAGCCTTTGGGATTCAGATTCAGGCGCTCAGCCCCCCATTGAGTTTTATTTTGACTCAATTAGCGATCAAGATTGGAGCTTAGTATTTGGACAGGATGGCGTCCCTGACCCCGACGGTGAAACAAGAACTTGCGTCCCCGGATCGTGCGATGGTCAGTGGGTTCTGCCTGCCTATAACATTACGATTCCTGGGCTTGTCGATAATTGTGACTATGCCAATGCCGATACCGATCCGAATTGCACCCCGTTCTATGGGGGTCGGTTGATGGCTCGTTATATTGGCGGGACAAATGATACATTTACATGGCAAATTCAACTAAACGGTTTGCCGCGATTAGTCCGCTAATTTTTCTTTGACGAAGAGGGGGGAGCCATCCTCTTTTCTCTAAAACAATTTTATAACCATACAAATCAGAACTGGTTTAATAGGTCAGCACTATCGCAACCTGAGATTGTTGCAAGCTAATGAACGTCACTTCGACAGGTTCAGTAACCGCTATTGATGCACGTGTTACTGGTTCAATATGACCAATTCCTTAGTGTCATTTTAAATCAGTTTTTTTATGATTTGACTGGTAATTGATCATTATTATTTTTCATTGGCACAACAATTACCCTGTTGTATTTAGCGAAAACAAATTGCTTTTCGCTAGGGGTGATGGATATCCATCACCCATTTGGGAGCCATTTTATGCAATCACGCTTCAAGTTTTGGAAGAAAAATTACCCCTTAAAAGGGCAAGGCTTTGCTGAATACGCCTTGATTTTAATGTTTGTTGGTGTGGCCGCCTTAATTTCTGTCACGATTTTAGAACCATCGCTAGGCGGCGTTTTTTCACGAATTGTAGGGAGGGAGCAAATTTCTCCTCCAACGCTGGCTAATTACCAAGCGCCTCCTACACCAACATTTGATCCGAATTACACGCCTGAACCAACCAACACGCCCGATCCTGCGGCCACTGCAACTCCGGATTCGGGCGGAGGTGGCGGAGGCCCATCTACCCCCACTCCCGCTCCAACCGAAACAGCCACAAACACACCAGAGCCGCTACCACAGGTTTGCAACACTTACTCTAGTAGTGATACGCCTATTTCATTACCAAATGGAACCAACGCGATCAATTCTGACATCGCTGCGAGCAGCGGCAATGGGCCTATCTACGATGTAAATGTAACTGTTGACATGTCTCACGTATGGGTCGGAGACCTCATGTTTACCGTCTCATCCCCATCAGGTGAATCCGTGCGGATCATGGATCAACCAGGCTTACCAGCAAGTAGTTATGGTTGTTCAGGAGACAACATCTCGGCGACATTAGATGATGCTGCTGCCTTACCCATTGAAGATCAATGCGCAGGTTCAGCCCCAACAATAAGCGGGACGTTCTCACCCAATAATCCTTTAAGTGCATTCAACAATTTGGATGCTGGTGGGAGTTGGACACTCACGGTCGATGATGAATATCCCTCAGCGGATTCTGGAACATTGAACAGTTGGAGCATCGAAATTTGCACGGGGGGCGGTCAACCAGCTACCCCAACCCCAATTCCTCAACCAACAAGTACGCCAATCCCTGTGGCGGATAATCTTTGTCTAATTGGCACAACATCACAGTCTTCGACTTCATACAGTGGTGACTCGTCATTAGCGTGTGATGGGAATCGAGATGGTGCCTACAGTAATGGCTCTGTGACTCACACAAGCAGTGAATCCAATCCTTGGTGGGAGGTTGATCTAGGACGAATTTATGTCTTACAGCAGCTCAAAATCTTTAACCGAACAGATTGCTGCGGAGACCGTTTATCTAATTTCTATGTCTTTATTTCAGACGATCCGTTTAGTTCAACGGATTTAAACACGACGTTAAACCAAAATAGTGTAGATTCATTCTTTTTTGACGGTAATGTTGACGCATTAGCCTATGCATTTACACAACAATCTGGCAGGTATGTAAGGATACAATCTACAAGTTCTGATCCGCTCTCCTTAGCTGAAGTTGAAGTTTATGGCTCACTTTGGGTGCCCACTTCTTGTGAAGGGGTGGCAGATATGTTCTACATATTTGACCTCTCGGGCAGTATGGCATGGAACTTTGACGGTTCAACCACAAAAATTCAAGCGGCAAAAGATGCTGTGACGAACTTGAATAATGCGATTGCGGCAGATAATTCAAATCATCGGGTTGGATTTACAACCTTTACGGCTACTCCCTTTACAAACTCTAATGGGGCTTATTCTGCTTCAATTCAAACGAATTCTTTGGCATTAACAAGCGATATTCCATCAGCAAACGCGGCGGTTGAGGCTTGGATAGCATCTGGGGGGACGCCTACAGGGGCCGCATTGAATGCAGCACGATTAACCGTTGTAGATGATTGGGACCCTTTGCGCATTCCGGTCATTGTGTTAGTCAGCGATGGTGTCCCCACTATTGATCAACAGGAACGATATACGTATGATAGCCAAGTTGAAGCGATTAGCATTTACGACGGTAGTGGGAATGCCTATCCGGCTTCAACAATTGAAACCAGTGGTGACACAAATGATCATGGGGTCGCTGCTGGGCATGTCGTAGCCGATGCCATGTATGAAGCAGAGGAGCTTGTGAGAGCTTTACCAAATGCAACAATTCATAGTATTGCAATTGGCGGTAGTTCATTCAATGGTGAAGTGCTGCAGTATGTGGCAGATGTTGGTGGTGGACAATATTTTAGTGCATCCAATGCCACTGAACTTTCGAACCAGCTGCTGTCAATTTTTAATGGCATTACATGTGGCGGTGATTCATAAATTTAGAAGACAGTCAATATAAAAATGGAAGACTTGATGCTGATTCTTATTCTAGACATGTTCTCCTATTGACTCATGCCGTTAACAAGGCGTGAATAATTTTCAGAAAACGCGGATTCGATTGAATCCGCGTTTTCCTTTTATCCAGATTGTAAGCTTGTACAAATAGGATCAACTGTAGGAAATTTATATTTCGAGTAGTAACGGTAGTATGAAGTATTGGAATTTAAAGAACATCATTTGTACAGGTATCAAGAATTTTAAAGGATGAAATTGTAAGGTTATTAGACGAAGATTGAACAAGCATGAGCAACGTCTCTAAAGGGATTCATTTGAGAAGGAAAACATCGTCGCAGTTGCTCAAAAATGGGATACAGTTTCCAGTCGCCATAACTTCCTAAATTCAATGATGCCTGCGTTTCTTGGAGGCAATAGCATGAAACGCACATCGAACAGCAGATATTTTTCAAGAATGAATGGCCAAGGGTTTGCTGAATACGCAATTATCTTGGCATTTGTGGCACTATCAGCCATGATTACGGTTACTATTTTGGAGCCATCCTTAGGTAATACCTTTTCTGAGATTGCCCGTGCCGAACCGATTGCACCCCCATCTTTAGTCGATTATGTGGCTCAGTCAACACCCACACCAGACCCCAATGCCGGTCCGACAAATACACCAGGGGGCCCAACAGAAACACCAACAAATACACCTGAGGCAACCCACACAAACACACCAACGGCCGTTCCTATTGGCAATTGCGGTTTAACGTTAGAAGCTGAAACGGCCGTTTTGTCTGGACTCATGGTTGTCAATACTGATCTTGATCCGGCTGCTTCTGGTGGACAGTATATCCATGTGCCAGAAGGAGAAGGCGATGATCTCACAGGTCCAAATACGAACTCTGCGACCTTTAACTTTGAGGTCACCCAAGCCGATACCTATCAATTTATCGGGTATACCTATGCTGATAGCGCGGATAGCAACTCTTTCTTTGTTGAAATCAATGGCTCTCGGATTCAGTGGGATGTTGAGCTTGGCACAACCTATGGGCAAGATTATTTTAACGACGCCTTTGGTTCCGACCCTGTTGAAATGAATTTAGCGGCAGGCCAACACACGATTGTGGTTTCACTTCGTGAAGACGGTACGCGTCTTGACAAGTTAACTTTAGCGTGCAGCTCGAGCGGAGGTGCAACAGCTACACCGTTACCAACCTCAACACCAGACAATGTTTGTACAACCTACTCGTCAACGAGCCCGGTTAGCATTCTGGATGAATCTACCATCACTTCAAATATCACAGGTGCCACTGGTAATGGCCCAATTTTCGATTTGAATGTCAACCTCGATTTACAGCACACTTACATTGGTGACCTAGATTTAATCCTAACCAGCCCATCAGGAACGGCCGTTACGCTCATCGACCGACCAGGTGCAAGCGGTGGTGGTTATGGCTGTTCAGGGAACAATATTTTTGCCACTCTAGATGATTCAGCTGCGGCACCCGCCAATGATCAGTGCAGCACTTCAGCACCGTCTATCAACGGTACATTTGCACCCGTTAATGCACTGAGCGCCTTTAACGGCGAATCAGCAAATGGAAGTTGGCAACTGCAAGTAACAGATAATGCAGGTGGGGACACTGGCTCATTAACAGGCTGGTCAATTGATGTATGTTCATCAGCAGATGGCTCAGCACCACCGCCAACAGCCACACCTGTTGCCCCAACACCAACGCCAACACTGGCACCCGGTGAAGATTTTATCTTACCTGCTGACAACCTTTGTATTGGCAGCACAACCAGCCAATCCTCAGATGCCCATAGCGGCACATCAAATCGTGCCTGTGACGGTGATCGAGACGGTGTTTACAGCAATGGCTCCGTAACCCACACAAATAATGAGACAAACGCTTGGTGGGAGGTTGATCTAGGTCGTATCTACGTACTACAGCAAATCAAGCTCTTCAATCGAACAGATTGCTGCGGCGAACGTTTGTCAGATTTCTACGTCTTTATTTCTGATTCACCGTTCACATCAACTGACCTAACCACAACACTGAACGACCCAACTGTTGATTCCTTCTATTTTGAAGGGGACGTTGACGCCCTAGCGTATGCTTTCACTCAGCAAAGTGGACGGTACATCAGAATTCAACTGACAGGAACCAATCCGCTTTCATTAGCAGAGGTTGAAATATATGGATCACGAGATGTTCCGCCAGCATGTACCACCGCTATCGACATGTTCTACGTAATTGACCGTTCAGGTAGTATGACCAATGCTATGACTGGTGCAAATGATCGAATGGATGCCTCAACAACGGCCATCACTACTGTCAATAATTTGCTCCTTGCCGACGGGAATGATAATCGAGTTGGGGCGGTTTCTTACGCAGGTAGCCCATACTACACAAATAATGGCTTGGGCTATGTTGGCGTCAATAATGTGACGTACTCAGTTTCGGGCAATATTGCAGATTTCAATGCAACAGTTCTTCCGAGTATCAGTCCTGGGGGTTATACACCAACAGGGCCAGCTTTAAATGATGCACGACTTGCCTTAGTAGAGGAATGGGATCCGCTTCGAATTCCTGTCATCATCCTATTAACAGATGGTGCACCAAATGTTCCCGCTGACGAATTGCTTCACAGCGCCGGTGATGCTGCTAATATCAACGTGTTTGATACCAATGGAGACCCTTATCCATTAAGCACCATTGCCACATTTGGTGATTCTGTTCAGGGTACAGCCTTAAATCAAGGTAACATTTTGGTAGATGTATTATCGTCTGCTCAAGATTTGATGAACTCGCTACCGAATGCAACAATTTACACGATTGGTCTTGGTAATGCTGGCGCCAGTGAATTTAACCCCGAACTGCTACAATATGTAGCTGATATTGGCGGGGGCAATTACTATCTAGCCACCTCAGCAAACGACCTAAATGTTGCATTAACTGATATTTATAACTCGATTCCAACATGCGATGGTAATTCATAAAAATTAATGACATGAAAGGAAAGGTTATGTAATAAAATAAACTTTCCCCTTCACAACCATCCAGATTAGAAAAAAAGCACTAAGATGACTTAGTGCTTTTTTTGTTATTTTGTACAGTTTCATCAAAAATTCACGCTTCCCTAACTCAAGTAGAGCTAATTCACTATAGATCGAATAAGTCTATTTCCTTATGCTGAATTCATCCCAAAAATTGAGGATTGAATTCGTATGTTTGAGCCAACCCTTTCCCATACCCATGAAACTTGGTTAGTTATTATTTCAATTCTGATTGCCATTTTGGCATCATATACAGCCCTAGAGCTTGCTGGGCGCGTACACTCTCATAACAATCGACAACGTGCCAAATGGCTGCTTGCGGGGGCTGGAATTATGGGAAGTGGCATTTGGTCAATGCACTTTACTGCAATGTTGGCCTTCCAATTGCCAATTCCCATCTCTTACGATATTCCAACCGTTATCATCTCATGGCTGGCGGCTGTTATTGTTTCAGCTATCGCCTTGACCAGTTCGAGTAAAGACAATATTCGCTGGAAAAGAATAATCTTCAGTGGTTTTTTTATGGGAATTGGTATTGGGGCAATGCATTATGTTGGCATGGCGGCGATGCGCCTACGGGCAACGATAGCTTACGAGCCTTCAGTCTTCCTTTTATCATTAGGCATCGCCATTGGCGCATCAATCGTCGCTCTTTGGCTTTTTATCCAGTTCCGTCAGGCGCAGTCTGAAGCCTGGAATTGGTTAAAAGCTGTTAGTGCTGTCGTAATGGGGTTTGCTATTTCAGGCATGCATTTCACAGGGATGCATGCTGCTACTTTTACGCTTGCAAATGACCTCATTATTGATTATTCAAGCACGGTCGAAGCATCTGTTTTAGGGGCGAGCTCCATTGCTATTGTTACGATTTTGCTGCTGTTGCTTTCAATATTTTTCACGATTATTGACCAGCGGCTTGCGCTTCAATCTCAACACCTAGCCAAAAATCATATAGAGCTTGAAGAGCTCAATAAACAGCTTCAGGATCATGTAGAAGATTTACAAATCGTGGCACAGATTAGTCGTTTATCAACATCGTATCTGGATATTGATGTTTTAATTCCGAAAATGCTAAACGTCATACAAAACGCTTTTAACTACAGTAATGTGTCCTTATATCTTCTAAATGCATCTAATGAGCTTCTAATTGAAAGCTCACCTCGTGGCAATCACACCTCTCAATATAAAAAAAGCTTTGAGCTAGGAAAAGGGATAATTGGGAAATCAGCCCTTCATTGTGAGGTCGTTCAAGGTGAGCATCAAACTAAGCAGAGTGAGGTTGCTGTACCCATTTTACTTTCAGGCTCATTAGTGGGCGTTTTTCACGTCATACATTCTGGGTTTAATAAGTTTCAACAAAAAGATATAGATATGCTACAGCTTATTGCTGACCAAGCGGCAGTGAGCATTAAAAATGCTCAGCTCTATCAAGAGGCAGTCTTGGCCAGAGAATCTGCAGATTCAGCCAATCAGGCGAAGAGCCTATTTCTTTCAAATATGACTCATGAACTACGAACACCAATGAACGGTGTTTTAGGTATGACCAGCATTTTGCTAGATACACCATTAAATGAAGAACAGTTTGATGTCGTTAAAACAATTCAAACCAGCGGAAATTCTCTACTTAGCGTCATTAACGACATTTTAGATTTTTCAAAAATTGAGGCGAATAAGCTAGAGCTTGAGTATTTGGATTTTAATCTTAATCATTGCATTGAAGAAAGTCTTGACCTAGTAGCTCTAAAAGCATTTGAAAAGGGACTTAACTTGGCCTATTTTGTAAATGAAGAGGTGCCAATTTGGGTCAATCAAGATGTATCGCGGGTGCGGCAGATTTTAGCCAATTTATTAAGCAATGCTGTCAAATTCACCTCTCAGGGCGAGGTGATTGTATCTGTGGACGCTAAAGCCTTAGATTCAGAGAAATTTGAGCTTCAATTCGCCATCGAGGATACTGGCATTGGCATACCTGAAGATAGACTAGATCGTCTTTTTCAATCTTTTAGCCAAGTTGATGCGTCCACGACCAGGCGATTTGGGGGTACGGGCTTAGGATTAGCAATTAGTAAGCGTCTCTCAGAACTCATGGGGGGCACAATGTGGGTTAAAAGCCGAGAAGGTGCAGGGTCAACATTTTATTTTTCGATTGTTGCCACTCGCTCGACGGCTCAATTTGACCCATTTGATTTAGAATCGGCTGTTTTTGAAGGAAAGCGCGTTTTTGTTGTTACGGAAAACCAAACGACGAATCGCCTGCTAAATCATCACCTTAAACAGTGGCATCTGCGCTCGATACATGGAAAGGTAGATGTTGAACAGCTTAAACAATTCCAATCTAAACGAAACTTTGATGCGATCATCTTTGATTTCACAATTCATGATGATTCGTGTGAAAAAGCTATTATAAGAATTCGTAAAAATTGCAATATTCCTATCTTAATTTTGATCGCACGCGGCCAAAAGTTAGATCTAGACGATATCGATAATATTTCTATCGTTCATAAGCCAATACGGCCGTCTCAGTTATATAATGGGCTGGTGGGCATCATGAACGAAACCGGCAAGATTGTCAAAGAGACTAAAGTAGAAACCTCTTTTGATCTTTCGATGGGTGCAAAGCATCCACTAAAAATCCTGTTAGCCGAAGATAACTTTATTAATCAAAAGGTCGCTTTAGGCATCTTAAAGCGTCTAGGGTATCGTGCTGACGTTGCGGGAAATGGGCTAGAGGTGCTTGAGGCTTTGACGCGGCAATCATACGATGTGGTCCTCATGGATGTGAATATGCCGGAAATGGATGGGGTCGAGGCGACGAAGCACATCATTGAAAAGTGGCCAGCTGAAAAACGCCCCACGATCATTGCGATGACTGCCAACGCGATGCAGGGCGATCGCGAAGTTTATTTAGGCTGTGGTATGGATGATTATGTGAGCAAACCGGTCAAGGTGAAAGAATTAATGGCGGCTTTGGCAAAAGCAAAGCCGCTTGCAACTGTTGCCTGATCAAATCAAAGGCGTATCTAATGAGGCAGCAATATCTCAATCTTCCAAAACTAGTATGTCTTCAATGGATTGAATCATGACATCGGCAACGGCCGTTACGCCATCACCCAGCTGCCCCACCCCGATACAGCCAGCAACCCCCGCCGATTTCCCCGCTCGCATATCCCCTGTGGAATCACCAACCATAAGCATTCGACTGGTGGGAATATTCATCTCTTTGCTAATTTGAAGAAGACCATCTGGAGCCGGTTTGCCTGGAATCGGGTCGTTTCCACAACCAATTGCGTCAATATAAGGCCGCCAGTTTAGCATATCGATCGTTTTTTCAGTGGGTATGCGATCGTCAGAGGTTAAAACGCCTATGCGAATTTTCCTTCGGCGCAGATTCTCAAACACGCCAATCACATCACCTATCATTTTAAGCATGTCAGGCTCTGGCGCAAACGCAACAGATTGTTCAGCAGAGGCAATAACGGCTTCCTCCGCTTCGGTCCATGAAACATCTCCCCGACGATAAATAAGAAAAGAGCCAATCGCCATAAATTGATCGATCGTTGCAACAGCAGCGGGGCCATCAGGGATTAAACGGCCGTTTTGAAAATCGTACCCCATTTGCTCATACATCGAGTGCAAAAAGGCATCCTCCAATTGAAGACGCGACTGGATTAAATAGCCCCACTTCTCAATCTGTCGACCCCATAAAAAATCTAATTCAATCAACGTGCCATCTTTGTCAAAAACAATCATATCAATGTCAAAAACACGGCCGTTGATAGTTAATTTTGTCATAATCATTCCCTAATTATTAAGTGGAGTTACGCAGGACCACTGATGTAAACCTCTGAGGTTTCTAAACAGGTTGGCAACCACTGGCGCTTCTTGAAAAGCCTCAGAGGTTATTTCCGCGTAACATCAGTTCTTAAGTGAAACGAAGTTCTTGCTTAGAATACAACGACGGTTGCAATCTTCGTTTCATCGAAGTTCCGAAGCATTTATCTACCAAGGGTTTCAACTTAGAAACTTCGGAACACTTAAACGTTGATGTTGTGATAACATTATTATCCATTTGACGACGTATTATAAAGAAAATACAACAATTTGGTGGAGAGCAAAAAGTATATTGAATAAAGCAGTTTCGTATAAGTTATTGTTCTCTTGAAAGTTATTCTCATCTGGCTACTTTTTATTTAACAGAACTTACGCACCCTGAGCCTGTCGAAGGGTTAAGAAAGTCACTTCGACAGGCTCAGTGACCGCTATTTGAGTAAGTCCTATTCAAATTAATTGTTGAAAATGATTACTAAAATTCATGGCGTCTGAAATGCCATGATTGATATTGAGCATTCGAGGTGTCCATGTTTCAATTTCCATCGCTAGAAAGTTTTGAACCCACTCGTGCCACCCTACACAACTATGCCAACGCAATTGGCGTTGTCCCCCGGTCGCACGGTATTCCACACCCAAAGTGGTGGCATATTAGTTTGAAGTTAGGTGTTGACGGCTTGGCAACTGACCTTATCCCGCTGCCATCAGGTGGCGTTGTGAGCCTAAAGTTAAATCTTGTCTCACATGAGATTATGATTCAAACAAGCAAGGGGCAGCAAATGAGTCAGCCTATGACCGGAGGTCTGACAGGGACAAGGATGGGGGATTGGGTGATAGAGTCTATTGCTTCTTTAGGCTTAGCAGGTGAGTATGCGCGGGGGAAGTTTGAAAGCGATGAAGCCCGAGAATATGACCCGGATGAAGCGAGCCGCTTTTTTGAAATTTTAACGGCCGTTAATGCCATCTTCCAAATCCATCGAGCCAACCTTTCAGGGGAGTTAGGCCCGATTCAACTGTGGCCACATGGGTTTGATTTAGCGTTTGAATGGTTCGGTTCACTTCAGGTTGAAGCAGAAGAACACGGTGCATTACAAACATTTCCCTCTCAGCTTAATCTTGGATTCTTCCCAGGTGGAGACCCATACTTTTATTCAAATCCATTTCCATTCGCCACAGACACCTTGCTTGCAAACAACCTTCCAGTAGGAGCGACTTGGCACACTGAGGGCTGGGAGGGCTCTATGCTCCCCTATCAGGCAATTGTGAATGATCCTAACGGTCAGGCACGCGTATTGGACTATGCAAAAACAGTTTTTAAATTAGCATCGCCCACCCTTATGGCATAGAAAACTAGAGCCATATCCTGTTCAAGGTTGAGCTTGTCGAACAGAATCTCGATAAGCTCAGCCCTTAGTCTCCCCCTTCCGATTCTTACAAATTTGTTAACAAAATATAAGAGGCATAATAAAACCTCCTCTGTGCAGCGTCTAAGAAACATGAAACTGCTTCGGGCTCATCCATTTATAAGTATGAAATTGCGGATGAGCTTAAAGGGTACGTTGCGCCTTTCATACCAAAGTTATTTTTGAACGCACCCTTTAATGATTTTGGAGGTTACTATTTATGCAAAATTCTTTACCAACACCCATTCGCAATCTCTTTGCAAACCGCAATTGGACCATTGGTCTTGTTGTCTTACTTGGACTTATATTCATATTCGGAAGTTTTTCTCAGGGGCCTGAAGGCTTCGCCGCAACGGGTCTTGGGGCACAATCTTTCTTTGTGCTTTCAATACTCGCGTTTGCTGGGGGAATTTTTAGTTTTGTCTCCCCGTGTACGCTACCAATTTTGCCCGCCTACTTTGCATTTGCTACTCAAAGTGGTCGGTCAAAAATTGCGACAAATACCATTGCCTTTATGCTCGGCGTTGCCACAATGTTTAGCCTTCTTGGTGCGAGTGCATCAGCTTTAGGGCGTCTTTTACTTCAAAATCAACAGCTGTTGTTAATTGTGGGGGGCGCAATTGTGATGATTTTTGGAGTGATGAGTTTATTAGGCAAAGGCTTTGCTGGAATGAGCACTCAGCCAGCCGGTGGCGAAGCGCCAAATACCACGGCAAGCGGCTCATTTGCATTTGGTCTCACCTTTTCAGTGGGCTGGTCAAGCTGTGTGGGTCCGATATTAGGCGTCATCTTAACCTTGGCTGCCTCTACGGGCTCTGTTATCCGAGGCATGATTTTACTATTCATCTATGCGCTAGGTTTGGGCTTGCCACTAATTATTGTTTCCACCTTTTTTGGACGCACAAGTCGAAAGAGCTTTTTCTGGCGCATGCTCAAAGGGCGAGGCTGGGTTGTTGATGTTCATACCTTTGTTGTCGCTACCGTTTGGGCCTTAGCCGTCTGGCGCGTGCTCGTCGCAGTTGTTGAATACATGTACCTCAACGTGGCGTTTTTCAATGGCCAGTCGTTTACCCTAGCTCATGATTTGGGGCTTTTGGTTTTGTCGTTGGCTGGGGCAGCTTTGTGGACCTTCACCAGTACAGAAAGCCGGCGTACGATGGTAGAGCTACATACAACGCAGCTCGTCAGCGGGGCCTTGTTTGTCCTCATGGCGGTTCTCATGCTAAGCGGCACCTTAGCCAGCTTTAACGCACTCATCCCACCTGAACTAGCAACCTGGTTTATTGGGCTTGAAGATCGCTTGATTGAGCTATTTCAATAATTGAGAATTTTTGGAGATTATCATGAGTCAAGATTTAACAGACAGTTCTACAGGAAACGGCCGTAATAACCTCGTTCTCATAGTCGGCATCATTGTTATCCTGATTGCCCTAGCTGGGCTAATTTTTGGCAACACACTTTTAGGCGGTAACAGCGCCGAGGTAGAAAGCTCGGTCACTCAATCAGAACTCACGTTACCCACCTCTGGAGGGCCCATTGTTGTAGGGGACACAGCCATTGATTTTAATCTCGTCGACCTAGACGGGAATGAAGTGAGCCTAAGCGACCACCTAGGACAACCCATTGTGATCAATTTTTGGGCGTCATGGTGTGCCCCTTGCCGTATTGAAATGCCAGAATTGCAGGCTGTCCACGATAACTACCAAGATGAGGGACTCGTTATTTTGGCTTTAAATCAAGAAGAGTCAGCTGAGGTCGCTCGCGACTTCTTCATTGATGAAATGGCTTTAACATTTACCAACCCTTTATTAGACAGTGATGCAGGTATTGCCCGAGAGTATGGGGTGCTAAATCTACCCACGACCGTTTTTATTGATGAAAATGGTGTAGTTACAGCTGTTCATCGCGGCCCAGCCGTCGAGTCTCAATTTGAGGGATATCTGGTTGAGACCATTCCAAATAGCAACTAATCCAATTGCTCACTACGCGTGCCGTTGGTCACGGCACGAACCTCCTGTTTCTGGCCCCTCTTTGCAGCTCGTTCTGCAGAGAGGGGCATTTTTAGTCTAGAATCCGCTTGACTGCTTTCTCAACATCCCCCACCGAAACCCCATCTTGCCAATCAAACAATCGTTTACTCTGGGACTGTTTCCACAAAACCGTCACGAGTTCTTCATCCTTAGCGTACGGAGCTGAAACGCTTGGATCGGTTGGTCCAAATATGGCAATAGTTTGGCAACCCATTGCGGCCGCAATATGAGAAGCACCCGTATCATTCCCAATAAACAGATCGGCAATTTCGGTTAATGCCCCAATTTCACCAATCGATACGCGCTTAGACCAATTCGCCACATCGCCAGCAATCATTCCTGCAATTTCATGGCACGTTTTAAAATCAGACGGGGTTCCCACTAATAAAATTTGTGCTTGATAATGACGAATGATGCGATTACCGAGCAAAACATATCGTTCAATGGGCCAGCTGCGGGCCGATTCTTCATCTGCTGAGCCTGGATGCATCGTGACCAACGGCCGTTTTCCATCCCAGCCTAACTCATCAATCAGCCGCTGAGAAATTGTTTTGCGATCGCGATCTGAAGGATAAAACGTCATGGATGTCCGCGAGAGCTGCAGACTTTTTTGACCAATTTCAGCGATTGTTAAGTTTTTAGTGGCTTGATGTCTTTCAGTGCTTGGGGTTTGCACCACATTCGTAAAAAGAAAAGCCCTTCCCTTGTTCCACAAACCTACCCGCTGAGGAATTTTGGCCTGCATAGCCATTTGAGCAAGCTTAGGATAGTAATCAGGAATAAAGCAGGTGTCGTACGATTCTGCTTTTAAAGATCGAATAAAGGCTAGCTCATCAATCGTTTGTGAGCGTTGGTCAATGGGGATTTCGACCAGCTTAATAATGCTTTGATTGCCAACAATAACTGGATGGGTTGCTCGCACGCTCGCCCAATCAAAGCGTGTGTTTGGGAAACGCCTCTTAAGCTGAGAAAGCATGGGGGTCGTTAACATGACGCTAGAAACAGTCCCCGGTTGAATAATAATCGCTTTTTTGGGAGGGGAGAACGGCCGTTGATAAAATTGACGATGCAATAGACCGGCAAGTCGTGCATAAACGGCCGTTAGAAGCTGAAAAAGATTCATAGGCTGATTTTACTCACCCTCGACAGTGATCAAAGTTTCAATCTGAGCGTACTTTGCGGGACCAATACCGGAAACAAGCATAATCTCGTCAATTGACAGGAACAGGCCATTCGCGTCACGAAACTCAACAATCTTTTGGGCAGTCGATGGCCCAATGCCCGGCAGTTCATCTAGCTCTTCAAGCGTGGCGTGATTAATATCAACGATTTGAGTGGATGATGGCTGGTCACTATCTAACGATTGAGGTTCAGAAATCAGCGGTGGAACGGCCGTTTCTGTGAGCAGAGGAACGTACACTTGCATCCCATCTTGTAAGGGTTGAGCTAAATTAACGGCCGTTGTATTTGCTTCATCATCAAAGCCACCAGCTTCAGAAATCACATCTTGTAAAATGCTGTTGGGGGGTAGCTCATAGACAGCAGGCAATTTAACAGCTCCGTTGACAAATACACGAATAGGCCCCGGTGTTTCCGTTGGCAGCGCGGTGGGCACAGGTGGCGGTGGCTCTATAACGATTGGCGCAGGTAGTACGCGTTGATTTAAGGTTAATAAAACGGCAGACACAATGGCTCCACTGCAAAATATAAGCAAAAATTGCAAAACTTTTTCTCTATTTATCATCCCTCACTCCAAAACAAAACTGGCTTACGCCCCAAGCGAAGATTGTAACACGAACAGATGCAATTGACCGAATGCCTCCAAAAATAATCATTTTATGATTTGCTCAAAATTTGGGGGGCCATCAGCCTACATATGGTATTATTATCAAAATAAATCAGACAAAATTAGGAGAACCCTATGGCAGAAACTGGTAAACAACCTCAGCGCCCTGCTAATCAGAAGCGCGTTAAAATTAATATCCCTAAAGACCTTGAGGCCGTCTATGCAAACGTTGCTATCTTAAGCAATACTGCCGCTGAAATCATTTTAGATTTTGGGCAAATTTTGCCTCATATGCCGACCGCCCCCGTTAAGGCTCGCATCATTATGTCCCCGATTCACGCCAAAATGCTACACGCTCGTCTCGGCCAGCAAATTGCTAGCTACGAACAGCAAAATGGGGAAATTAAGCTTCCCCAATCATTAGATCTTGCCAGTCAATTTTTCAAAATTGATCCACCAGGGTCTGACAAGAAGGATGGCCCCGATGAAAATGCTTGATCAAACGGCCGAGGCCATTCGCGCTCAGATGGAGCAAACGAACAGCGCCCGAGATGTAGCGTATCAACGCTCGCGAAAGCTTATTGCCGTCTGCGCCAAATCGATTCGGGCCATTCATCGTGAAGAGTGGGATACGGCCGTTTCTCTCATCGAAGATGCCACTAACGCAGGCAAAGAAATGGTTCAAGACGTCGCTGACTATCCTAATCTCTATTATGCTGGCTACACGCAAGATGCACTCAAAGAGATGGTAGAAGCTCACCTCACCTACGCCCTCGTTCGCGACTTGCCCTTGCCAACTCCAGATGCGCTTGGTGTGGAGAATAGCACCTGGCTCAACGGACTGGCTGAAGCGGCCACCGAACTCCGCCGCCGCATTCTGGACATTATTCGGCATGGCTACAACAACGAAGCAGAACGACTGCTCGATCACATGGATCAAATCTATAGCACGCTTGTTACCATTGATTTTAGCGATGCGATTACCGGTGGGTTGCGACGCCGCACTGATACAGTTCGCGCTGTTCTTGAGAGAACGCGGGGTGATGTCACCACCAGCATCCGTCAAACAGAACTAGAAAAAGCTTTGAAAAAATTGGAATCTAAACTGGGTACGAATCAGTAACTTTCTCGAAAAATCTGCGTAGATGATTTTAGCTAGTGCAACAGAAAACGCATTAGCTTACAATTATCTTAATCAGTAAAAGGAATCCACCATGTACTGTCCAGTTTGCCCATCATCCCCACTTATTCCTAAAAAACTTGAGGAAAATCTCTCAGCTCAAACTTGTTTAAATTGTCAGGGCGACTGGATTAAGGCAGAGGATTATTGGGCCTGGCTTGAGGCACACGGTAATCCTTCTGAACAAATTGCATCAGATGCACCACTGCCGATAGAAGCAGAGGCTAATGCGCGGCTTTGCCCAGAAGACGGCCGTTTTTTGCGCCGCTTCCAAATCTTCCCCAACGCCCCCTTTTACCTAGAGCGCTGTTCAGCCTGCCTAGGGGTGTGGTTTGACGCCAATGAATGGCATGCGCTCAAACAGCGTGAGCTGCATGACGAAGTCCATTTGCTGTTTGGCAAGCTCTGGCAAGAAGCGCTGTTAGCACATGAATCACGGAACCGATTTGAAAAAATGTATTTAGAGCGTTACGGGGCTGAGGATTACGGCCGGGTACAAGAGATTCGGCTATGGCTCGATCAGCACCCCAAAGGGACCGCCCTACTTGCCTACCTCACCGATCGCGATCCTTACCGACGTTAGGTTTAAGGAGGATATCGCACGATTTATGCTCGTTTGTCTTGTTTGTTAAGAAGGATAGATTTACTTGTGTTTAATCATCAAATTGACAGAGACCTAATCGCAAGGCTCCCTGAAGAAAACGATGTAAAAGAACTGCTCACTCTGTTTAAAGAAAACAGGGAATATCTAACTTATTGGAACGATTGGCCTAAACGTATCCAAACCGTGGACCACTGCAGCGACTATATCAACAAACACAGGCAGCTATTCGCGAAGGAAAAATCGATACCGGCCTTAATGGTGCATAAAGGCAAAATTGCTGGGCTTAGCGCTTTAGACATTCAGGAACGATGCGTCGTTAAAAAGGGGGAACTGAGCTACTGGATTGGGGAATCGTTTCAAGGCAATGGCATTGTCACCAAAACCTGTCAGCAGCTTATCGCTTACGCTTTTAATCATCTAGGGCTAAATCGTATCGTGATTAGATTTAAACATATTGATGCTGACCACGAAAATGAAGGCAGTCGGCGTGTGGCTGAGCGGCTAGGGTTTATTCAGGAAGGCGTGCAAAGGCAAGGCGGTGTCGCCAGAGGGCAGTTTATGGACATGATTGTTTATTCATTGCTTCGTGAGGAGTGGCAAAGATTTTAATCACCTCCACAATATCGTAAACGGTTAAGTGTTCCGAAGTTTCTAAATTGAAAAATGTGTTAGATAAAAGCTTCGGAACCTCGAGGAAACGAAGAGTATAGTCGCCGTTTTATTCTAAGCAGGAACTTCGTTTCACATAATAAAAGGGAAAGAGAGCAACATGTCAAATTTCACAGTTGGATTAATTAAAATTCCGGTTACAAACTTTGAAGCCGCAACACATTACTATCGTGAAGTTATCGGATTGGAAGAAGAGTTTGCGGTAGAAGCTTATGGTTGGGCGCAATACAAAACCTCAAACTTGCCCCTTTGCTTATACGTCGTCGGCAAAGGCGGCGGTGATGGCAAGCCAGGTGAAGAGGTCGGTTTTCACCTCAAAGTTGATGATCTTGACTGGATGTACAGTGAGATAAGTGCCCGAGGCGGTCTATTTGCTTCGGAGATCGTGGCAAGTGCTGATGGTGGCAAATTTGTTGTCCTTCGCGATCCAGATGGGAATACCTTTAAAGTGACTCAGACCGTGCAATAATATCGATACATCACCTGAAAGCTGGAGTCGTGTGGTTGGCGGCTCTGGTCAGCGACACGAAATTAAATTCGATGGCTATGAGCTAACTGATAAAGGGTTTGTTTAGGAGGAAGAATATGGTTTCAACTGAAGTATGTGAGTCGTTATTCACCGCTTTATCTGCCGGTGATTTTGAAACCGTTCGATACCTTTGTTCCCCAGAGCTACACGCCAGCCAAAACAATGGGCCCGCGATGAATTTGGAAACACTACTAGACTTTACGGCAGCGGTGCTCGGTGTCGTTGAACATTTTCGCTACGAAAATGCAATTAGGTCAGGCACCGAAAGCGGGTTCGTTGAAGAGCATCTTGTCCGCGGCACACTACCAGATGGCAGCGAGCTCAATTTAGCGGCCTGCGTTGTTGGGGAGATCCAAGATGGAAAGGTCACTTATCTGAGAGAGTATGTCGATTCCGCTCAAGCGATCGGTTTGATCAAAGCACTATCCTAGTCAACCCATAAAATCTTTAATCTAAAACGTTCATTCTTCCAATAATATTCTTGGCTCCCAAGATGAGTATTATCTTGCTTCTCAAAAATCTGACGCTATACTTATTACTAGATATAAATGATACAAAATATCATCAAGGAGAATGAAGAACAAAATGATGAAAAATCGTTTGAACTGGTACGTCCTACTCGTCGCGATGATGGTGATCGCATTGATCACCGCTGGCTGCTCGGCAGGTTCTGCAACTGAAGCCGAACCTGAGGTGGCTGACACATCTGCTTCTGCTGAAACAGATGAGCAAGAAGACGAGCACATGGACGAAGATGAGCACATGGACGAAGATGAGCACATGGACGAAGATGAGCACATGGACGAAGACGGTGATGAGCATGATCATGAAGACGGTGATGACCACGATCACGAAGATGAGCATGAGCACGAAGATGGCGACGACCATGACCATGAAGATGGTGACGACCATGATGACCACGACCATGATGCTGAAGCAGAAATGGTCCCACTGCCAGAGCTAAGCGCTATTGAATTAGGTGGTGAGCCACTACGCGTGGTTGCAACCACCAGCATTATCGGTGATGTCGTCGCTCAGGTGGGCGGTGATGCGATAAACCTGACCGTTTTGATGGGGCCAGGGCAAGATCCACACGGATTTGAACCGGCAGCCCGTGATTTAACGGCCGTTGCTGACTCTAACATCATCTTCGTGAATGGTTGGAACTTGGAAGAAGGCCTAGAAGATGATCTAGACAACATTGGTGAAGCCGTCCCAGTCGTCACGATTTCAGCCAACATCGACCCGATTGCCTTCGGCGAAGGTGGACATGACGACCATCATGATGAGCACGAAGAAGGTGATGATCATGACGACCATGATGACGAGCACGAAGAAGGTGACGATCATGACGACGAGCACGAAGAAGGTGACGATCATGACGACCATGCAGACGAACATGGCCACAATCACAGTGGTGCAGACCCACACGTTTGGTTCAGCATCCACAATGTTGAACAGTGGGTAGAGAATGTTGAGCATGTCCTAAGCGACTTAGACCCAGCCAACGCCGAGGTGTATGAGGCTAATGCCGCTGCTTATATTGCTGAATTAGAGGCTTTGGAAGATTACGCTGCAGAACAGTTAAGCCAAATCCCAGAATCAAATCGCTTTTTGGTAACCAATCATGATGCGTTTGGCTACTTCGCAGCCGAATATGATCTTGAAGTATTAGGGACTGTGATCCCCAGCCTTAGCACGCTAGCTGAGCCATCTGCAAGTGATTTAGCCGGATTGATTGAAGAGATGAATGAACATGCCATTTGCACCGTCTTTACAGAAACTACCGTCAGCGATTCATTAGCACAAACGGTAGCTGGCGAGCTAACTGGCTGTGAAAATGTACAGGTTTTACCGCTCTATACCGGTGCGGTTGGCCCTGCAGGCAGTGGCGCAGATAGTTATATCGGAATGTTCCGCGCCAATGTTGATGCGATTGTTACTGGGTTGAGTGGAAACTAACGAGAGGTTAGAATAGCTATCTTGTTATTCAAATGTTCCTGATTACACACAATTGGGAGCTATTTTCAAACTTAAAAGAACTCAGGTTGCTCAAAATAAGCGATCTGAGTTCTTTTAGCCGCCAGAGACCATGAAGCAAAAATTAACTTATCAAGGTACCCCGCACAAACCAAACGCCCCCACTTTAGACCTACAAACTGTGTCGGTCGCTTACGCCTCCAACAATCAAAGGATGGCCAAGCGAGACACGACCGTTTATGCACTGGAAAATGTTACTTTTCAGGCTCAACCGGGCGAGCAAATCGCCATTATTGGTCCTAATGGTGCCGGGAAAAGCACCTTGTTAAAAGTTGCGGCTGGATTGCTCAAGCCTGATAGCGGTTCAATCAAAATGTTTGGCTACACCCCAGACAGCCATATCTGCATCGCTTATGTGCCACAACGGAGTGAAATCGATTGGCAGTTTCCAGTAACGGTTGCCGATGTGGTCATGATGGGACGGACTCGCCAGATTGGTCTCTTTAAGCGGCCTGGTAAGCGGGATCGTGAGATTGTGCAGGACAGCCTTGAGCGCGTGCAAATGACTCACCTCGCTAACCAGCAAATTGGTGAACTTTCCGGTGGGCAACAGCAGCGTGTCTTTATTGCTCGAGCACTGGCACTAGAGGCCAATCTACTGCTTATGGATGAACCTTTGGCCGGTCTAGATTTGCCAAGTCAAGAGGCGACGCTCGATATTCTACAAAGTTTACGTCAGGATGAAGTGACGGTTTTACTAGCGACGCACGATTTGGGCTTAGCGGCTGAACGATTTGATCGCATTATGTTGCTACATAAGCATATTGTGGCTTGCGGGCCAGCAGCGGCCGTTTTGACCACAGCTAATCTGACGGCAGCTTATGGGGGCTATGTCCCCGCTTATAATAATGGCACTCCTCAAGAGATAGCTACAGGAGTGTAACGATGATTGATTGGTTTCTTGACCCTTTAGAGTTTAACTTTATCGTCCGAGCCCTCATCGCTGCTGTATTAGTCGGCACAATCTGCCCCATTTTAGGCACCTATGTCATTTTGCGAGGCATGGCCTTTTTTGGTGATGCCCTATCGCACACTATTTTACCTGGCGTCGTTATCGCTTTTTTATTGGATTGGCCACTGGCAGTGGGTGCATTGATTGTAGGGGTTCTGACGGCTTTAGGGATTGGATTTTTAACTGAAAACGGCGCCTTAAAAGAAGACACCGCCATCGGTATCATTTTTGTGGGGATGTTTGCCTTGGGCATTGCCTTACTATCTGGCTCAGGCAACTACACCATCGATTTGGCCCACTTCCTATTTGGCAATTTGTTGGGGGTATCAGCCACTGACTTATGGGTAATCTTGGGATTAGGAACGGCCGTATTGCTCACCGTCTACCTTTTTTACAAAGAGTTTTTGCTCATATCGTTCGACCCCATATTGGCGGCAACCCTGCGACTACCGGCTTCATTCTTTCGCTACCTGTTGCTTGTTTTAATTGCCGTCACCATCGTTACCTCACTACAAGTCGTAGGGATTACATTGGCGCTGGCTATGTTTATTACGCCAGCCGCAACGGCTTCGCTGCTGACTCGCCGCCTCCCCCCTATGATGGCTATTTCCGCTGGCATCGGCGCCTTTTCCGGTATTGCTGGGCTTTATCTCTCCTTTTATATGAATATCGCTTCAGGAGCAGCCATTGTTCTTGTAGCTACACTACTTTTTTTGATTACATTTACCTTTGCCCCCGGTCGAGTCCGTGTTTGGCAATCCGCTTAATGGAGGTGGTATGAACAGTGAGTCAGAGAAAATCATGCGTGTGATTGAAAAAAATGAGTATCGAAGGACCGCCTCTCGACAGGCAATTGTTGACGTACTTGTAAAAAGCGAAGGTCATATCACAGCAGACACCTTGGCCGAAAAAGTACGAAAGCAAGCGCCGCGTGTTGGCCGAATGACCGTCTATCGCACGCTGGACTTGCTAAGTGAGTTGGGGGTTGTGCGCCCCATTTATCAAGGGACCGGTGCAGCTCACTATATCCTCATGGATGAAGGCAGTCACCACCATCTGATTTGTAATCGATGTCACGACGTCATCGAGTTTGATGAATGTGTTGCTGACGCAGTAATAGAGCAGGTGTCAAAGCAATTTAACTTTCACATTTTCAGCCATCTTCTGGAACTGCATGGCTTATGTGAAAATTGTTATGAATAAGGGAATAAAAAAATGGAATCAAGCAGTAGCCAACAGCACAAAGCACAAGCTGATCAAGCTGGGCCGGTCGCTTTAGCAGTTGTCACCGTTAGCGACACCCGCACACCCGAAACAGATGTGAATGCCCACTTTCTGCAGGACCAAATTGCAGAGCTTGGACACCATTTGATTGGGTACCAAATTGTGCCGGATGAGCCAGATCAAGTAAAGGCCGTCCTTCACCAACTCTGCGAAACGGAAGCAAGATTGATCTTGTTTAACGGTGGCACGGGTATTGCCCCACGCGACACAACCTTTGATGCACTAGATGCACTGCTTGAAAAACGGCTACCTGGCTTTGGCGAACTGTTTCGCATGTTAAGTTGGGAAGAAGTCGGGGCGGCAGCAATGCTATCCCGAGCAACAGCAGGTGTTTTTCGCAATCGAGTCATCATCTCTACACCAGGCTCGCCAAATGCTGTTAAGCTAGCTTGGGAGAAGCTCATTGCACCAGAACTAGCTCACCTCGCTTGGGAAGTAGTGCGATAGGGACAATATTTTTTGCCTGTAATATTGATATTAAATATCAATGCCTGAGAGCGTAATGGAACAAACGAACAAAAATAATCACATTCCTTTAACTATTTTGTCTGGCTTTTTAGGGGCAGGCAAAACAACTCTTCTAAACCATATACTGAACGGCAACCACGGGCGTCGCATTGCGGTATTGGTTAATGATTTTGGCGCCGTTAACATTGATGCCCAACTGATTGTTGGTGTTGAAGGAGAGGACACAGTGAATCTGTCCAATGGCTGCATTTGCTGCACTATTCGTGACGATTTATACCGAGCTGCAATGCAAATATGCCAACGCCCTAATCCACCGGAATACATTTTAGTGGAAACTAGCGGCGTTTCTGATCCGCTAGCCGTCGCTCATACGTTTATCCACACAAAGTTAAGTGAGCATGTACTTTTAGACGCAATTTTGACCGTTGTTGACGTTGAGCAATATGAGGCGATTCCACCAGAAAATCGAGTGTTGGCAATGGACCAGATTGGCATGGCTGATATCGTGGTGCTAAACAAGGTTGATTTAGTCAGTTTGCCTAAACGGCTCGCTGTTGAAAAACGGATTCTCACTATCTCGCCCAAGTTAAGGGTTTTAGCAACACAACACGGTCAGGTGCCGATAGATTTGATCTTTGGAACCGGTTTGAAAGAAACGGAGAAGGATTACGGCCGTTCCCCTCACGATGTTCACGTTCACGCCGCCCCCAATGCGCACAATTATACCCACGAACACGACCACGAGCATGACGATCACACGATGCTATTTCATACGTGGCATTATGAAGAAAAACGGCCGTTTCACTTCAAGTCAGTCCAAAAAATGGTGAATAAAATACCGTTATCAATTTATCGCGCCAAGGGATTTATCCACCTCAATGAGGCACCAGACCGTAAATGCACCCTTCATATAGTTGGTAAGCGAGCCAGACTGGTCGTGAGTGAGCCTTGGGGTCACACGGAACCGCACACCAGTTTGGTGTTTATTGGCTTGGCTGACGGTGTGCCAGCAGAAGTGCTGGCCGAGCAGTTTGAGAACTGTTTGCTAGAAAATCAACCTCCCGCAACGCCGTTGCGCTCAGCAATAAATTGGATGCGCGATGCCTGGCAACTCGCGGCAAGCAGCTAAAAGTGCTCTTTTTTGGGCACTATAAATAAGATTATGCGCAAACAAAAAAGATTCGATGAAAAAAAGCAGGTTGATGAATTTTTGTTCGCTTTGAAGTACAGCTCAAATCATTTTGTACCCATCAAAATATATTTGGCTGTACTCAAATATTAAAAAAGGAAATATGACAAATTACTGGCTCAACTATCCAACTGCATATAAGAAGCAAATTAAACCATTGCTGCACCAACAAATGTGGCTATTTGGGCGAGATATTCTCTGTCCAAAGGGGAATCTGTTGTATCAATATCAGTTTACCCACCAGCGAGCCAAGACGAACAGCGGCGTGATGTATACTCGATGGGATGGCGATCAGCAGATAGCGCTGTGGGGCTGGGGCATCTGGTTTGGCCAAGCCGAGAAAGGTGCTATCTTTGTAAATCGGTACAAAGCAAAGCCTCAGTTTACGACCGTTTCCAATCTTTCCCAATCAATCTTCCGCGAAACTGAACTACCCCACCGAACATCCCGCGTCAATAGCGAGGCAGAGGCTCAGGCCATGCAAAAATTGTTTGTCGAGCTGCTCACATGGTTAGCCGAATATGAGGCTTGGATAGTCGCCACAGCAGGAAAGAGCTGGCGTCAATCATCATTAGGTGGGTTTCCTCATGCGGTCTCTAAACCGGAAACTGTCGATCAATTAGCAGAGCAATGGCAATCATTAGCCACACAAGGCGAAGAACTAGCGATTAACACACATACGAAACAGGAATAAATGCATGTTTTTTGCTCTTATTTTTTAAGGGCTTTTCTTTTAGGAAATTTTTATCTTTGTGGTGGGGCGAAATATCAGCCACAGCATCCAAAACACGGATGTATAATAGAGTTACTGAACCGGATACTTCGGCTTGCTTAGCACAAGTTTTTAAAGCTCACAGCTCACAGCATTTAGCTTATAGCTATTTTCAAAGGAGAAACATTTTTTATGAAACGACGCAAAAACCTTATCAGAAAAAATAAAGCATACGATGTCATCGTTATCGGTGCAGGCGCAGCTGGGGTTGGTTGCGGCATGGTGCTACAAGATTTAGGGGTTAAGCGGTTTGTCATCCTAGACCGGCACGAGGTAGGCGCCTCCTTTCTCCGCTGGCCAGCCGAAACGCGATTACTCACGCCTTCTTTTACCATAAATGGCTTTGGCATGTTGGATCTGAACGCCATCGCTTTGCAAACTTCTCCCGCCTATTCACTGCAAACCGAGCACCCAACCGGCGCAGAATATGCTAATTATTTGCAAGGTGTATCAAAATACTTCAAATTACCTATCCAGACAGGTGTCAATGTTAAAGAGATTCAACCCCATCCCGACAACAGCGGCTTTACATTGGCAACGAGTCAGGGAGAAATGAAAACTCGCTTTGTCATCTGGGCCGGAGGTGAATTCCAATTCCCCCGCCAAAATTCGTTTCTTGGGGCTCAATTTTGCCGCCATTATGCAACGGTCCCTACCTGGCATGATATGCCCGGAGATGAAATTGTTGTCATCGGTGGCTATGAGAGCGGGGTAGATACCGCAATCCATCTTGCCAACCAAGGAAAGAGGGTGCATGTTATAGATCCAGACCAACCTTGGGATGAGGATGAGCCAGACCCCAGCCTCTCACTTTCTCCTTTTACGTTTGACCGACTGCGTGAGGCAAATCGGAATGGTTTAATTACCTTTATCCCGGCTGCCGTCAGGCGGGTGGAACCGATCGATGATACCTACAGCGTTTACATCAACAACGGCAAGACGATCATCACAGAGCAGCCTCCCATCATGGCCACAGGCTTTAACGGCCGTATCCCACAAATCGAAGCCCTTTTTGAATGGAATGAAGATGGTTTTCCAATCGTAACGGAAGAGAGCGATGAATCGACTCTCACGCCCGGTCTCTTCTTATCTGGCCCCATGGTGCGCCATCGTCGCGTTATCTTTTGCTTTATCTACAAGTTTCGCCAGCGCTTTGCCATCATTGGCCACACCATTGCAGACGAGTTAGGTTTAGATACGGCCGTTATCGATCAGTACCGCCAAGCCCAAATGTATCTAGATGATCTGAGCTGCTGTGCAGTAGAGTGCGCCTGCTAGGTAGATATAATGAGTTTACACACTGCCATTCATTTACCAGCCGTTGTGCTGGTTGGATTAGAGTCGGTCGGAAAATCAGCCCTCTTTCGCGCCCTAACGGGACAAGCCACTGGTGATGAACTAAATTTTCGTGGCTCGACCGTAGATGTACGGGCCGCGCCGCTCCCCGAAAAAATGGCCCAGGTCATTGACACCCCTGGTATCCGCGTGGCCGATGACAGTGACACAACGCGGCTGGCGTTAAACCAAATCGAACAAGCGGATACGATTTTACTCGTAGCAAGAGGCACACATGCACGCCAAGAGGTCGAAACATTACTATCACAAATTGGGCCTCAGTTAACGGAGCATAAGGCAGCTTTAGCGCTTACCTTTGCCGACCGCAGCCATGCACAGCTACCAACGGCAGTTCAGTCGTACACAGCGTCATTGGGCATTCCCGTGGCGCTGGTCAATGCTCGACAGATGGCAGCGACGGAACGCACCGCTGTATTACAAGCTGTAGAAACGGCCGTTCCGCTCTCGACTCAACCTGTGGCCACCATCTCGCTACCCGACATTCCCATTATCCAACCACAGTCTACCCTTTACGAACGCTCACAATGGGGTGCTCCGCTCTCATTAATGACCCTCTTTTTGCTCTTTGCTACCCCCGTGTACCTAGCCTATATCTTAGCCAATAGCTTACAGCCCATTATCGATGCCGCACTAATTGAACCGTTGGTAAGCTGGTTTGCACCGCTAGCAGCGGCCGTGCCTCTACTTTATGAACTTTTGGTTGGTGATTATGGGGTCATCACCCTAGGCTGGTACTCTTTTCTTTGGGCGTTCCCGGTAGTGCTATTTATCGGCATTAGCGTAGCTGTCACCGAAGAGATGGGGTTGAAAGATCGGATTACGGCCAGCTTGGACCCGTGGCTGCGTCGCATTGGGCTAAACGGCCGTGATCTCGTCCCCGTGCTTTCTGGCTACGGCTGCAATGTCGTTGCCCTGCATCAAAGCAGAGCCTGTAGTCGCTGTACTCGTGAAGCATGCGCCTCGTTTATCGGGTACGGTTCGGCCTGCAGCTACCAAATTGGGGCGACGCTCTCCCTCTTTGCCGTAGCTGGTCATCCAACACTCTTCGCCCCCTATCTGCTTTTGCTGTTCGTGGTTGGAGCGATTCATACTCGCATTTGGTATAAACCGCTGCCATTCGCAACGGCCGTTTCTCTTGCAGACCGCTCCTTTTTGCAAAGACCATCTTTACAGGCCATTCTGTGGCGAGTGCGCGCCGTTCTCAAGCAGTTTCTTTGGCAGGCGATGCCTATCTTCCTGCTGATGTGCGCCGTTGGTGCCGTTTTGGCCTATAGCGGCCTGCTGGATTGGTTAGCAGCGGGTTTGTCACCCCTATTGGGGCTGTTTGGTCTTCCTGGAGACGTAGCACCGGGTGTGATTTTTGCCATTGTGCGCAAAGATGGCCTTCTCATTCTCAACCAAGGGGAAGGGGCTTTGTTGGCTTCCCTTTCAGTCGGGCAAATGTTTATTCTAATTTACCTTGCCTCTACCCTAACGGCCTGTCTCGTGACGCTGTGGACGGCACGCAAAGAGCTGGGCGGACGGATTGCGTTAAAAATTGCGGGTCGGCAGGCACTAACCTCACTCGTTAGCACATTGGTCTTGGCGCAGTTACTCTCATGAAAAAAAGAGAGCAACCATGAATCATTGGGTTGCCCAGCTCAACTCCAATAGCCAAATCTATCTCGATGTTATTGAGCAGATGATTGATTGGCTTTGTGCCGAACAAGCGCCTAAGGTGTTAGATGCAGGCTGCGGTCGTGGTGAGCCGGCTCTACTATTTGCCACCCGTGGCTGTCAGGTTGTCGGTGTTGATGCCGACGCCACGATGCTAGAGTCAGCGCTGCAATTGGTTAGTCAAGTGCCCTTTGCGGGAGAAATAAAATTGCAACAAGGTGATATAGCACAGTTACGAGACGCTGACGGTACGTTTGACCTCGTGTGGACAAGTGCGGCAATTCATCACGTGGCGGATAAGGTTGCAACCGTAAAAGAATTAGGACACGTCTTGAAACCGGGCGGTCGATTGGCCATCCGTGAGGGGAACTTGCCGCTTCAATTTTTGCCCTTCGACGTGGGTCTCACTGCACCCGGGTTGCAAGATCGACTTCATGTGGCTGACAATCAATGGTTTGTGTCTATGACTCAAGCAACGCAACCAGAAGAACGGCCGTATCCTTACGGCTGGCTCCAACTTTTACACGATGCCGGTTTCGCAAATATCCAAGCCCGTACTTTTATGCTGGAGGCGTTGCCTCCCTTCACTCCTACACAGACAAAATTTATGACCTACCATTTGTGGCGCACATTCGAGCGAGACCGTGGCATTTACGGCCCGCTATTAAACGAGGCGGATCGCCATGCGTTGCAACAATTGCTTGACCCTAGCAGCCCTCATTATGTGCTAGCCCGCACTGATCTACATCTACGCTATAGCTTGTGCATCTACGTTGGCGAAAAGACGACGAATAACTGAGGGGCTGATCAATAAAAATAGCTAGAGCTAGAGTATAAAGGTAGGTAATAACTAATGGGGCAAGCTTAAGTGTTCCGAAGCTTCTAGCTTGAAAAACTTGTTAGATAAAAGCTTCGGAACTCCGAGGAAACGAGGTTTTTTGTCGTCGTTTTATTCAAAGTGGAAACTTCGTTTCACATAAGGCTAACAGGCTAAAAGCAAAGTGTGCTAACAGGCTAATTACAAGGGAAATTTATGACTCATGTTAAAAAAAGCGAAAATAGAATCCCAATCACCATTCTGACTGGCTTTTTAGGCGCTGGCAAAACGACGCTACTTAACCACATTTTACACAGCGATCACGGCTTGCGCATCGCCGTTTTAGTCAATGATTTTGGTGAAGTGAACATTGATGCCCTGCTAGTTGTCGGTGTTGAGGGTGAAACGGTCAGCCTTGCCAATGGTTGCATTTGTTGTACCATTCGCGACGATTTAGAAAAGGCCGTTCTTGAACTCATCCAAGCCCCAAACCCACCCGAATATATTATCATTGAAGCCAGTGGTGTAAGCGATCCTGGTGCAGTGGCGCTCACCTTTGTTGCCTCACCCGACCTTCGCGCAAACACCAGAATTGATACTATTTTGGCCATGATCGACACGGAACAGCTTTTACGATTAGACGGCCAATCTGCCATGCTGGCTGAACGGCAAATTAGTATCGCCGATTTACTCGTTCTCAACAAAGTAGACTTGGTGCCAGCAAAAACGGTAGGTGTCGTGAAAGAAATGCTGCGCGATCTACTCCCAGCTTCACGAATAATGGAAACGACATACGGCCGTATTCCCCTTGAGCTCATTCTGAGTGTGGGACAGCATTCACTTGATAAGCTTCAACCCGACGCTACTTTGGATGTTCACGTCCATCCCGAAATAGATGAGACAGCTGATGATCATCATCACCACGATCATGACCACGATCACGAACATGACGATCACATGCTTTTGTTTAATACCTGGCGCTACCGCAGTAAACGGCCGTTTGACTATCAAGTCCTGTACGAAGCGATCAAAACCTTGCCCCCTACCATTTACCGAGCAAAGGGAATCGTTTATCTGAGTGACAATCTAAAACGAAAACGAGTGTTGCAGATTGCAGGTTCCCGCGTCAATTTAACTAACAACGGAGATTGGGGCGAGCAGACACCCTACAATGAATTGGTTTTTATTGGCGAAGCAGGCAGTATTGATACAGTAGCGTTACAACAAAGATTTGATAATTGCCTGATTAGCGATACCCAATCATCTCCGACGCTATCTGAGGAAAAGGTCTCTTGGGAGCGACAATAAACTCAACGCTTTACCTCAGCCGACCCTAACCAACCTGAATTCGAGAATTGTCATTCTGAATGGGTCTATCCTAATTTTTACCCAAAATGGCGTCCAGTGAAGAATCTAGCTTATCCAAAAAGATGAGATTATTCGCTAAAACGTCATTTTGCTATCTGATTTTATAGACGCGCAAAGGCCTGCGCTGAGCTGGGCCGAAGTAATGACAAATTATTGCCGAACTGAGGTTAACTAAATCTTTCTGGTTCTGCATCCTACTCTTTCTTGGTCAAATTCTCCGTGTGGGGTGCAAATGCCAAGTGGAGCTGTCCGGTTAATGGATGGCGACCAACCTCTGCATGCACACCGTAAGCTTGTTTGATAAGAGCAGAGGTTAAGACTGCCCAGGGAGAACCGCTAGCTAAGATTTGCCCATCGCAGAGCAAATAAAGGCGGTCGCAATAAGCGGCGGCGAGATTCAGATCGTGCAAGGCAGCCAATTTGGTGACATTTAAGGCTTTAATTAACTCTAAGATTTCAAGCTGGTAGCGAATATCTAAATGATTGGTGGGTTCATCTAAGATGATAAATGGGGTTTGCTGCGCTAGCGCACGAGCGATTAAAACGCGCTGCTTTTCGCCCCCAGAGAGTGTCCGAAAGTCACGGCTGTGAAACGCTACCATATCAACCCGCTCTAATGCGGCTTCAATAATAGCCAAATCTTCGGCCGTGTCACGATCAAACATCCCTTTATGAGGATTGCGCCCCATCGCCACAATTTGCTGAACAGTAAAGCTAAATTCGCTCTGGGTTTCTTGAGCAACAACGGCCGTTTGTTGAGCCACTGCCCGGGCAGATTGCTGCCACACATCCTGCCCATTGAGAACAACGTCCCCTTTCTCCGGTCGCAAAATTCGATAAATTGTGCGCAGAAGCGTCGACTTGCCGCTCCCGTTTGGGCCGATTAAGCCGACAAACTCACCTGCATTGATATGAAGGCTGATGTCTTGCACAATTTTTTTGCCATTCGCCGACCAATCAACCCCTTTTGTTTCAAGAATCATCCGGCTAGCCTCTCTCCTGCCCTCTGGTATACATCAACCAGAGGAAAAACGGGCCGCCCAGCA
>JBCCFD010000029.1:0-33049 GCA_039029915.1 Chloroflexota bacterium
CGATATCGCTTTCAGTAAGACGCATTTGGAGAGCATCTGTGGCAACCTCGTATTCTAGTAAAAGTTGCTCTAAGGCCTCTGCTTCTCCAACCGCATCTGCTGTAAAAAGAGAGGCCTCTTTCCAAGCTGAGCTATCCTCAAATTCAAAAAGTACGGTTGGCGCAATCTGTGATAATTGACGATAAAAATCGCTCGCTAAGCCAGTTAAGCCAATAATCAAATCGGGGTCAAGCGCTGTAAGGGCCTCGATGTTTGGTGGTGAACCAAGATCATCTATTTCTACCAGCAAATCTGCATAGTCGGGATAATACTCCTCGATATCGTCAATAACTTGAAGCAGCGTACCAACGGGGGAGATACCTAAAGCGACTAGCGCCTCAGTAGAAACACCGCTTAATGATACGATCCGCTGTGGTAATTCAGGGACACAAACCGCATTGCCAAACAGCTTCTCATGGTCAAAAACGCGCTCATCAGCGGGGCATTCCGTCACGGCTTCCTCAAATCTTATTCGGGAGCCGCAGGAAGCAAGCCATGGTCCAATCACCGTGATCAAAAAGAGGTGGGGCAAGAACCTTTTCTTCATAGCGGTAATGGTATGACCGACCAGTTTTTGCCGTCCACTAACTCTGTTAATTTTGGGTTTACTGTCTGTGCAAATTGGGGTTAACAGTGGTTAAAAATGAGGAAGCATATCCCAATTAGGACATGCCAATGTGTTGCAATGAGGGAGGTGGTTGATAAACTCCCTCATTGCGACGCTGCGGCTTTTAACCGCATTCGTGATTAAGAGATAATCGCTTTTACTTCAAGGAACTCTTCTAAGCCCCAAAGACCCTTTTCACGGCCGTTTCCGGACTGTTTATAGCCACCAAAAGGAACATCCGTACTGCCAAAAGCGTAATTGATATGAATCTGTCCGGCACGAATCCGCTTAGCAACACGTCGGGCGTGTTCTGCATCTTTTGAAACAACATAGCCCGCTAGCCCATACTCTGTATCGTTAGCAATCTTGACTGCATCATCTTCATCTTCATACCCCAAGATCGTTAGCACAGGGCCAAAAATCTCTTCACGGGCGATCGTCATATCGTTCTGTACGTTAGCAAAGACAGTCGGCTTAACATAGTAACCAGTCTCTAACCCGTCAGGCTTACCTGCACCACCTGCAATCAGCGTGGCGCCTTCGTCGATGCCGGTTTGGATCAGGCGCTGGATTTTCTCAAATTGAACATCACTCACGACGGGACCAATTTTGGTTCCTTCACTGTTTGGATCACCAGGGTTGATTCTATTTGCCGTTTGGCTAGCGACCTCAATCGCTTCTTCCATCCGGCTTTGAGGCACAAGCATCCGGCTTGGCGCATTACACGATTGACCACTATTTACCATCATGGCTTTCACGCCAACAGCAACCGCTCTTCCGAAATCAGCGCCTTCAAGAATAATGTTGGCTGATTTTCCACCAAGCTCTTGACTAACGCGCTTCACTGAATCAGCCGCGCCTTTAGCTACAGCAATACCGCCTCGAGTTGATCCCGTAAACGACATCATGTCAATATCAGGGTGTGCCGACATTGCCTCGCCGACCTCAATTCCAATCCCGTTAACTAGATTGAATACCCCAGCAGGCACGCCCGCCTCATCAAGCACTTCCGTGAATATTAGCGCATCAATCGGTGCAATTTCACTTGGTTTGAGCAATACCGTACAGCCGGCTGCGAGGGCGGGAGCTACCTTAGAAACAATTTGATTAATCGGCCAGTTCCATGGGGTAATTAAACCGCAAACACCAATCGGTTCATGCGTGATCGTGGCGTTGCCCGCCGTTGATTCAAATTCAAAATTTTTAAGAGACCGAATGGCACTTTTTAGATGGTTTAACCCTACACCAGCTTGAGAGCCATGTGCTAAATCCTTCGGGGCACCCATCTCCATTGAAATGGCATCGGCAATATCATCATACCGTTTTTTGTAAACGTTAATAACTTCATTTAACAGATCAAGCCGTTCTTGTACGGTGGTCTGTGAGTATGTCTCGAAGGCAGCACGCGCCGCTTTGACAGCCTTATCCACATCAGCCGCTGAACCTAAGCTTATCACCGCGAAGGGTTGTTCAGTAGCAGGGTTAATAACGTCCATTGTTTTTGGTTCTACTGGCGGAACCCATTCACCATTAATGTAAAAGTTTAAATATTCTTTCATCTTGATCTCCTATCGAAAACCTGCAAAGATTGCAGTCTTCAATTAATTGTTTGGTAAATAGAAAGAAATCTGCAAATTTTATTTCTAAATCTTTTCCGTTTACATCAAATATACATTGATTATTGATTATTTCACGAAGTCTAAGGTTGCTATTCACTTACCGTTTCCTAGCTAGCATGAGCCCGTCACCAATGGGCACCAGCGTCAAATCAACCCGACTGTCAGCATGGATTTTAGCGTTGAGCGCGCGAAGGGCGCTAGTATCTGCGTCCTGACGAGAGGCATTCGCAACCGCCCCTCCCCACAAGACATTATCGATGGCAATCAAACCACCCGGCCGGATTAGTTTAAGGCACTGTTCATAGTAAATATCGTACCCTGTTTTATCAGCATCAATAAAGGCAAAATCGTAGGTACCCGCTTCATTTTCATCTAGCAGGCGCTGTAACGTCGCTGAAGCTGGCCCAATTTGCAGGTCAATTTTTTGAGCAACACCGGCCTCTGCCCAGTACCGTTGACCAATACTTGTCCAATCCTCGCTGACGTCGCAAGCCACAACACGGCCGTTTTCCGGTAGAGCCAGTGCGGTACATAGGGTCGAATAGCCCGTGAATACCCCAACTTCAATCGTGCGCTGAGCATTAATCAACTGGACCAAAAGCCCCAAAAATTGAGCTTGATTTTGACCCAACTGCATGTCTCCATACTGCATTTGGCTCGTTTCTTGCCGTAATCGTTGTTTAACGGCCGTGTCTCGGACCGACACTTGATTGATATAGTTTGCCAGCTCGGCACTCATACCGACATGCCGTCGCCAGCCCCCAAAAAGATTGTTTAGTAAACCCATTCACCCATTCCCTTGGTTAGCAGAAAGCGACAAACTGTAGCCGCCAACCAAACTGTCTGCAAAATTAATCAAAACCGATAAATCTGCCCCCATCAAACCGCCTGACCCGCCAACAGCCGCGCATACAGCCCACCCTGCTGCGTGATTTCGTCATGATTACCAAGTTCGACAACGCGCCCTTCGTCAAGAACAGCTATTTGGTTCGCATTCCGAATCGTTGAAAGCCGATGGGCGATCACGACACTGGTACGGCCAGCCATTAGCTTGCCAAGGGCGGCCTGGATCTGCGCTTCGGTCTGCGTGTCCACTGAAGAGGTTGCCTCATCCAGAATCAATATCGGCGCATCTTTCAAAATGGCTCGGGCGATACTAATTCGCTGTTTTTGACCACCAGAAAGCTTAATCCCGCGCTCGCCTACCAATGTTTCATACCCATTTGGCAATTCTAAAATAAAGTTGTGGGCATCAGCCACCTTAGCCGCCGCTATAATTTCTTCATCCGTGGCGTCAGGCTTAGCAAAACGAATATTTTCTTTAACACTGGCATAGAAGAGAAAGACATCTTGCAAAACCATGCTCAAATTGCCGCGCAGATTTTCTAGCTGCAAAGCCCGTAAATCATGCCCATCCAACAGGATTTTGCCTCCCTGTGGATCATAAAAACGTGACAGCAAATTGGCCAAAGTGCTCTTGCCGGCTCCGGTCGGACCAACAATAGCCAATGTTTCGCCAGCTGGGACAGAAAGTGATACATTTTGCAAAACGTTTTCCTCTTGATACGCAAAGGTTACGTTTTCAAGCGTTAAATCCCCTTTGATAGACTCTAGCGCAATGCCATCAGGGAGTTCGTCAATGTCTGGTTTTGCTGAAAGCACCTCGCGGATACGGCGCAGGCTGGCAACGCCTCGTTCGAGCCATTCACCAATAGAGGCCAGCTGCCAAAGCGGTTGATAAACACCAGCTAGATACAGCACAAAGGCGACGAGGTCTTCAATTTGTAAACGGCCGTTTAAAACGCGCACGGCGCCTAACCCGACCGCAATCACCGTACTTAGTCCGGTAGCGCCTTCAATTAAGGGAAACATCCCCGCCACAATCTGCCGAGCCCGTATCTGATAGGTTGCCAGCTGTTTAGACAGTCCCACGACCCGATTCAGCTCGTAGTTTTCTCGATTGTAAATTTGAATATCACGAATACCGGAAAGATTGTCCTGCACAAGCGCGCTCACCTCTCCCATATTGTCAGCTTCTGCTTGAAAGATCTTTATGGCAGGTCGGCGCATAATCAATATGGTCAAGATGATGAAGGGGAGCGGTGCAAATGCCAGCAGGGTTAGCCACGGATCAATTGACAGCAAGATGGCAAGAACCCCTAATGACAGCAAGATGCTAACTAAGAAATCGTACACCGCATCTGCAATAATTGGCTCTAAATTGTCGGTATCCTTGAGGACTCTAGAAACAACTTCACCCGTTTGCCGTTCAGCATAGTAGACGGGTGAAAAACGCTGGAGCTGTTGATACAGCGCTGAACGTAAATCGTGGCACACGTTCCACGCCACCACGTGGGAGTGGTGAAAACTTAAATACTGACCGTAACTACGCACCCCATAAGCCAGCAAAAGCAAAACGGCCGTTCCAATGACTTGATTCTGAACGGCCGCCACTTCACCATCTGCCGTGCGCAAAATGCGGATCAGATTCCGCACCAGCCAGGGCACAAATAACCCACCGCCAGTCACCGCCACCACACTCAAAAACACAAGCAGTATGCGCCAACGATAAGGGGTTAAAAATGGTTTTATTGTTTGCCATGCTCTGTTCATACTCAGTCTTACCCCATCTTCAAAACCGTTGTATTAGAGACATGTCTTCTCTATTTTCTACCGCTTACTTGGCCCGGCTAGACGCAACCCAGTGTCCGGGGCTAACCTCCGTCATTTCCGAGTCCATTTCACCATAGTTAAAGTTGGGGTCCATAATCAAACGCTCGCGTTTTTTCTCAATATCTGGATCAGGAATAGGTACCGCAGAAAGCAAAACCTGAGTGTAAGGATGGAGCGGGTTTTGGTAGAGTTCATCCGTATCTGCTAATTCCACAATGCGCCCTTTAAACATCACGGCGACTCGCTTACAAACATTGCGAATCATGCTCAAATCATGGGCAATAAACAGATAAGTAATGTTGAACTCTTCTTGCAAATCTTGAAGTAGGTTCACTACCTGCGCTTGAATAGACACATCCAAAGCTGAAATAGGCTCATCGGCCACAATAAACTCTGGATTGATAGCTAACGCCCGAGCAATACCAATGCGCTGACGCTGACCGCCCGAAAACTCATGAGGGTAGCGGCGTACGAACTTTGGGTTTAACCCTACTCGTACTAATAGCTCCTGCACAATTTCAAGCCGTTCAGTGCTGTTTTCACCAATCTTATGAATCTCTAGTGCTTCACTGATGATATTGCCAACCGGCATACGTGGGTCAAGCGAAGAGTAGGGGTCTTGAAAAATCATCTGCATTCTCTTGCGTGCTTCTTTCAGATTGTTGCCTCGCAACTGCGTTACATCAACCCCATCAAAGATAACATTGCCAGCCGTTGGCCGATGAAGCTGGATGATAGCACGCCCGGTTGTGCTTTTACCACTACCCGATTCACCCACTAAACCCAAGGTTTCACCGCGGTAAATGTCAAAACTGATATCGTCAACCGCCTTGATAGCCCCAACTTCTCGCTGAATGATCCCTTTCTTAATTGGAAAATATTTCTTCAGATTACGAACCTGGATCAATGGTCCTGAATCACCATCTGTCGATGATCCATGTTTTTGAAAGTAGTCAGTCGCCTTTCGGGTACTTGTTAAATCAGCCATCAAATTTCATCTCCCTACGTCGTTTTAGTTCGTCTGCGGCCACTTCGCGTAAATCATACCAAGCAGCAACTAAATGCTTTGGATCTCCGTTGTCTACAGGTTTCAATATGGGCGTCTCAGTGTAGCAGCGCTCCGTTGCATATGGGTTGCGTGGTGCAAAAGGATCGCCAACTGGCTCTTGCAACATCTCAGGGGGCACACCTTCAATTGCTGTCAGCCGGGTGCCGCTGGCTTGATCAACACGCGGAAGCGAATTCAACAGGCCAAGAGTGTAGGCATTCCGAGTGTCTTTAAACACCGAGCGCACTGGGCCCCGTTCAACAATCTGACCACCGTACATCACCTGGATGGTGTCCGAGATACCAGCCACTACACCCAGATCATGCGTAATCCAAATGAGCGCCATCCCAAGCTTTTCCTTAAGATTCGCAACGAGCTCAATAATTTGAGCTTGGATTGTCACGTCAAGCGCTGTGGTTGGTTCATCAGCAATTAGCAGTTGAGGATTACTGGAAAGCGCCATAGCAATCATCACGCGCTGACGCATCCCACCAGAAAATTGGTGTGGAAAATCATCCAATCGCTTTTTAGGATCCACAATACCAACTAAATCCAGCAGCTCTGCAGTTCGATTCGTGGCTTGCTCTTTTGAAAATCCCAGATGCAACATGATTGACTCATTAATTTGCTCACCAATGGTCAAAACGGGGTTGAGCGAAGACATTGGGTCTTGAAAGATCATGGCAATTTCTCCACCACGAACGCGTCGCATCTCTTCATTAGACAATTTAAGCAAATCTTGTCCTTTGAAAATAATCTCGCCCTCAACGATTTTACCAGGTGGCGACGGCACTAAGCGTAAAATCGAAAGCGCATGCACGCTTTTTCCACTACCGCTCTCACCTACAACCCCTAATGATTCGCCCTCGTTTAGCTGGTAAGAAATATCATTTACAGCGTGAACAACACCGTTTTCAGTGTAAAAATATGTCTTTAGGTTTCTTAATTCTAAAAGTGGCTGCATATTTTTCTACGTCTCCTTCTAACTTGTTTCTAAACACATAAGGTTGATGTGAAAACCAAAAGGTATCTTGAAAAAGACATGTTGATCTTTTTGATTTTCACTAAGTAAATTTCACATTTTCAAGATATTTTGTGAAACTTACCTATTATCGTGCAATAAGTTTATTACTTTGTTTAAACGGAAAGCTTTTACTGCAATCTTTTTCAAGCGACTTCTTTCCGTTTGCCTATTTCATATTAATAAATTGATTGAATTAACCTTCGCTGAAGTAGAGCCCGACGGTATTCAACCAAACTTGATACCTATTTTGCTCATCCCACTCAATGAAAAATATGCATCATTATAGTGATCTTCTCGCTGTAATCGAATTGTGCCTTGATTTTAGAGCGAGGACGAGCTTAAAAAGCGTTCAAGATGCCCCACCTATACTTTATGTAAAGCAAACCCGTTTATTATTGATTGACTCACATCAAAACCGAACAAATCCTGCTAAATCTATTATTTCCAAAGGATGTAAGTGCAAGGTTGCCTGTTCAAAATTGAGATGGATTAGCTCGTTCTCGCTCAAACATATGCTAAAGTTGGCCACATTTGTTTGTAGGATATTTCAGACCTTTATCCATATCTCATTATCTCCTCTCCTGAAAATAATGATGGCAACCTAAACATGTGGAGGTTTTAGGTTGTATTGTCATGTTCACTTCCTTGTTATAGAAGGAATGACGGTAAGTGTTCCGAAGCTTCTAGTTTGAAAACCTTGTTAGATGAATACTTCGGAACCTCGAGGAAACGAAGATTATGGCTGTGGTTTTCTTCAAAGCAGGAGCTTCGTTTCACTTAAGCTTATTAATTAGAGCTCGAAATTATCTTTCCATCCCTCAATTCGATGATGATTTCACAACAGCGATTGATAAATTCTTTGTCGTGTGTAATGACTAAAACTAAATCCACCTTATCTTTGACCGAGTGAATCAGTTCTGCCACTCGATTCATATGAATCAAATCAACCCCGCTAGTAGGTTCGTCAAAAATTAAATACTTCTTGCCTGTAAATAGCGCTGAAGCAATAGCGGTTCGCTGTTTTTGACCACCTGACAGTGACTGCGGATGATGGTCCCGAAATGGCAAAAGGTTCAGCTGTTCCAGAAGCGCTTCAGCCTCTTGACGTTTTACTTCATCATCAAACTCACTGCCGAGCATTAACTCATCCAGCACTGACTCAGCAAAAAGCTGGTGATTGACATCTTGCATGACCATAAAGGACCGCTTCACTCGCTCTCTTCGAGTCAGTTTCACTTCGTCAACCACATCATCATCGGCCTTCAAGATGCCGCAAAAGCTGGCAGCGAAAGTTGATTTACCGGCCCCATTTTTGCCAATCAGGGCAATAACTTTATTTTTTGGTAAGTTTAAATTTTCAATGTCAACAGCCAGCTGATTACCGTAAAAACTGCGCAAGGTGTCTACTTTTACTGCTGGCTCATCATAATTATAATTGGTCGTTCTTTTTTCAATCACCGGCTCAGTAATCATTCGTAACCCCATCGCTTGACGGTTAGCATCGGGAATTTGAATAAATTCTTGGCGCGTGTAGCGGCCTGCAACTTTACCCTCGTCAATGTAAAGGACGCGGTCACACAGGTCTGCAAGATAGTATAGTCGATGTTCGGCAATCAAAACCGTATGTCCGGCGGCTTTAAGCGTTTGAATAACCTGTTTCAATTCCTCAATCGCAGTCGCGTCCAAGTTCGCACTTGGCTCATCAAAAACATACACCTTTGGCCGGTTCATGTAAACGCTCGCACAGGCCAGCTTTTGCTTTTCGCCCCCTGACAAATCAAAAATGTTCCGATCAAGCAAGTGGGGCATATTGAAGGTAACGGCCGTTTCTTCTAGCCGCTCCAACATGACCTCACGGGGCACCTTATGATTACAGCAAGCGAATAATAATTCATCACTACTGTTCAGGCTAAAAAATTGAGACTTTGGATTTTGAAAGACAGATCCAACCGTCCCAGATAGCTCTTGAATGGTGACATCTTTAGGTTCAATGCCGTTAACAAAAACTCGACCCTCAAGTCGACCCTCAATGTGATTAGGAATGATACCATTAATCAGGTTTAATATGGTTGATTTGCCGCAGCCCGACTTTCCGCACAGCAAAACACACTCCCCTTCTTTAACCTGTAAGCTAACTTCTTCTAGGCAAGCTGTTGCCGATTCCCCGTATGAAAAACTAACGTTCGCCAATTCAATCATGCAAACACCCCTAAGCGTCGCATCACGATTAAAGCCACCATAACGCCAAGCGCGACAAAATCAAACCAGCCCATTTTAGGATCATTGACATAGGTACGATCTTTATGCAGACCCAAACCACGCGTGAGCGAGGCCAACGTCAGCTCTTCACCCGTTTTGACAAGACTAAACAAAAGCGGCACGTAAATGTATTCAATAGTTCTAAATGGATTGCCCTGCCCCACCGCTCCGCGCAAACGCATCGCGTTAGTTATAGCTCGAAACTCCTGGCGAATCGTAGGGAAAAAGCGAAACATTACTAACAAAGGAATAAGTAAAAAATGGGGCATGCGCATCTTTTGAAACGCGGCTGCGGCATCACCGATCGAGGTTGTAGCAAAGAATAGAAGTGAATACATAAAAAACGGCAAAAAAATAAAAAATTGGAGGCTCAATCCATTCCAAACCTGGACAATGGCTCCGCTGGTAAATCCTACTAGGTAGTCCAACAAAAACAAGATGGCGTACATAATAGCCATCGCAAACAACGGCCGTATTGCCCCAGCTATGAAAACAAGGACTGCAGCAAACACAACCGCTCCATAAATGGGCCACTGGCTCCCATAGCTGTATAGCAGCAAGTTAACTAAAAGTAACAACAAAAGCTTTGTCCGTGGGTCTAGCTCAAAAGGAGATTCGTTCTTATTTACCAAATTGGTCATTATGCAATCCCGGCTCGCACAAAATGCTTCTTAAGCATTCGATTAGCCACAAAGGCGCTGATGATTGCGCATATAATTGTCAGTACGATAATAATGAGGAGGTTCACCGGTGTTGCAATCGCCAGAAACTCATTGGCAAGCTCGATGGAAGCACCGGCATTAACCATTAAGTCGCGAGCCCACTCTTTTGTAAGCCAAAAAGGGGCTTGCTGCCCAATGAGCCACAAAGACATCACGCTGTAGCTAGCCGTATTCCATTTGAAGCTTTTATATTGGCCTAAATAGGCGAACAGCTCCGCCACCAGCGCAATGCCAAAATTTACCAGCGCGATAAATATGTTGCCGTACACTAAAAAGCCGATCAGCGCCGCCGCTAAAAAGCCCATGATCGTAATAGCGCCTAGCTTTTGGGTCCGCGCAATAAACAGCATGTAAACGGGCCCCATTAGCAGCGCCCCAACAGGCATCATGATAAAAAATAAAAACGGTGTAAACAAAATAGCGGATAAAATGACGTAAGCCACGATATAAATTGCTGAAAACAGACCAATTGTGGTGAGGTCTTTTGTTTTGAATTCGATTTTCATTTTTCCTCTTCTTTCAAAATCCGCCAGCTACTGTTTCGTCAAACGTCATTTGATGATTAAAAACCTAAGTAGGCAGTTGACGAAACCTCAGGTTCTGTTCATTTAGATTCCCATCAGTTGATACTTGACAAAACACTAAGTGCGCACAAAAAGATTAGATGTCTAAAAGTAGGTTGATGAGTTTTTGTTCGCTTTAAAGTACAGCAAAAATCAATTCGTACCCATCAAAATATATTTGACTGTACTTAGGCAATTCCCGCTCGGACAAAATGCTTTTTAAGCATACGATTTGCCACATAAGCGCTGATGATGGCACAAATGATTGTCAAAACTATGAGAATCACCAGATTGAGCGGTGTTGCCAGAGCCAGCATTCCATCAGCATACTCAGCCGTATAGCCTGAATTGATTGTCAAGTTACGCATCCACTCTTTCGCCACCCAATAAGGTCCCTGTTCTCCTATAATCCAAAGGGACATCACGCTATAGCTAGCGGTGTTCCATTTAAAGCTCTTGTACTGTCCTACATAGGCCAATAGCTCTGCTACCAGAGCAATACCAAAATTCACCAACATGATAAAGATATTGCCATACACCAAGAAACCGATGAGCGTCGCTGCCAAAAAGCCCATGATGGTTATCGCCCCTAACTTTTGGGTTCGGGCAATAAACAGCATGTAAACGGGCCCCATCAGCAGCGCTCCGAGTGGCATCATGATAAAAAACAAAAACGGCGTAAATAAAACGCCTGATAAAATAGCATAACTTATAATGTAAATGGCTGAAAAAATACCAATCGTGATTAAGTCACTGGTTTTGAGTTTGATCTTCATTTTTCTCTCTATTGCCGAAGTTAACAGCAAAAAATTTACCAAAAGATAGATCCTAGTGCAAAAGTATAACTCAAAGCAGGATATGCTTGTATGCCCGCTTGATTTTTGCTTAGGACAGCAACCTAGGCAATACCTGCTCGCACAAAATGCTTTTTAAGCATTCGATTGGCCATATAGGAACTAATAATGGCACAAATGATTGTCAACACAATGATGATGACTAAGTTGAGCGGTGTTGCTAACGCCAAAAATCCATCGGCAAACTCTGCCGTATAACCAGACGTGATCGTCAGCTCACGCATCCACTCTCTTGCCACCCAGTACGCCCCCTGTTGCCCAAACGCCCACATTGACATGACGCAGTAGCTAATGGTGTTCCATTTAAAGCTTTTGTATCGACCCTGATAGGCTAATAGATCCGCTGCCAAAGCACAGCCAAAATTGAACAGTGCGATGTAGATATTGCCATAGACTAAAAGCCCAGCAATCAACCCGCCCAAGAGGCCCATTATGGTAATAGCACCGAACTTTTGAGTTCTGGCGATAAACAGCATAAAAATTGGGGCCGAAATCAATGCCCCGATTGGCATCATGATAAAAAACAAAAACGGCGTAAACAATATACTCGACAAGATGATATAAATGACAAGATATATTGCCGAAAAAATGCCAATTGTTATCAGGTCTTTCGTTTGTAGATTGATCTTCATATTTCTCCTCTATCTAGGTAAATCTCACAAACTATCTTGAAATAAAACAGAGTAGAAATGTGTGATTTACTCGGTAAAAACTAAAATTTCAGTCACTGCTTTTTCAAGATGCTTTTGGTTTTCAAATAAGCCAGCAGCTAAAAGCTGTAGGCTATAGGTCTAGTTTCTTATGAGATGGAAGGTTTACTCGCTTGCTTTTAACTTATTGCTCATCTTGCGCGACAGCAAAGCTAGCCAGGACGCCAGTTTTTACAATTCTATCAATCAGTAGTTTAGCACCCCCGCCACCCAAAAGGGCACCACTGACGATACAGACAATAAACCACACCACAACCACACCCCATGAGAGTAAATTACCACCCAAAAACGCATACAGCAATCCAAAATTAAGCAGGCCAGCCAAGCCACCAGAGGCCAGCAAGACCGGTAAACGGAAGTTGCGATACCGCGTGGCAAGGAATGGTATTTCTGAGGCAGCCCCAAAAAGCACGCTCACAACAAGCTCTGTCACTCCAAATGGACTAAAGGGTATTTGGACGATATTGACGAGAATACGCGTTAAAACGGCCGTTCCCGGTCGGTGCACAATGTACATGACCGCAATGCTAGGGATAAACCAAAATCCCGAAATCGTATCTCTTACGATAGGGCCATAGGGCATTAAATTTAAATAGACAAAATTAAGTACGGCTAAAATCAAACCTAACACGATCGCGATGGCAATCATCACCAATAAATCGCGGGTCGTCCACGCTTTTAATCCACGTTTAACTTGCGGTTCACTATGTACAGACATTCTCTTTCTCTCCATCTAGTGATTGGTTTAAGGCATGTTCGGATTGAATGCTTATTTATTTTTCCGAAAATACCTTCAACTCACTGACCTTGTTTTCCCTGATTTTATTTTTCACGCTCCACGCTCGTCTTTATTTGTGACGCCCCCTCTTTTTTACGGCCGTGACTAAACTTCCAGCCCCGCGCCCGCGACTGTTGTTTCCACAGGTTGGTGTACAAACCATCAGCCGCCAGCAGATCATCATGTGTCCCTCTCTCCACAATCGATCCTTTTTCAAGAACCAAAATTTGATTAGCATTGGCAATCGTTGATAAACGATGCGCAATAACAATAAGCGTTTTTGACTGCACTAATTGCCCAATTGCCGCTTGAATTTGCGCTTCGTTCTCTGGATCGAGCGACGCCGTGGCTTCATCTAGCAAGATGATTGGGGCATCCTTCAGAATGGCGCGGGCAATCGAAATACGCTGTTTTTCACCGCCGGAAAGGGTTGATCCCCCCTCGCCGACCACCGTTTCATACCCATCTGGTAATTTTGTGACAAACTCGTGGCACTGGGCCGCCTGAGCCGCCGCAATTACCTCCTCCCAAGACGCATTTTGATTACCCACTTTGATATTGTTGTAAATGGTATCGTGAAACAGATAAACATCCTGAAAGATGGCGCTCATCGAGGCCAGCAGATTTTCGGCCGTGTACGCCTGCACATTTTGGCCCCCAACTAGCACATCACCTTCATTCACATCCCAAAAACGGGCAATCAGATTCGTAATGGTCGTCTTTCCTGAACCAGAAGGTCCCACCAACGCTGTCATGCTCTTTTCAGGAATCTTAAAGCTAACATTCTGCAGTACGTCTTGATCGCCGTAGCGAAAGGTCACATTTTTAAACTCGATGTCAAACGATTCTGGGGCTTGCGGGATATCTGGTTCAGGCAGGGGCTTCACATCCAGCACCTTCAAAATCCGCTCGGCGGCCAAGCTCATGAACCGTAACTCACCTAAAAACACCGCTAATGCCTGCAGTGGCCGATATAGCGAGTATCCAGCCACTAAGAAGATTAGGAAAGTGGGTACATCTAATGTGCCTTGGGCAAGCAAAAATGTACCTAGCAGCAAAATGGTCGTAAAGCTCAGCTCGAGCATCATCTGATAGGTCACCACAAGCGACCCAATTGCCGCTTCAAACCGAATGCCCGCTTCGCGTAACGCTTTCAAACTGTTGTCTAACCGCTGGAATTTAGCACCGGTCAGGTTAAACGCTTTAATATCCTGAATGCCCTGAGCATATTCCAGCATACGAGAGATTGAATCATTACGAGCTGCCATCTGTTTCTTAGCAAAGTAGGCGCCTACCTTTTGGCTAAGCATCAAAACCGGCACGGCCAGCGGTGCGGTCACAATCACGGCCAGCGCCATCCGCCAGTCGATAAACAGCAAAAACAGGATGGTAACGAATGGCGTTACCAGAGCGGCGACCACATCCCCATAAATATGACTAAACACACTTTCTACCTTTGTCATGTCTTGCAGTAGCAGCGCGGTCACATCTCCGGGATCATGTGTTTTGTAAAACCCCATAGACAGCCTGCGTAAATGTTCACCTAAACGTAGGCGGGTTTCGGCCGTTAATTCATAGGCGTGAAGGTGAATTCTTGAGTAGGCCGTACGGGATACGACCATCGTGAGCAGCAATGCAGCCAGCATCCCCCCAATAAAAGCCATTAGTTTAAACAAAGAAATTTCATCCCGGGGCTTGAAAAGCTCCCACAGGACAAGAATCAAAAAACCGCTTGGTGCCCCGTCAAGCATGAAGCGCAAAATATTTAAGCGCGTCACCTGATTTAATTTTTTCCGCTCATTGCCGGTAATAATCTGCATTGCGTTTAGCATTTGATGATCCTTCGTAAGTAGCTAGTCAGCATTTCAGCTAGTCGGCATTTCAGCCTTCATGCTTCTGCCTTTCTCTTCTATCTTCCATTTGAAAAGACCAATCTTGAGCGGCGGTGTGTGCCTCCCACAGCCGTTTGTAGAGAGCCGGTTTTGCCAAAAGCTGCTCATGCTGGCCGCGCTCAACAATTTGCCCTTCATTAATGACAACAATTTGGTCTGCATCTGTAATCGAAGAAAGGCGATGAGCAATGACGATCACCGTTTTATCATGCATGAGTTGGCTAAAAGCCTCTTGAATCTTGGCTTCATTTTCTGGGTCAGCAAAGGCTGTAGCTTCGTCTAAGATAATAATGGGGGCATTTTTTAAGATAGCACGGGCGATGGAGATACGCTGTTTTTCGCCACCGCTTATGTGCGTTTGCCCCCCTTCTCCAATGACGGTCTGATACCCTTGGGGCAATTTTTCGACAAACTCATGCGCCTGTGCCGCTTGGGCGGCCGCTATCACATCCGCTTCAGTAACATCGGGTAAACCCATCCGAATATTTTCGTAAACCGTATCGGTAAACATGAAAATATCTTGAAAAACAAAGGCTACCTTGTCCATTAGCGTTTCGGGCATCATCTCTTTGACATTGATGCCTCCAATTAAGATTTCTCCCTCATGAATGTCCCAAAAGCGGGGGATAAGCCGCGCCATGGTCGTTTTCCCCGCTCCTGATGGGCCAACCAAAGCGGTCACTGTGCCTTCTGCAACCTGCAAATTAATGTGACGCAGCACCTGTTTTTCGCCATAGGCAAAGCCAACGTCCCGAAATTCCACATCATACCGCTCTGGCACTCGAGGTTGGGCTGGGGCTTCAATGGGCGGATGCTGTAGCACCTTGTCAATTCGCCCGACCCCCTCGTTAATGTTGCTAATGGTGGAGCCAAAACCGATTACTTGGGGCAAGGGAAGTAAGTAACCAGACCCCAAAATGAGGAACAGCAACAGAAGCGGTAAGCTGAGCTCTCCACGTAGATAAAGCCATACGCCGGGCGTTAACACAAAAAATAGCCCTGAGCCAACCAGCGCCAGAAAATATCCATATGGCGGCGCCATTTTTTTAGTGATTTGAGTGGCTAGCTCCCGATAACCGTAAACAGAGCTTTGAAAACGGGTGAAGGAGTCGACGGTTTGGTTAAACACTTTGATAACGGGCATGCCGCGCACGTACTCAACAATCGTCCCGTTCATATTTTCTAATGAATTGTGATACTCAGCAGTGACTTTATCGAGTCCCTGCGTCATTCGGGAAATGAACACGAAGGCGATCGGAATCGGTACAAGAGCGGCCAGCGCCATGCGCCAATCAAGCACAAAAAACAGTCCGATCGTCATAATAGGTGTAACGATAGCAGCGGCTAAATCGGGAACGTGGTGGGCGATAAACAGTTCGATTTGCTCCACATCTTCACTGAGCACTTTTTTGATGCTGCCGGTGGTGCGCTGGCTAAAGAAGCCTAGAGGCAGTTCTCCTAATCGTTGCGCCAGCGAAATGCGCAAATCATAAAGCAAGCTGAAAGCGGAGATATGGGATACCACAAGCGCGATGTAATACAGTAGAAAACGGCCGATTACTGCCCCCGTAAAAACCCATACCAGCTGCCACACTCTTGATTGTTCAATTGGGGGTGCTAGCAGCTCTAGGGCAATCAAATAAATCACATAAAACGGGATCAGCGACAAAGCCGCACTAAGCACCGACAGCCCAGCGGATAGTGACAATTTGCCCCTATGTTGCTTAGCTAATGAAAACAAGGTTGTTTTTTGCATTTTTGGGTCTGTCTCATTCATATTTTCAATCTGCCGTTTCATTATTCAGTATAAAATTATTCAATACCCCTGTTTGAGCAATGGCATCCCCTATTGTTTTTGCCAACCAGCCAGCAAATACGCCACTCGCAACCGCAAATAAAACCATCAATATTTGCAGACTCACTGAAAGGTTAGCCAAGCCATAGGCGGCGTAGGTGGACATGTGGGTGAATAGCGCCATCACAACACCAGATATCATCAGAATAGGCAGTGTAAATCGTCGATAGCGCGTTACGGTAAATGTCAACTCACAAATCACGCCCGTCAGCAGCTGGGTCACAACGATCAACCAACCATATGGGTTAAAGGGGATTTGCACAATTCCAGCAAGAAATAGGGTTAAAATGGCTGCCCCCGGCCGACGCACAATATACATCACTAGAATGGCCGGGATGGCCCACAGTCCGTAGGCAAGTGGCGCAAATAAAATAGCAAAGCTCTGCAGCCAAACGTCTAAAATATTGACGGGCAGTAACAGTAAACCAAAGACGATGCTGATAACGGCCGTTACCAGCAAATCTCTTGTTTTCCAACCGGCTAACCCGCGTTTTTTTTCGTTCAAATGAATTAACTCCTCATCTCCAAACTATGTCGACCTGTAAATAACGGCCGTTTTCATTACGGCCGTTCCGCATCCTCTTGATACGTCCAAGCATACGGATTTGGCGCGACGTCTGCCGGATCAACGCCAGCGACATAAACAAAAATGTCATCCATAACACGGTGTGACGACAGAGGATGTGTGCGCACCCAATATTCACCTTCAATAAAGTGAACCTGGTCATTTTGCACCGCTTCTAACGTTTGCCAAAGGGGATTTGCCAAGAAATCTGCTTGAATATCCGGCTCCCAACCGCTTAGCAAGAAGATGTGGTCTGCATCAAGCTCCTGCAGCTTTTCAATCGACAAGGAGTACCACCACGCGTTGTTTGCTTTTTCCGCCTCTTCTGGCGTTAAAATAGCGTCTGGCATCGTCAAGCCCATATCCGCCACGTGCTCCGCACCAAAGTTAAACGTCGTGAAGACTTGAATACTGTCCGTTTCATCTGTGGTTCGCACCACAACATAAGTTTCATCCGTCTCCCCAATCTGCTCCTTGAGCACACCCCTACGATGGTTCAACGCCTCAATCGCCTGCGTTGCTTCTTCGCTCCGATTTAACACATCTCCCATCGCTTGAAGATAAATCGTCCAATCTGTTGTGTACTCCCAATCCCAGATGACCAAGGGAGCAATATCATCCATGGCACGGTTAGCTCTGCGCCAGTTGCTACCCGACATGATAAGATCGGGGTCGACCTCTAACAAAACCTCCGAATTAGGGGTTCGCGGATGACCAATGTCAACCATATTTTCAAAGTCACTTTCATCAAAAGTGTACGGGAAGTCTGTATAAAAAAGGTTCCCATACACACTGCGACTGACCGGAGCGATACCAAGAACGGGTGCAACACCAATCATTTCATCAATAAAGGCCACACTTTCGGGGTTTTCTGGCACGCAAATTGCTCCTGTTGACAACGCTTCATGCTCAAACAGATAGGTACCAGGTCCGCAGTCTGCCTCAGTCATGGCCCTTGGCGTACAGGATGCCGTGAGCAGGAATAAAATGATGCAAAAAACATAGATTAAATTTTTCAACGCTTTTCTTTTCCTCTTGTGGTTTGCCGTGAAAGAATAAGTGCTTTTACATTGGCTGTTTGTATTCATCATTTGCTTTCATTCATTTACAGTCGCCTCATCAGGCCAATTAGCAGAGCCGCATTTTCTTTCGTTCATACAACCCTTCTGTTCCAAAATTTCAGACATTTGTCATTTCTGCTTTTAGGTGACCCATGTAGCAAATAACGGCTATTATTTATCTCGAATTGTTATCAAAAACAAACGAAAATTTCCACTGTTGCGGTTAAATGAAAAGTTGTCATTTGTTAACTAGGGGGTTAACTGACGTTAAATGATCGAAACACCTAAGAATTACAAAAGCGGTGAATAAGGCTCCCTTTTTCTCTGCTGGCTCCACAAACATCCTCAACGACCAATAAGCCAGCACGATGTGGCCGTGTCTCTATTTTATTTTATGGCCCTGTAATTATTATACTTTCCAGCGACGTGCCTGTTGCTGGGCGGCCCACATGGCAGAATAACGGCCGTTTTCGACCGCCAACAGGTCATCATGCCCCCCACATTCCACTAGCCTCCCATCTTCCAGCACCAAAATTTGATCCGCCGCCACCACCGTCGACAGTCGATGGGCAATCACAACCACCGTCTTGTCTGCCACCAGCTTGTCAATCGCGCGCTGTACCGCCACTTCACTTTCTGTATCTAGCGCCGACGTGGGTTCATCCAAAAGGACAATCGGCGCATCCTTCAAAATGGCACGGGCAATCGAAATGCGCTGTCTTTCACCGCCGGATAGCGCACCACCTATCTCACCCACCGTCGTGTTATACCCATCCGGCAGACGCGTAATAAACTCATGGCAATTCGCTGCCTCTGCCGCTGCTTCCACCTCCGCATCCGTCGCCGTTGGCCTAGCCATGCGAATATTGTTGCGAATCGAGTCATCAAACAGATACACGTCCTGAAAAACGACTGAAATATGCTGCATCAACTCAACTTGCTCTAGAGAGTGAATATCCACACCGCCAATTTTGACAGCCCCATTTTGTGGGTCAGCAAAGCGCGTGATCAGCTTGGTAATTGTCGTCTTGCCACTGCCGGACGGTCCGACCAGCGCGGTCAAACTGCGCTCTGGCAGGGTGAACGAAATGTCGTGCAAAACTCGCCCCCCTTCGTTGCTTACGCCATCAGCTGCATATTCAAAATCAACGTCCGAAAAGGTGATTTCAAAACGCTCAATACGCGCTTGGGGCTGTTTAACCGGCAGTGGCTCAATAGCTAGCAGATCATCGATCCGCGCCAGACTAGCCTCTACAATGTCAAACATAGTGGCCAATTGCCCAAACATCGCCAACGTCTCAGAATAGCGCACCATAATGGCAAACAGCGCCAGCATGATGGCTACATTCAAGCTGCCATCCACAACCCAAAGCAGGCCCAGGAGCGTCACCACTAAGATGCCTACCTGCACTAAGGTGGAAATCAGCAGGTTAGGCACAGTCTTCAAGGTCTGAGCCGCACTCTGCTTCTCAAGCAAGTTGTCTAAAGACGCCTGCAGTCGCACCGACTGTGCGCCAACTTGTCGGGTAGACCGCAGTACGGCCAGACCCTGCGCATATTCGATTAGGTTGGAGGTCACGTCCTCATGCGCTGCGGCCGAACTGTGATACCCACGAGCCGCAACGGCTCTGATATTGCGATAGATCGGTATCATGAAGGGAAAGATCACGGCCAGCGCCAACGCCAAGCGCCAATCAATGAAAAATGTAATCAGTAACGTGATCAAAGGGGCGATGATGGTATACAGCACGATGTTGTACAACCCGGTCAAAACAATAATAACGTAATCAACGTGTCCACTGAGAACCACATTCAGCTCACCCACTTTTTGAGCAATGAGTGACTCTAGCGGGATATTGCGCATTTGGGTGCCCAGCTTTATCCGTAATTCGTAGCCAGCCTTGATGTAGCTCTCCCAGTCATATCTGAAAATAACAAACCTCAGGGCGGCATCGATCAGAACGAGAATGATAAAGATGCTACCAAGGATCAATAATTGTCGCCCACCATCCCCTCTAGGGTAAATCAATTCTTTGAATAGCGGGTAGAGCATGGCAAACGTGATGCCCTGCACGAGCGCACTAATCATGGTGATGATGATTGAAGCGCGCAAAACGCCAGCCATCGATCCCGCAATATGCATCATATTTCTATAAATGAGCATCATTGGGGCACCTCCCCTGTTGCAACAATTGACGGTTTAGATGTGCGTCTTAGTCCCCACCCTTGAGCCTCTGTAAACTTGTTCCACAGTCGAGCATAGATCCCGTCGGTTGCAACTAGCGTATCATGGTCACCGCTCTCAGCTACGCGCCCCTTGTCTAAAACGACAATCTGATGCGCATCCTGAATGGTAGAAAGCCGATGAGCCACCACAATCAAGGTTTTGCCGGCCGTGAGGTTGGCGATGCCCGAATGGATTTTGGCTTCGTTTTCCGGGTCGGCAAAAGCAGTCGCCTCATCAAGAATCACGATGGGGCTATTCTGGAGGATCGCGCGGGCGATGGTAATCCGCTGGCGCTGTCCCCCCGAAAGCTGTGTGCCCCGATCCCCGGCCAGTGTGTCGTACCCTTGGGGCAGTTCATTGAGGATAAACTCATGTGCCTGCGCTGCTTTGGCGGCCGCCTCAACTTCCGCATCTGTCGCCTCCGGTTTGCCCAGCCGAATGTTTTCCCGGACAGTGTCATGCAGCAGGTAGGGGTTTTGAAAGACAAAACTAACCTGCTTCATCAGATCGTCACTGCTCATCTCACGCACATCCACATCGCCGACCAGCACCGCGCCTGCATTCACGTCCCAAAAGCGCGGAATAAGCTGAGCGACGGTGCTTTTGCCAGCCCCTGATGGACCGACCAACGCGGTCACTGTACCCGGCTCCATGCGCAAGCTAACGCCATCCAGCGCGGCATCCTTACGGCCGCTGTAGGTAAACGAGACATCCTTAAATGTAACGCTAGCATCGTGTGGCGGGGTTGAACGAGCCGGTTCAGGCTGAATGGGCACATCAAGAAGTTTGCCGATGCGCTTGACGCCTGCCTTCGATTGATTAAGCGGCATGTTCATCCACATAATGTTGACCGGTGCTTCGGCTACGGTGGGTGCCAGAAAGACAAAAAAGATCAGCGTGGGGATGTCGATTAGCCCCTGCTGCGCCCCCCAGATACCGATAGGGGTGATGATGGCCAGTGTCGGCAGAGCAGCGAAAAGCGTCCGTGAAACGTAGGCGCCCACCTGTGACTTTTTGGCCCAATTTTGCTCCGTTTTGGTCGCTTCCGTCAGGGCATCGTGATAGCGCTGGAAGGAGGTGGTCCCATCATCAAAGGTGCGGATCACCTGCATCCCCTGCACATATTCAATGATGGACCGGTTGATCTGCTCCTTGGCCGCATCGTAAGCGATGCGCTCAGTTGCATTATCTTTTGTGCCAAAGTACATGGCAACCATGCCGATGGGGAAAACAGCTAGAGAAAGCAGTGCCATACGCCAGTCGACCACAAACATCAAAATTAGAGCCACGAATGGTGTCGTGTAGGCCCGCGCAATAAATGGGGTGGTGTCAGCAACGAAAGTATGCAAACTGAGCACATCATCCATCAGCACCTTCTTGAGTGCGCCTGAACCTGTCGAGATCACGTACCCCAATGGGACTTTAGCAAGGTGCGTCGTCAGTTGGGTGCGCAGTATCTTCTCCAACCTGAATGCGCCGAGGTGGGCGAAATTGAATGAAAGCGTCCGCAGGACAAATGCGATGACGACCGCAATGAGCATCAACCCCCAAAGCTGCCACAAACGCCCCATATCTGGCGCGTCAGACAAAACCTCACGGCCAATGGGCAGGATGAGCACTAGCGAAACAACCCAGGCAAGGCTGCTAATTGCCGACACGGCCATAGCGCCATAGATTTGTCTCTTTACCGGAGCGATGATCTCCCACAGTGAAAGGTCTTTATGGGAATCTAGTCGTTTTTTTTCCATCGGAATATCCTAGATTTCTTCCTGTAGTTCCTGGCCCAATACCAGCCCGCTGAGGACGCCGCTTCTAACGAGAGCTTCAACCATCTTTCGAGACAGAACCACACCTAAGACGCAACTGACCGTGTTGATGAACACAAGACCAATAAGCAAGCCTGTCGCTAGATTTTGGGCACCATAGACCATCATGGTCATGAGGAAGAAGGCGGTACCGCCAATCACGCCACCCAACATCATAGGCACCCAACCATAGCGACGGTAGCGGGTCGCCAGAAATGGTATCTCATACACGATACCTTCCATCAATCTGCCAACAATGGCCCCAATGCCAAACGCTGTGAACGGGGACATCGCCAGCCCAGTAATTAACTCAGATATGATTGACGCCCCAGGACGTCTAATGAGATACGGTGCGGTCATGCCTGACATGACAAAAGCCCCGTTGAAGACAGCTACGGCTACCAGCGGTGTTGTGGCTGCCCATAGGACAAGACCAAAATTCACGACTACAGATATTAGTAGGCCGAATACTATGCCAATAACGGCCGTTACCAGCAAATCACGCGTTGTCCACCCACGAAGACCTTTTTTCTTTTCCATTATTTCAGTTGATTTTGCTTCACTTGACATACTCAACCTCTAAACCTTTAAACTAACTTTGGCGTTTCACTAACAGCGCTTTCGCGACGTTGATACTTTATTAAAATAATTGTCGAAATGGCGAAAAAGACGATTGTTGACCAATGAAATGTTGTAGCAACGTAGCCACCCCATGGCGCAGGAATAAGCGTTGCCAACAACAGACAGAGTGGCCAGGCAATTATAGGAACACTAAAAGCATACCAGCGGGGAAACAGGGTCTTTCCGCGTATGGTTGGAATGAAAAAGAGAATTGATGCCGGAAGAAAACCAGCTATCGCTACGAACACGGCCGGTGAGACAAAGAAACGATAAAGATTAAGTACGAGCGAGTCGATTAGCTCTTTGCTGGCATTATCAGGCATTAACGGTTGCGTTTGGTAAACAATACCCACCATTCCTAGGGTGAAATGAAATACCATGCCACCCATCAGGCCAAATATCATGGTAATCATGGTCAGACGTGCCCATCTGCGCCCAACATTCACCATACCAATGTACCAGTGCCAATAGCCAATAATGAGCATGGGAATTACCATGCCGCCCAAACTGCCCCACATTAACATAACTGGTGATTTTCCAAGCATCAACTCATACTCTTGATACTCTCCAAAATATATATCAGACCCGCTGATGGGTTGACCGATCAGAATAGCGTCGGAAATCCCTATAAGAACTGCCGCTAGGATTCCAAGCAAACCGGTTACAAGTATGACCGCCTGGCGGGTATTTGCTAGCCTACTGTTTTTCATTGTCGTCGATGTTGTCTTGTTCAAATTCATTGAGTTATTCTCCTGTTATTCGTCATGCAATAAGCGGTTTCGTGATTCCCTTTTGCGTCTTCTTTGAGGAGTACATCATATTAAAAAATGGCCTAACTTCACTTTTGATCCATCTGTAGATACGAAAAGCTTGCTCTACCTTCCTAGTCGTGAACGGAGCAAGTCACTGCCTAAATCTAGTTGTACGTAGTACCCTATATAAAGGGGGAAAAACGTTTCAATCTGTCAGGTATTTATGCCTCTTTGTGCTAGTATTATCGATTTATAGATAATTAATACTTGACAAACCGCTCTCTTTTTTGCACATTTTAGACAAATATTGTCAATTTGTCTAATTTTTAACTATGAAAACAGAAAAACGCATTCAGGAAGCCGCTATCCGAGTCATATTTCGACAGGGATACAACAAAACAACGATGCAAGACATCGCCAATGAAGCCGGTCTTGCACGCAGTACGATCTATACCAAATGGAAGACCAAAGAAGCTCTATTTGGTGAGTTGATTTGGAGCGAAAGCATAGCGTACGTGGACACATGGTTGGAATTAGTAAAGCGCGACCCTGATGGTGGCACGTTGCAGGGTTTATATCGCAATGCACTACTGGCAATTCGCCAATTCCCTTTCATCCGCGCAATCTATGCGCAGAACAAATTTGTTCTTGGCAATTTCATCAATGATCCCACGGTCGCGCAGGTGACATCTAGCATGTTGGTATCAAATACACAGTGGTTGAAAAGCCTGCAGACAAATGGTCTTATTCGAGCCGACCTTGATGCAGAAATCCTCTCATGGATTGAGGTGATTTTCCGGCAGGGTCTATTTACGTTTCCCATTAATTTAGATACACATCCGACAATGGATTATGAAAGACTACTCGAATATTTCGCCTCTATGTTCGAGCAGTTTGCCGGTGTGCAAGCCGACGTTGATCCAGATGCCGGCAAGATCGCTCTGAAGAATTACATCAATATCTTTAAGCGGGAGTATCAGCAAAATCTCAATGATTGAAGGTATTGTGCGCTACAACAAATATGGCCTTGTGATAGGCAACACGGAAGCCCTCACGCTCCATGTTGCGCTGGCTCGTCGTTCCGGGTGCGGCTTGACTCACGATGAGGTTGCAGCGTAACGCACTGGCGTCAAGCACGCGCCGCCTCAAAAGTGTCTGTTGTATGCCACGCCCACGAAACTTATGTAACGAGAATGCACCTGAAAACGATGCAGTCTCATCTCTTACATACATTCTCGCGTATCCAGCCAATTTGCCATCCACCCACGCAAGATAGCAACGCCAGCCGGGTAGCGAATGCCTAGCGACAGTTTCTTGTCGCAATGCCTCTTCCTCGCTGGGTGAAAGTCTGGGAAAAAGCTTGACATATAACTGTGCAAACAGTTTCAAATCGTCATCTTCATACTGCTTCAATTCGATTTCAGTTAGCAACGGGCGTGGTTCGAACGGTGGGCGAGCATAAAAAACAGTGTTGAAATCAGTCTGGGCAAGACCAAGGTCAGCCAATTTGTGTAAAAGGGCTTTATCAGCCAAATGCGGCACGATTTCGACTTGACAAGGTATCCCTTGACGACCATACCAACCAACAATCTCTTCCAAAATATCTGTATGTTTTGCCGTGACGCCTAACACGCGGTTAAAAGAGGGATATTCCAAATTTTTGGCGACAAAGCCGACAGCCCCGCTAAACGGCTCAATTCCAATGCCAAGCGGATTCCCGTTTTGCCTTTTCAGACCGTCGCTCCACGACATTTGCACAGCGGTCTCTGTTTCGTTGAGCGTGTGAGCGAGTTGCAACGTTACCACGGTTGAAGGGTTATTTGGTTGAGGCGTAGTATGACTTTCACTTTCAGATGTAGGTTCTTCTTGCGTCATTTTTTTACTCCGGGTGATTTAGCTTACGACCTTCCAACGTCGCACCTGTTGCTGAGCAGCCCACATGGCGGCATAACGGCCGTTTTCCACCAACAGCTCATCATGCCCACCACGCTCCACAATACGGCCGTCTTCCAACACCAAAATCTGATCAGCAGCCACGACAGTAGACAAGCGATGGGCAATCACAACCACCGTCTTGTTCTCCACCAACCGGTCAATCGCCCGCTGCACCGCCACCTCGCTTTCCGTATCCAGCGCCGACGTCGGTTCGTCGAGCAGGACAATCGGTGCATCATTCAAGATGGCACGCGCAATCGAAATGCGCTGCCGCTCACCGCCAGATAACGAACCACCAATTTCACCCACCGTCGTGTCATACCCATCTGGCAGGCGCGTAATAAACTCGTGACAGTTGGCCGCCTCTGCCGCTGCTTCCACTTCGGCATCCGTCGCATCTTGTTTTGCCATGCGAATATTGTTGCGAATCGAGTCATCAAATAAATATACGTCCTGAAACACCACCGAAATGTGCGGCATCAACTCTTTTTGCTCAAGGGCCCGAATATCCACGCCACCAATTTTGATAGCCCCTTTTTGTGGGTCTGCATAGCGCGAGATCAGCTTAGTAATCGTCGTCTTACCCCCACCCGATTCACCGACAAGCGCCGTCAGCGACTTTTCTGGCAGGTGGAAAGAAATATCGCGCAGCACCAGTTCCCCATCCTCACCCTCGTTCTCAGGGGCGTAGGTAAATTCAACATCTTCAAACTGAATGTCGAACTCCGTAAGCCTCTGGGCAGGCTGCTGCACCGGCAGCGGTTCCACAGACATCAGCTCATTAATACGCTCTATTGCCGCTTCCATGAAGTCAAACATCGTTGCCATATTGGCAAAGATAGACAGCGGCTCGGCAAAACGCACCGCAATCGCTAGCGTGGCGAACAGCACGGCAATTTCTAACGTGCCACCCAGTGCGAGATAGACGCCCAAGGCCGTCACCAGCAAAATCCCAATCTGCACGATAGACGACATGGAAATGCTCGGAAGGACGTTTAAATCGGCCGATTTTGTTTGCTTTGCGCGTAAATCTGCCAGCGAATCCTGCAAACGAACCGACTGCGCCCCCACCTGCCGCGATGCTCGCAGTACGGCCAATCCTTGAGCGTATTCAATTAAATTTGAGGTCACAGCGGCATGCGCTACGGCCGAAACCCGATTTTCGCGTGCAGCTACCTGCCGCATCCGCTTATAAAGCGGCACCCCGATTGGAAATAGCACGCCAAGTGCAATTGCCAGCCGCCAATCAATGAAAAGCGTAATCACAACGGTTGTAATGGGAACAATAATGGTGTGCAGCACAATGCTGTACATCCCGCCCATAATTAACACCACATCGTTGACGTTTCCGCTGAGAACGACGTTTAAGTCACCAGTTTGTCGGGATTGTAGATATTCCAGCGGCATGTTGCGCAGTTTTTCACCAAGCTTGATTCGCACTTCATTAGCTACCTCCATTTGCGATTCATAACCGTAATTGCTCTCCCACCAGCGTAAACCTGCATCAATGACAATCAGAACCACCATCACCCAGCCATAAAGCTGCCATTGGCTGTTCCCCGCAAACAGATTGATAAAGAAAGGAAACAGTAGGGCAAATGCGATACCCTGCAAAATCGAGCCGACAATTGCCAGCACGATACCGTTCTGCAACAGTCGCTTTTTTGAACCGGCGACCTGAATCATGTTGTTATAGGTGTCTAACATGCTTAATCTCCCGTTTCCACTTGCTGCGAATGACGCCGTAATCCCCAACTGCGTGCTTCATTATATTTGTGCCATAAATTAGCATAAATCCCTTCAGACGCGACCAGCGCATCATGTTTGCCTTGTTCAACTACCCGGCCCTTGTCAAAGACCACGATCTGGTCTGCGTCTTGAATCGTTGACAGACGATGGGCAACTACAATCAGCGTTTTTCCAGCCGTTAAATTGGCAATACCTGCGTGAATTTTGGCTTCATTTTCTGGGTCGGCGAAGGCAGTTGCTTCATCCAGCACCACAATGGGGCTGTTCTGCAAAATGGCGCGTGCAATCGTGATGCGCTGACGTTGACCACCAGAAAGGCGTGTCCCGCGGTCCCCCGCTTTTGTGTCGTATCCATTAGGCAGTTCATTGACAATAAAGTCGTGTGCTTGTGATGCTCTAGCGGCTGCTTCCACTTCAGCATCTGTGGCATCTGGTTTGCCTAATCGGATATTTTCACGAATCGTGTCGGTCAGCAAAAACGGAATTTGGAAAACAAAACTGATATGCCGCATTAGGTCGTCGCTGTTCAGATTGCGCACATCGACATCCCCCACATACACCGTTCCCGCATCCACATCCCAAAAGCGAGGTATTAAGCGAGCCACGGTGCTCTTCCCCGCACCAGACAACCCTACAAGTGCGGTAATGCTGCCTTCAGGCATTTCAATTGAGACATTTTCCAGCGCGGGATCAGTGCGATTGGCGTAGGTGAAGGTCACGTTTTCAAAGCGAACGCTGCCGTTTTGCGGCGTCTGCGGCGACGCCGGTTCGGGCAAGATCGGTTGTCCGAGCAGGTAGCCAATTCGCTTTGCACCTGCGCTAGCCATATTGACCAGCACAGACAGAAAAATCATTGGGATAATTGAGTCTGGCAACGTTGGCGCAATAAATAAAAACAGAAGCAAGGTGGGTAAATCAAGCGTGCCGTTTGAGACCAAGAAGCCACCAGCCATCAAAACAATCGCCATAGTTGGCAGCGCCGCAAACAGCGTCTGCGCTACAAATGCGCCGTGTTTTGTGCCATCCGTCCATTTACGCACCGTCTTGGTAGCATCTGTCAGCGCTTCACGATAGCGATGGAAAGAGCTTGAGCCATCATCAAAGGTGCGTACCACCTGCATGCCCTGCACATATTCAATGATGGTGCGGTTCATACGCTCATTGGCCGCATCAGCCTCAGCCCGTGCCACAGCGTAGTCACGAAAGGCGACCCGCGTAGCCACAAAGCCCACCGGGAATACGGCGAGAGAAATCAGTGCCATGCGCCAATCCACAATGAACATGAACACAATGGTAATCACCGGAAGCGAATAGGCGCGGGCCATTAGCGGCGTGCTGTCGGCGACAAACGCATGCAGACTGCGCACATCATCCATCAAAATTTTTTTAAGCGTGCCTGAACCGGTTGATACAACATACCCCAACGGCACTTTCGCCAGATGCGTCGTAAGCTGAGTACGCAATTTTTCTTCTAGCTCAAACGCACCCCGATGGGACCAGTTGAATGAGTAGATGCGCAGGAAAATGGCAATGACGATGGCGAGTAAAATAAACCCGCCCAGCCGCAGCAAGGTGGTCACATCTGGCTCAGCTGTCATCATTTCGCTCACGATGGGGCGTAGCAAAATGAGCGCAATCACCCAGGCAATGCCGCTGGTTGCTGACATTGCCATGCCCAAATAGATTTGTCGTTTAACAGGGGCAATAATTTGCCACAACGTCAATTCTTTTTCTTCCGCCTGTCCTGCTGTCATTTGAATCTCCTCTTTTGCGTTTCAGCCCTTTAGCGCTTAGAAAATTAGCTCACGACTTTCCAGCGCCGCGCCTGCTGCTGGGCTGCCCACATGGCTGCATAACGGCCGTTTTCCACTCCCAATAACTCATCATGACCACCGCGCTCCACAATCTTTCCATCTTCCAACACCAAAATTTGGTCAGCCGCCACCACCGTTGACAAGCGATGCGCAATCACAACCACTGTCTTATCTTCAACAAGATTGTCAATCGCTCGCTGAACAGCCACTTCGCTTTCCGTATCTAATGCTGAAGTTGGCTCGTCAAGCAAAACAATAGGGGCATCTTTGAGGATGGCACGCGCAATCGAAATGCGCTGACGTTCGCCCCCAGAGAGCGTACCCCCAATTTCACCCACCTTTGTATCGTAGCCATTGGGTAGACGGGTAATAAATTCGTGACAGTTTGCCGCCTCAGCCGCCGCTTCCACTTCACCATCGGATGCGTTGGGTTTCGCCATCCGAATATTGTTTCGAATGGTGTCATCAAACAGATACACATCCTGAAAAACAACCGAAATATGCCGCATCAACTCGGTTGGTTCGACCGCCTGCACGTTCACACCGCCGACTTGGACGCTGCCCTTTTGTGGATCAGCGTAACGCGTAATCAGCTTCGTAATTGTGGTTTTGCCACCGCCAGATTCACCAACCAGCGCGGTCAGCGTTTTGGCCGGCAACTGAAACGATACATCGTGTAACACCTGCTCACCCTCTGAATCTTCATCGTCGGGCGCATAAGCAAAATCAACACCATCAAACCGAATATCAAACGCTTGAAGTGTTTGGGTTGGGGTTTGTACGGACAGAGACTCAATCTCTGTTAGCTGGTTGATACGATAGAGGCCAGCTTCCATAAAATCGAGCATCGTGGTGAGGCTGGCGAAAATCGAAAGCGGCTCTGCATAGCGCACAGCAATGGCGATCAGCGCCAGCAGCACGGCTACTTCGAGTGAGCCACCCAGCACCAGATAAACACCCAGCATCGTTACGAGCAACATACCGATCTGCACAATTGAGGACATAGTGATGTTCGGCATGATGCCCCAGTTGGTTGCTGAGGTCTGTTTGTGTCGTAATTCCGCCAGCGACGCTTGCAGCCGCACCGACTGCGACCCAACCTGTCGCGTTGCCCGCAATACCTCTAGCCCCTGAGCATATTCGATCAAGTTTGAAGCCACATTTGCGCTCGCGTCCGCCGCCACTTTGTATTCTCGTCCCGCGAACGTACGAATCCGCTGATAGAGCGGCACGCCCATCGGAAAGATGACTGCCAGCGCTACAGCTAGCCGCCAATCGATAAAAAACGCGATCACAATCGTCGTGATCGGCGCAATAATGGACTGCAAAATCATGCCATACAAACCACCCATGACGGTTGTAACCTGCTGAACATTGCCGCTCAAAACGGCGTTGAGGTCGCCCGCCTGACGCGATTGTAAATACTCCAATGGAATACTGCGCAACTGTTCGCCTAGCCGAATACGCAAGTCGTGCCCAACATCCATCTGTGTGTTGAAGCCGTGATCAGATTCAATCAGCCGAAAAACAGCAAACAAAACGAGCAGCACAATCATGAAATAGCCGTAATTTCGCCAGTCGCTGTTGCCAGCCAGTAAGTTTGCAAAAAATGGGAACAGCAGCGCAAAGATGACGCCCTGAGCAATCGCTCCTAACACACCCATCAACATTGCCATTTGTACGCGCCGTTTGTGATCGCCTGCTGCCATAATCATGTTGTTGTAAGTTTCAATCATTTTTTTCCCTGTATTTAGTGGAGAAGCGAGAGTTCTTGAAAATAGGCATCCTTTTGCTTCTCCTAATGAGTAACCCGCGTGCAGCCTTTCGTTCTTCAAAACCTTTTTGCGGGTTGCTTAACTACTGGCTGTCTCCGTAGTTTGGGGTCATTCAGCACAGTCATAAGCTATGCCAAACGCCAACTTATCTCAAACGGCCAACATCGTTACTAAACAAAATAAAGTCCAACCTAAACTAAACCCGCCCGGCAGCAGATAGCCACCAATCGGGGCAGGGGCGGCGCGGCTGATCAGCAATATCAAGATGGTGATCACAAATGGATTGAATACGATCCACCAGATGGGTGCCCCGCCCAAAATGCCGCCTACAATCAGCCCTAAGGCCATAATTAGGCTGATCGGCATGAGAAAAGTTCGCATTCGCTTCATCTCCGCCAGTGTGCGTTCGATGTTTGGTGCATCATCATTGCGGCAGCCTATGTCATAAAAAATGTGCGCGATGTGATAAACAAACGAAAACATGATAAAGAGAAGAGTGCTAACGCTGACCGTGGCCTGTACCCACACGGGCGAGTTACGCAGCAAGTAGAGGGTTGCAAAAATGATGCCGAACCACAGCGGTATGGCCCCCATCGCAATATAGACACCAAATACAACGTGATTGAGCGGCTTATCTTTAATCATTTCAAGTGCAAACTCTTTGCCCGCAATGGGAAAGCCTAACATGCGCCAATCACCCACGGTATTAAGAAGGCCACCAATAACGGCCAGCCAGCCCAAAAAGAGTAAAGGTTCTAAATCGATGAGCATGTTTCTAATTCCCCTTCACCGCTGGCTGTTCTGCTCGTCGTCGCAGGCCCCAGCCCTGCGCTTGATTAAACTTATCCCACAGGTTGGCATAAATGCCACCTGCTGCAACTAGCTCATCGTGTGTACCTTGCTCTGCCAACTTGCCCTGATTGAGCACGACGATGTTGTCAGCATCTTGAATGGTTGATAGGCGGTGAGCGACGACAATGATGGTCTTTCCTTGCGTTAGATGGGCAATGCCCGCATGAATTTTGGCCTCGTTTTCAGGGTCGGCAAAGGCGGTTGCCTCATCGAGAACAACAATGGGGCTATTTTGCAGGATGGCACGGGCGATGGTGATGCGCTGCCGCTGTCCACCCGAGAGCCTCGTGCCGCGATCGCCTGCTTTAGTGTCATAGCCGTTGGGCAGTTCGCTGATGATAAAGTCGTGTGCCTGAGCTGCTAAAGCAGCCGCTTCAACTTCGACGTCGGTGGCGTCTGGCTTGCCTAAGCGAATGTTTTCGCGAATGGTGGTGTGCAGTAGAAACGGGGCTTGAAAGACGAAGCTAACATGCTTCATCAGATCGTCACTTTGCATGTCGCGGATATCGACGCCGCCAACGTAAATGGCACCCGCATCAACATCCCAAAAGCGGGGAATGAGGCGGGCGACGGTACTTTTGCCTGCGCCCGACATGCCAACGAGGGCGGTGACGGTGCCGGCTGGCATTTCAACGGTTACGTCATCGAGGGCTGGATCGGTGCGGTTGGCATAGGTAAACGAGACGTTTTCAAAGCGCACGCTCGCATCTTGTGGCGTTTGCGGGGTGGCGGGTTCTGGCAAGGCTGATTGGGAAAGTAAATACCCGATACGCTTGGCACTTGCGCTTGATACATTAAGCAAAGAGGACATCCAGATAACCGGTACGAGTGAGTCTGGCAAAGTTGGGGCGATAAAAACGAAAAGGAGCAGGGTCGGAATATCGAGCGAGCCATTTCCTACAAATGTTGCGCCAACCATCAGGACAATAATCATCGTTGGCATGGCGGTAAAGAGGATGCCCGCAACATATGCGCCGCCTTTGCTTTTGTCTGACCAGTAGCGCATCGTTTTGGTTGCCTGAGTCAATGCCTCGCTATAGCGGCGAAACGACGTTGTGCCGTCATCAAAGGTGCGGACAACCTGCATCCCCTGCACGTATTCGATGATGGTGTTGCTCATCGTTTCGCTCGCTTCTTCCATGGCAGCACGTCCTTCAGCAAAATCTCGGAAGGCAAACTGCATGGCAATAATACCGACGGGGAAAACGGCCAGTGAGACAAGCGCCATGCGCCAGTCGATGAAAAACAGC